>NZ_JARPZC010000011.1:0-103424 GCF_031927985.1 Enterococcus dongliensis
ATTCTTTGGTCAGAACTATTTTGAGTGTAGCACAAATGGCTTTTTTAGTTGTCTAGCTTAATTTTACAATCGGCGTTTAAAGAATATACGTTATAATTATACTACGAGTTTCACCAGAATTTCCCTGACAAACATCTTGTTGATTCTTTCAACGTTCGTAACATTTCAACCCTTACATGTTTGTCCCTGCTATCGTCTTGACTGATTGTTGTAACGTATCAATAATAGATTAATGACGTATAAGCTAACATACCAACATAATTTTAAACAGGGTTTTTTACGGAGATTTGAATAAGTGCTTATCTTCTGGTATTCCTTAAGTAAACAGGGGGGCTGCGGCCTAATTTAAGGAAGGAGATTTTTAAAATGAAAACAAGAAACGAACTAAAAGAAACTCGTGATAAGCACAGAAAGCAGAAGGTCCTCCAGAAGATTACTCTTTGTAATATTATGGTGAATCTCATAATGGACTTCAAGGACACTCTTGAATCATTACGAGCTATACTTGGTCTATTTAGCTTCATGGTAGATAATCTCAAACATTTGATTGATCTACTTTATTCTCTTCTCTTTTATTTTTGCGAGGTATATAAAATGAATTACTCAACAAGTCCTCTTTTTGAAGTTTCTTCAAAAAAGAGGCTTTCTTATTTATTAAAAACTGATATTTCTAAGTTGAAACAAGCAGATATTTCTTTTTCAGCACCATATTTTTCTAAGACGAAAGGGAGAAAAACTCGTCAATTTTTTAACCCCACAGATACACAACGAATAACTATTAATGCCATCAAAAACTGTTTAGAACAAATTGAGATTCCCAACTATATATATGGCGGAATTAAAAATAGAAGTTACATAGCTAACGCTAGAGTCCATGAAAATGCTAAGAGTCTTATCCTCATCGACTTAAAAAACTTCTTCCCCTCTACAAGCGATTCATATGTCTATGACTTTTTCAAAAACAAACTTAATCAGCCAGCTGATGTCGCTCGAATATTGACAATAATTACTACTGAATCTGGCGATTATGGGAGGTTCATTCCACAAGGTTATTCCACAAGTCCGTTAATGAGTTTTTTAGCTTACGAGTCTATGTATCAACAGTTGAATAATTTAGCAAATCAGCAGCAACTACATTTTTCTGCCTATTTTGACGATATTACTTTTTCGTCATCTAAGTATATTAATAAAGCAGTAGAAAGATCAGCAAAAAAGATTGTTAGGTCTTTTGGTCTGCAAATAAACCAAGAAAAATCTAGAACACTCTTTAATAACGCAAGTAAACTAACTGGTGTAGTAATAACCCCCACTCAGATACAAGCTTCTGGCAAATTACACAAGCAAATGATTGATAACTTTGATTTGTTACTAAACTCCCTTTATTCTAATTCAAAACCATCAAAAAAAGATTTATTGAATCTTTGTAATAAAACTCAAGGATGTATAAATTCTATAAAAGCTATCGAAGAAAATAGAGATCTTTCTTATTATACAAGCAAAGTGAAAGAAGTCCGCAGACTGATTAAATAATCAAGTTTCTACGGACTTCTTATTCATTTCCAATTCATCAAAGTACTTATCTTAATAGACTCTTCGATAAAGTCATCACTGCTTAGACTGATTATAAAATAACTAGACCCTTCTGACTAATCTACTCGGATACATATAACGAAAGGTAATGGGGATGAACGGATTTTCTAATCGCTTTCTTATCCAGTAACGACCTTAAAATTTCTAAAATTATTTTTTATTCAAACGTTTGCGTTGGTAGATGACTGGCAGTCACCAATGGAATCAAACATCTTTGCATTCCCATCACATCTTCCCCTCTCTTAACAAGCGTTTCAATGGGGTGACTTTTGTATTTTCCAAAATATCCGCATCGCTCAAGGAATTGAGATAGGTTTGCGTCGTCTTGATATTGGAATGTCCCAATAAGCGACTAATTGTATAAAGATTAACCCCACTCTTCAATAGTTTCTGTGCAAAATAGTGTCGCAAACTGTGGCAACTTCTTCGTTTTACTTCATCCCTTACTCCAATTCCATTTGCTGCGTCTTTGACTATCTTCTCCAAAAGAACATTATTCGTAATTTTTTTACCAGATTTACTGACAATGAGGTAATTATCAATTTCACGATAATTACGCAAATTATTAAAGTAACCTCGTTTCGTTTTCTGGTATTTTTTGATGGACAATTGCAGATATTGCGAAATAGGAACAACCCGTTCTTTACGTCCTTTCCCCATTAATTGAAAGTAGGTTCCCTTAAAATTATCATTTGATAAGCATCGGACTTCTTCTGCCCGCAAACCACAATCAGTCATAATTTCTATGATTAGTCTATTCCGCTGATTCACAAATCCTGTGTGATTGTAGAAACTAATCATCGCAGCTACCTCTTGATCATTAAAAGTATTGATTAATCGTTTCTCTGATTTCAAATATTGAATATCTAGCATAAAGTTACGATCAATATATTCTTCAGTAAAAAGGTACTTATAGAAGGTTCTGAGAGCTTTTAAAATCTGATTAATATAATTCGCACTGCGTTCTTCCTTCATCGATAGAATAAAACTCTTTACATGAGGTTTCTTAATCTCTTCCAACTTATCTAGTTCAAACTCTGAAAATATGTAACTACTAAAAACTCGTATTTGTGATTGATACGTTTCAATCGTCCTTTTAGACAAGTTTCTTACCCGACAATCTAATAAAAATTCTTCTACGCCTTCTTGAAATAGCATTTTTTACGCTCCTTTTCTTAAGAAAAACAGAAGAAAATTAAATCACCAGGTATGACTAATTAGGCGCTTTTTGTACTTAGCAATCCTTGAAAAACAGCAGTACGCAAAAATTGGTATACCTCAAATTCCGCCCTAAATCCTCAATCAAAAAAAGCCTGCGAGAATTGCTTCTCACAGACTTTTACTCACTTAATAATCGGAATTATTTAGCGATGAATGGGTTGTTTTTTAAGTTGTAGAAAGATTTGATACCTTTGTATTCTGCAACATCACCCAATTGGTCTTCGATGCGTAATAATTGATTGTATTTAGCAATACGGTCAGTACGTGAAAGAGAACCAGTTTTGATTTGGCCAGCGTTTGTTGCAACAGCAATATCAGAGATTGTTGAATCTTCTGTTTCACCAGAACGGTGAGATACAACTGCAGTGTAGCCAGCTTCTTTAGCCATTTCGATTGCATTGAATGTTTCTGTTAATGTACCAATTTGGTTAACTTTGATAAGGATTGAGTTATCAACGCCCATTTCAATCGCTTTAGCTAATTTTTCAGTGTTTGTAACGAATAAATCGTCACCAACTAATTGAACTTTATCGCCTAAAGCTTCAGTTAATTTCTTAGTACCTTCCCAGTCGTTTTCATCCAAGCCATCTTCAATTGAGATGATTGGGTATTTAGCAACTAATTCTTCGTAGAATGCAATCATTTCATCAGTTGTTTTTTCGCCTTCGCCTGAGTCAGCTAAAACGTAAACACCTTTTTCTTTATCGTAGAATTCTGAAGAAGCAGCATCCATAGCAAGAACGATGTCTTTACCAGGTACATAGCCAGCTTTTTCGATAGCTTCGATGATTACTTCGAAACCTTCTTCGTTAGAACCAAGGTTAGGAGCGAATCCACCTTCGTCACCAACTGATGTAGCCAAACCTTTAGCTTTCAAGATTGAAGCCAATGCGTGGAATACTTCAGCACCATAACGTAAAGCTTCTTTGAATGTAGGAGCGCCAACTGGCATGATCATGAACTCTTGGAAGTCGATAGAGTTATCTGCATGTGATCCACCGTTGATGATATTCATCATAGGAGTAGGCAAAACTTTTGTGTTAAATCCGCCAAGGTAGTTGTACAATGGGATTTCTAAATAGTCAGCAGCTGCACGAGCAACGGCAATAGAAACACCAAGAATAGCGTTTGCGCCTAATTTACCTTTGTTAGGTGTGCCATCTAATTCGATCATAGCAGCATCGATTGCAGCTTGGTCGCGTACGTCATAGCCGATGATTGCTTCAGCGATAACATTGTTTACATTATCAACTGCTTTAGTAACACCTTTACCGCCGTAACGAGCTTTGTCACCATCACGTAATTCAACGGCTTCGTATTCACCAGTTGAAGCACCTGAAGGAACCATACCGCGGCCGAATGCGCCGTCTTCTGTATAAACTTCTACTTCGATTGTTGGGTTACCACGTGAATCTAGGACTTCGCGTGCGTAAACGTCTGAGATAATTGACATGTTTTGTCTCTCCTTTAAATTTGTTTTATTAATAGGGTTAAGACCCTTATAACCAATATTAGTGAAAATTGCAGGCAGTTGCAAACAAAAGCTACAATTTTCTGAAAAAAATTATTTTGCGCCTTCTAGTAAAGCTAAGAATGAATCAGCTTTTAAGCTAGCTCCGCCGACTAATGCACCGTCAACATTTTCTTTTGCCATGTATTCAGTGATGTTTTCTGGTTTAACAGAACCACCGTATTGGATACGAACAGCTTCAGAAACTTCTTTGCCGTAAATTCCTTCAACAGTTGAACGAACAACGCCACAGATTTCGTCTGCGATTTGTGCATCTGCTGATTTACCAGTTCCGATTGCCCAAATAGGTTCATAAGCAATGACCATACTTGAAACTTGTTCTTTAGTTAGATCTGCTAAGCCAGCTTTGATTTGTCCTTCGATCCATTCAGCTGTTTTACCAGCTTCGTAAGTTTCTAAAGACTCACCACAGCAAAGGATTGGTAACATACCGTTAGCAAAAATTGCTTTAGCTTTTTTATTGATTTCTTCATCTGTTTCGTGGAAGTATTCACGACGTTCTGAATGGCCGATGATTACATAGTCCACACCAAGATCTGCTAAAGCTGCAGGTGAAGTTTCACCAGTGAATGCTCCAGCATTTTCCCAGTAACAGTTTTGTGCAGAGATTTTTAATTCAGTGCCTTTTGCTGCTTCAACTAATTCTTGTAAGAATAAAGCAGGTGATCCAATGACTGAATCCACTTTATCATTTGCAGGAATCTTGTTTTTTACTGCTTCAGCAAAATCTTTTGCTTCTGAAGCCGTTAAATTCATTTTCCAGTTACCAGCAATAATTGGTTTACGCATTTAAAAAAACTCCTTTTTATTTGTTTAGCTTGGCTTATTTGTCGTTGATTGCTGCAAGACCAGGTAATTCTTTACCTTCTAATAATTCAAGACTTGCACCGCCACCTGTTGAAATGTGAGTGAATTTATCAGCAAAACCAAGTTGTTCAGCTGCTGCTGCAGAATCTCCACCACCAATAATGGTTGTAGCATCTGTTAAGTTTGCGATTGCTTCACAAACACCGATTGTTCCACGAGCAAAGTTACTCATTTCAAACACACCCATAGGGCCGTTCCATACAACTGTTTTTGCGCCTTCTAATGTTTGAGCAAACAATGCGATTGATTCTGGTCCAATATCAAGACCCATTTGTCCAGCTGGAACATCACCAGTATGTTCTTCAGTTGGAACATCATTTGAGAATTCAGCCGCTGTGATTGAGTCAACTGGTAATACTAATTTATCGCCAGCTGCTCCGATCAATTCTTTCGCTAATTCTACTTTATCGGCTTCTACTAATGAGTTTCCGATTTCCATGCCCTTAGCTTTATAGAATGTATACGTCATTCCGCCACCGATCAAGATTTTGTCAGCTTTAGGAATCAAGTTTTTGATTACTCCGATTTTATCCGAAACTTTCGCGCCACCTAAGATAGCAACCATAGGGCGTTTAGGTTCTTCAACAGCTTCGCCGATGAATTTGATTTCTTTTTCCATTAAGAATCCAGCAACCGTTGGAATTCCAGTAGAAGCGATCCCTACGTTTGAAGCGTGGGCCCGGTGAGCAGTACCAAATGCGTCATTTACGAATACATCGCCTAATGAAGCCCAGTATTTGCCAAGTTCAGCGTTATTGCCGCTTTCTTTTTTACCGTCGATATCTTCAAAACGAGTATTTTCAAATACAACTACGTCGCCGTCTTTCATGTCTGCGATTGCTGCTTCTAATTCAGAACCACGAGTTTCAGGTACAAATGTTACATTTTTACCTAATAATTCGCTTAGACGTTCAGCTACAGGTTTTAATGATTTGCCTGCTTTGTCTTCTTCTGTTTTCACACGACCTAAGTGAGAGAACAAAATAGCTTTGCCGCCTTGTTCTAAAATGTAGTTGATTGTTGGTAACGCCGCTTTGATACGAGTGTCATCAGTAATCACGCCATCTTTAACAGGAACGTTGAAGTCCACACGAACTAAAACTTTCTTGTCTTTCAAGTCAAGATCTTTAACTGTCATTTTTGCCATGAAAGAAAACCTCCAAATATTTTTTTGAATCTTTATTATTATACAACTCTTTTCAACAAAAGAGCCAATGATAGACTTACGAAAAAAACGGAGAAGCGCGTTGCTTCCCCGCCTTGTTTCAGACAATGTTGTTTTCGTTTAAAATAAATCTTAAAGTTTAGCGAAGTATTCTAAAGTACGAACTAATTGTGCAGTGTATGACATTTCGTTATCATACCAAGCAACAGTTTTAACTAATTGTTGATCGCCAACTGACATTACTTTAGTTTGAGTTTCGTCAAATAATGAACCGTAAGTCATGCCTACGATATCTGAAGAAACGATTTCGTCTGTGTTGTAACCGAATGATTCGTTAGATGCTGCTTTCATTGCTGCATTTACTTCATCAACAGTAACTTTTTTGTTAAGAACAGTAACTAATTCAGTTAATGAACCAGTTGCAACAGGAACACGTTGAGCAGCTCCGTCTAATTTACCGTTCAAATCAGGAATAACTAAACCGATTGCTTTAGCAGCACCAGTTGAGTTAGGCACGATGTTTGCTGCAGCAGCACGTGCACGGCGGAAATCACCTTTAGGATGAGGTCCATCAAGAGTCATTTGGTCACCAGTGTAAGCGTGGATAGTTGTCATTAATCCTTCAACAACACCAAATTCGTCATTTAAAGTTTTAGCCATAGGAGCTAAACAGTTAGTAGTACATGAAGCACCAGAGATAACTGTTTCGTCACCAGTTAAAGTTTCATGGTTAGTGTTATAAACGATTGTTGGAACATCGTTACCACCAGGAGCTGAGATAACAACACGTTTAGCACCAGCTGTTAAATGTTTTTCAGCAGCAGGTTTAGAAGTGAAGAATCCAGTACATTCTAATACGATATCTACCCCTAGTTCTCCCCAAGGTAATTCTTCAGGGTTGCGGTTTGCAAGAACTTTAACTTCTTTTCCGTTCACGTTGAATGAACCTTCATGAACTTCAACAGTTCCGTTAAAGCGACCTTGAGTTGTATCATATTTTAGCAAGTGAGCCAACATTTTAGCATCTGTTAAATCGTTGATAGCTACAACTTCCAATCCTTCTACATCTTGGATACGGCGGAATGCTAAGCGTCCGATACGTCCAAATCCGTTAATTCCAACTTTTACTGTCATTTAAGATTTCCTCCTTATGGAATCAAAAAATATATTTATTTTAAAGGGGGTTTCCCTTTTAAAATCTCATTTGCGGCGGCTTCATCTGTGATGAGCCACGTTTGTTTTGGAGCATTTTTCATGTATGCTGTGATGGCTTTGGCTTTACTTTTGCCACCGGCAACGGCTAAAACGATCGGCATCTTTTGGATATCTTCTAATGATAATCCGATCCGCGGTACTTTATGGACGATCGCTCCATTTTCGTCAAAAAAGTAACCAAATGATTCAGCCACAGCATTTTTTTGTTTTAGACGAATGATCTCATCTTCTGACATTTTTCGTCTGGCTGCCATGTGTACTGCACGACCAATACTGTGTACAACACAATTTGCCTCTTTAATCATCGCCAAGACACCTTTAATCGAAGGTTCTTTCAGCAGCGTATGATAAGCATTCTCACTTAATTGTTCCGGTACATACAATACGCGATGTTCGCCATGGGCGTTAGCTGCCATCAAAGCACTCACTGAGTTGGCTTGGATTGCTACCGCTTCACCAATTCCGCCTCGCGCTGGAACAAAAAGATTATGCCGCTTATTCGTTTCTAATGGACTGACATGTCTAGCAACTTCTGCCATCGTCGTGCCGCCCATCACTGCAATGATATTTCGACCGTTCGGTAATTGACGTTGTAACGCTTCATCGATCAATTCACCAAATTCACCGATCACTTTTTCTTGTTCATCACTGTTGCCAGAAACAATCAAGCAACGTTCGATTTGAAAAAGTGCCGCAAGTTTTTTTTCTAACTGATCCATACCAGTGAATTGCTCCATCAGCGTTTCTAGATGTTGCAATAGATCCTCGCCCTTTTCAGTTAATAACATGCCGCTTTTTGTTGCATCAATCAAACGCTGGTCTCTTAGATACTCTGTCTCACCACGTAAGACACGTTCTGTAAGACCTAATGAATCAGCTAAGTTTCTTCGGCCGATCGGTTGCATCCAAAAAATATTCTGCATAATGCGGTATCTTTTTTTGACAACCTCTAACACATCAGGGGCGATTGCTTCAAGCACTCTTAATTCACTTAACAAAGGAATTCCTCCGTTGGACTTAAGTAGTCCCTCATAGACTTTTGGCGACCCATGAATTTTAAAAAAAATGCAAGAAAGTCAAATCAATCATTTGAAATTTGCTAATTTCTTACATGACAAAGTGTAACAGGTTTAAGACTTCTACGCAAGGAAAAAGCCACGCTTTTTTTCGCTTGGCTTAATCAAAACGTTTTCTTTTCGATGAACTGGGAATATTTAATGCCTCCCGATATTTTGCGACTGTTCGTCTGGAGATTTTTTGCTCCTTTTCCGCAAGTAATTCGACAATTTTTTGATCCGATAACGGTTTGTGTTTGTCCTCTTTTTCAACTAATAAAGCAATCAATCGTTTTACTTCATCAACAGAAGTATCTTCACCACTGACTTTATTTACAAAAAAACTACGCAATTCAAACACGCCGAAATCGGTCTCAATATATTTACCATTGACCGCTCGACTAATTGTCGATTCATGAACGTCCAATTGCTTAGCCACATCTTTTAACATTAACGGCTTCAAGGCACCTTGTTTGGCTTCAAAAAAAGCCGCCTGATGCTGAACAATAATCTTCCCAACTTCGAGAATCGTATCCTTGCGTTGTCCCAAAGTTTTATTTAGCCATTTGAACTGTTGAAGTTTTTCTTTTAAATAAGCCGTTGTTTCTTCATCCGCCTGTCGTTTCAATCGATTAAAATAATTCTCTTGAAAATTCAAGCGCAATTGTCCACGTTTATTTGATAAAACGACTAACTGTCCTTCTCGTCTGACTAAGGTAAGATCTGGAATGATAAAATTTGAATCCTGACTGCCGAAACTAGCTCCTGGAAAAGGATTCAATGTCCGAATATAGTCTAGGATTTGTTGAACTTGAGCCAAACTAATTTGATAATCTTTAGCGATTTGTTCAAATTTTCTTTTAGCAATCGCATCAAAAGATTCTTCTAATAGTAAATATGCTAATTCTGGTGCGTAGTCGTCTTGTTCTGTTTGCAGCATCAGACACTCTTGAAGATCTCTAGCTCCCACACCAGGCGGATCTAGTTGTTGTAAAAGAGTCAAAGCATCAAGATATTGAATATCTGTTGCGTTCAATTCTTTTTTGAGTTCTTCTTCGTTGACTTTTAAATAGCCATTTACATCGATATATTCGACTAAGATCAGCATAATCTCACGAATGAATGTATCGCGATAATTCAAATGAATTTGATGAATCAAATGTTCAAACAACGAGATTGGATGATCAGCAATCTGGATAAAAGAATCTTCTTTGATTGGACCGCTATGCATTTGCATCAAATCACTTTGAATCTTTGGTGCGACTACATCAAAGAGCGGATTCTCTAATGAGACCGTTTCAACGTAGTCTTGCAACTCCTCAGTATTAAATTGTAGGATCTGAATGGCTTGCTGCAATTCTTGTGTCATCGCTAATTTTTGACTTTGTTGCTGCTTTTGCGAATAACCTTGTTGAAACTTCATATACTTTCCCCTTGTTTTTTTTGAATTATATGCTAAACTAATACTCGTGCTTGCGCCCTTAGTGTAGTGGATATCACGTAAGATTCCGGTTCTTGAGACGGGGGTTCGATTCCCTCAGGGCGCATTTTTTGTATATCGTATTTTGACACTTTTCAGGTTTGAATGAAAAGTGTCTTTTTGTATTTTCTCACATACTGTTTACAAGTTAAAATCAATATGAACCTATTATACCTGTTCACCCAACCACTTATCAATTGCAACCATCCCAAATCTCACACTCCGTTAATTTATAACTTTTAGAATCCTATTAATTGCGATTATTCAGTGTACAAACGCTTGATATGTTTCATATAAAAATACAAAAAACTAGATTGACCATGATGATCAATCTAGTTTTTTAACAAATGAACAGAATATAAGCTATTTCTTTTTAATATTTTTAAATGCTGCTGTTTGTTCTCGAATCCCTTTTTCTGCCGCAAAACGTTCTATACTTGATGCTCCAAAGAATCCATCTATTCCCTTTGTTTTTTCAATCACGTATTCAGCATCCTTTGGTTCGGCAATTGGTCCCCCGTGACAAATAACTAATATTTCAGGATTGACTTCCCTTCCTGCTCTGATAATAGCTTCGATTTTTTCTACACAGTCATCTAAAGTTAATGCTGTTTTCGCACCAATTGTTCCTTTAGTTGTTAATCCCATGTGAGCAACTAATATGTCTGCTCCTGCTTCTGCCATTTTTCTGGCTTGATCTGGATCAAATACATAAGGTGTTGTTAACATATCTAAATCATGAGCTTTTTTGATCATATCAACTTCTAAATCATACCCCATTCCTGTTTCTTCTAAATTTTGTCTAAATGTACCATCAATCAATCCAACAGTTGGAAAATTTTGAACACCGCTGAACCCTTGATCCTTCAATTGTTTTAAATATACGTCCATTACACGAAATGGATCCGTTCCACAAACACCGGCTAATACGGGTGTTTTTTTGACTACAGGTAAAACCTCTTGTCCCATTTCCACAACTATTTGATTTGCATCTCCGTAAGAAAGAAGTCCTGCTAATGATCCTCTTCCAGCCATACGGTAACGACCGGAATTATAGATGATTAACATATCTGCGCCACCAGCCTCACTACTTTTTGCAGTTATTCCAGTTCCCGCACCTACACCCACAAGGATGTCTTCAGTGCTAAGTTTCTTTTTGAACGATTCAATGATTTCTTTTCTAGTTTGAGTATTCATGATTTAAATCCCTTCCTTATTTATTAAATTGATCAACTGCTGTGCAGAAAATTCCGCAAACGCTTGATCATTAATCGTATTGTCTAATTCAATTACTTGAACTTTATCATTGCTTAGATGCTCTTTTATTGAACGGATTAATACTTGATCTGCTTCTGGACAATAAAATGGACCATCTACTACATCGATTCCTGAGAAACCAGCTTTTGGAATAGTCAAGATAGTTTCTATCTGAGCTAAGTTTAATTTCTCAGCAATAATTTTCCCTAGTGCTTTATTCTCTTCAATCGTCGTCCTCATCAACGTAACTGTAGGATTATGTTTATAAAATATTCTTTTTTTAAACCGCTCTGGGACGGTATCAAATGGACCAAAATTGACCATATCCAACGCACCAAGTGAAACAACTTGAGGAACCTTCGCTACTGCCGCTGCCTCTAATCTCTTTTCTCCGGCATTTAAAATGCCACCTACTAATTGATCTGCCCATTCAGTCGTTGTAAGATCAAGTACGCCTTTAAAATAACCATCTGCTACTAATGATTCCATTGTTCGGCCACCTACTCCAGTTGCATGGAAAACTAAAACTTCATAACCTCTTTTTTCAAGATAGTTTCTAGCAAAGTTAACAGCCGGCGTCGTGACACCGAACATTGTTGTCGCAATCAACGGATGATCATCTTCTTCAGTTTCGAAACGATAGTTCAATAAACCTGCCATTGCAGATGCTGCATTTCCAAAAATTCTTTTAGATATTTTATTCAACCCTGAAACATCTACAATCGAAGGCATCATGATAATATCGCTTGTCCCAACATAAACACTAGTATCTCCAGATGCCACTGTCGAAACAATTAATTTTGGGACTCCAATTGGCAACTTACGCATTCCTGGAGCCACCAATGAAGTACCTCCTGTACCACCAAATGAAAGAACTCCATCAAATAAATTTTCAGCATACAGTTTAGGCAATAAAATTTCTAATCCTTTAGATAGAACGGCTGTTGCATAAGCTCTATCATTCCGCTCACGAATCTTCATAATTTCTTCGCCTATTTGTTCGGCAACTACAGAAACATCGATATCAGGAACAAACAAAGGTTCAAAAACTCCTGTATGAATAGTAAAAACATTCAAATCGAGCTTCTCCAAAAGTTGTTTTATATATTGATATTCTGTCCCTTTTGAATCAAATGTGCCTACTAAAGCTACTGTTTTCACTTATTTATACCTCCTTATTCATTAATATTAGTTATTTACAAAATAATTATAGGAGTATACGCAGAGAATGAAAACGTTTTATAAAACTGAAAAATAGTTTATATATTAGTTTGTTTGTATTTCTTTGGTGATTTCTTCATATATTTTTTGAAAATCTTATTAAATTGTGCATAGTCTGGGTAGCCAACTAGATTTGCTATCTCAACTAATTTTAAGTCCGTAGAATTCATCAACTCAATTGCTTTATTCAATCGAAATTTGATTAAATATTCGGTAAAACTGACTCCTATCTTCTTTTTAAACAAATCACTTAGATAACTTGGAGATAAGTTCGTGAATTCAGCTAATTCGTTGATATAAATAGGCGTTGAGTAATTCTCACTGATATATTTTTTTACAAAATCAATGTAGTCATAATATTTCTCAATCCCTTCTAAGATCTGAATTGTCAAATTATTATGTTGAGTATGTGTTGCATCCTTAAAAGATCTAATTTGTGATGATAAAATCTGTTCCGAATTAATCCTTTCAAACGTTGATCCACCAATGTATCCCTTGATTTCAGAGAATTTGTTATAGACGTATCTAACTTCTGTCAAGTCGTTGATTGGGCCACCATAAACCATGATAATACTTGTTGATTTTCGTGAATTTAGCAATGTACAAATATCTTGAATTGTTGCTAACATAGTTTCAAAGGAGCGCATCTTCTTAGCGCCTAGATTACCTCCTTCAGTAAGCCCCAAATGAATACAAAGAATATCTGGTCTTATTTGATCCATTATTTCTGCTTCTTGGTTATTTGTGACAAATCCCATCGTGAATAGACCAAATTTTTTCGCTTCAGCAATAAATTGTATTTCTTGAGAAAAATTGATTTTATTTTCTTCCAATGCTTCTCTAAATTGTCCATCAATCAGGCTGACTGTCGGGTAATTTACCACCCCAGAGAAACCGCTTTCTGAAATGTATCTAAGTAACTCTTTAACATTCATTAATGGATCAGTCGCGTTCACACCAAATAAAACAGGAAAGTTTTCAAGAATTGGTAATAGTTCTCTTGTAGAGAAATTTCGTACCAAATCATTACTATTGGCAAATGGGAGATAGCCACCTAAAGAACTTCTCCCCATCTGTCTAAATTTCCCAGAATTCAAAGCTAAGATTATGTCCGCTCCACCGTTTTTCGCATTAGCTGCACTCATTCCTGTTGCAGTAGCTACCCCTAAAAGATATTTTTCTTCGTAGATTTGTCGTCTTAACTTTTTTAGGACTACTTCTCTTTTCATGTCTATCACACACTTTCGTTATTACCCATAATTTTTCCTATAAGAGATTAAATATCCAGCATTTTTTATTTTACAAAGGACAAAAGAAAAGAATAGATCAGCTGATCTATTCTTCGTCTTCTTCATCATCAAAATCATCGTCGTCATCGATTACACTTAAGTCATCTTCGATTCCGCCTGGAACAACTTCTTCATCGTCCTCATTTGTATCTGCTCCGATTTCTTGTAAATCAGAGTTGTATGCTGCGATTTCGTCGTCATCATCATCGTCGTCATCGTCAATTTCATCTTCTTCATCGTCTGCCAATAAGTCGGCATCCTCTGGGTCATCATCATTGTAATCGATCGCGTCTTCATCGCCATTGATAAAGGCATTGACCTTTTTACGTTTTTTACGACGTGGTGCATCTTCTTCATCATCGTCTAAACCGTGGTTCACTTCTTCATCGATTGAATCAATCGCATACCATGAGCGTAATCCCCAACGATTGTCTCCTAAAGAAATAAAACTTCCGTCAATATTCAAATCGGTATAAAATTGGGCTAATGCATCACGAATTTCACTGTCTGATTTGCCAAGATAATTTTGGATTTGATTTACTAGATCCGAAAAATCCATTACATCTGCGCGTTCTTCCAGAATTGCGTGTGCCACTTCAATCATTGATAATTCATCTTTGTTCAAACCATCAAAAATACTAAGTTCCAAGTATGACACGTCCTTTCAAAGTCTACTCCTTATCATACAAAATCAAAAGCTAAAAAGCAAACCTTTCTTGTACTTAGGTAGTAAATTCTAGTACCATTTGATAGTCGCCAACTTTTTCTTCCTTCATATAAAGATCATAATCAATCGTGATGATCCCAGAAAAAGGACGGTCTTTCAAACTGATATGTAGATTCTTTGCGTAAGTTGAAATAATGAACATCCCGTATGGGGTCTTGTAGTTTGTCTCCATTTTTTCTCGATAAGCAAAGCGCATACGCATACGGGTCTCGCCAGAGCGAATCAATTGGACTTGTGAATCAGGGGTTACTTTTACCGTAACGGGTGCTTCTTGTCCATCAGGCTGAATCTCTTTGTAACGAATGTACAACGTATCCCCCATTTTTACGACTTGGCCAGGGAGATCAAATACGAAATCTTCTGTCTCATTGTTTTGAGTGACTTTCGTTTGAACTTTTATTTTTGCAGGGATGCCTTCTTTAATATTCACAGAGCTTCCACTCCTTCCATTATATATTTTTGTCGGTTTTACTTTTTTTGTCAACTACTTCTACTTTTTGAGTAACTTAATTAGTGGCTTTCCCATTTTTTGTTTATAATAGGAAAGAACCTACGAAACGAAAGGAAGATTAGATGAAAGAAGCATTGCTGTTTGATCAAGGGACACTCCCTGAAAATGATTTATTCAGTCCCTTTGCTTTAACTGACGTGCTGACAGCATTTAGTGGCGATCAAGACCAGCCGATCATTCATTTTTGGCAATTGCCTCCCACATTAATTTTAGGGATGAAAGACAGCCGTGTCACTTATTTTGATCAGGCGCTTAAAACTGTTCAGAAAAAAAATTATCACCTACTTTTACGTAATGCAGGTGGTCTGGGTGTCATCAGTGATGCAGGAATTTTAAATGTCTCATTGATCCTTCCTAAAAATTCCCTCTCTTCACTGTCAATTGATGACGGCTATCAAGCAATGGTCGATTGGTTGGAACGTACTCTTTTTGGCAAACTAGGATTAACCGTTGGCGAGGTCGCTGATTCATATTGTCCAGGAAAATATGACCTTTCGATCAACGGTAAAAAAATTGCTGGTATTGCACAACGAAGAGTCAAAGATGGCGTCGCGATTATGATGTACCTAAGCGTGAACGGTAGACAGGATTTGCGTGGAGAACTCGTGCGTGATTACTATCAGAGCGGACTACAAGAACGATTTGGAATAGATTATCCACCAGTCAATCCGGCTAGCATGACGACGTTGCATGAAGTCGCACCCTTTGACGTAACAATTGATTCTGTGAAAACTGAATTGTTGCAGGCGCTGAGTCATCGAGATCAGACAAAGGCTTTAGCAACATTTTATCAATTAGATGATTATCAGCATCGGATTCAAAATATGTATCAACGCAATACGATTATTCAGGAGGCACTCAATGACATATAAATACCAAATGCTCCCACTGGAGAAAGTTTTTCGCGATCCAGTGCACAATTACATCCATGTCCAACATCAAGTGATTTTAGACTTGATTAATTCAAAAGAAGTTCAGCGCTTACGCCGAATCAAGCAACTCGGAACTACTTCTTATACCTTTCATGGCGCAGAGCATAGCCGTTTTGCTCATTCGTTAGGCGTATACGATATCACCCGCCGGATCTGCGATATTTTTCAGCGCAATTTCTCTAAAGAAAAATATGGCAAAGATGGTTGGGACGATTCTCATCGCTTGGTCGCTTTATGTGCAGCGTTACTTCACGATGTTGGGCACGGTCCCTATTCTCATACCTTTGAACATATTTTCCATACAGATCATGAAGCCTTGACTGTTGCAATCATCACTTCACCTCAAACGGAAGTCTTTCAAATCTTGAACAATGTTGAAGAAGGATTCCCAGAAAAAGTCGCAAGCGTCATCACTAAAACTTATGAAAATCCACAAGTAGTCCAAATGATTTCAAGCCAGATCGACGCCGATCGAATGGATTATTTACTACGAGATGCCTACTATACAGGGACTGAATACGGGACCTTCGATTTGACCCGAATCTTACGCGTCATCCGTCCTTATGAAGGCGGAATTGCTTTTTCCATGAATGGGATGCATGCGGTTGAAGATTATATCGTTAGTCGTTATCAAATGTATGTCCAAGTATATTTTCATCCTGTCTCTCGTGCGATGGAAGTATTATTGGAACATTTATTGGATCGAGCGCATGAATTGTATCAGCGCAATGCCGAGATTTTTACCTTGCATTCACAATTTTTAATTCCATTTCTAAAGGAAGAATTCTCATTAGAAGATTATTTGAAATTAGATGACGGAGTGTTGAATACTTACTTTGCTCAATGGATGGAGGAACAAGATTTGATTTTAAGTGATTTAGCAGATCGCTTCTTAAATCGTAAACCGCTGAAATCAATCACGGTAGATTCTAGTAAAAATCCTCACTTGGATGAAATGAAACACTTGGTCGAAAAAGCTGGATTTAACTCTCATTACTACACAGCCATCAATTCTAGTTACGACCTGCCCTATGATTTGTACCATCCAGAAAAAGGCAGTCATCGAACACAGATTGAATTGATGCAAAAAGATGGCTCATTGATTGAATTATCAAAAGCGAGTCAATTAGTCTCCGCTTTAACTGGGCAAGGTCAAGGAGATATTCGTTTTTATTATCCCAAAGAAATGACTCAGCAAGATAGCAAAAATTCCGATCTTTTTGATGATTACTATCAAGCATTTGCTAAATACATTCATAACGGGGAATTAGTCAATTAAAAAAACTTTCTGATCATTCAGAAAGTTTTTTCTTTGCCCATTCTTCCACAGCCCATTTATGACTGCCCCGCTTTAATAATTCGACCGCTTTTTCTGGTGATTCCCAACTACTTTTGTTGCCTTCTTCTAATGGCTCAGATATTTTTTTCCAACTTTTCGTAGCGTAGAAATAACCGGGATTGTAAAAAAAAGTATCTCGATGACGGGAATAGAAATATTCATCTGCCTGTCCTAAGTAAGCAGACAAAACAACTTCAACACCTAATTCTTCAAGCATTTCCCGTGCTATCGCTTCTTCTTTCGTCTCGTTTCCTTCAATTTCTCCACCTGGTAAAAAATATGCCCCATTAGGAGCTTGTACGAGTGCAATCTTCTCTTCATCATTTATTAAAATTGCATAAGCTGCGTAACGTGCTTGATAATTTTTTTCAGTCTCTTTTACGCCAAACACTGGGATCATTCGTATCCTCCTGCAAATATATTTACTTCTTAGTTTACATTAAAAAATCCTCATAAACAACCGTTGAGCATAAATGAGAGCAATTCGAATTTTTATGTTATCATAAAATTATCAATTATTAGGAGGTCACTTATTTATGAAAATGGCACATACGTGTATACGCGTGAAAGACTTAGAGGCGTCAATAAAATTTTATCAAGACGCATTTGGTTTTGAAGAATCTCGTCGTCGTGATTTTCCAGAAGCAAAATTCACTTTAGTTTATTTAACCTTGCCTGGAGATGATTATGAATTGGAATTAACTTACAATTATGATCATGCCCCTTATGATCTAGGAGATGGTTACGGCCACATTGCGATTCGTTCAGAAGATATCCAACAACTTCATGAGCAACAAAAGGCTAAAGGTTTTTCGGTCACAGACATGAAAGGTCTACCTGGCACCGAACCTTCTTATTACTTCATCACCGATCCAGATGGCTATAAAATTGAAGTAATCCGCTAAATATTAAGGAGCTGTGATAGGATTATCACAGCTCCTTAATATTATTATCTAACCAATGATTACACTTTCTTCAGGTAATTTATACTGACCGCCTTTTGAATGCATCAAACGCATCGTTAGTGAAAACCCAACAGTTAACACACCAACACGGCCAATGTACATCAACCCAATAATCAAAAGTTTGCCCATAACGCTCAAGCTTGGCGTTAATCCCATCGTAAGACCTACTGTACCAAAAGCTGAGACTGTCTCAAACAACAGATACTCGATTCCACGAAAAGCTGGTAGAATTTCTGTTACTGACATCAACATTGTCACACCAATACACAAACTTAATGTGATAAAGAATAAAGTAAAGGCCTTTGACACAACGGATGGGCGGATCGTACGGTGGAAAACTTCCGCACGTACTCTTCCTTTTAACATAGAAATTACTTGGACCAAAAGGACACCAAATGTTGTTGTTTTAAGTCCACCAGCTGTCGATCCCGACGTTCCACCGATAAACATCAAAACAATCGTGAATAAAATCCCCGCTTGACTGACATTTCCATAATCAACAGAAAAATATCCTGCAGTTCGAGGCGTCACTGCCATAAACAACATATTGGCAAAACGACTCAATGGAGACGCATCATTAACAAGCGAACGTCCTCCGGCTTCTGAGGCATAGAAAACAAGCGTTCCGATAACCAATAAACTGAGTGTTACAGTCAGCGCCAATTTACTATGCAAACTTAATTTTTTTGTTTTACGGAAATTCATCAAATCTCGCCAAACAATAAAGCCTAATCCACCAGAAATAATCAACCCGGAAATCACTAATAAGACATAAGCATCCGTTTGAAATCCTACTAGACTGTCCCCAAATAGATCAAAACCGGCATTACAAAAAGCAGAGATGGAGTGGAATAGTGCATACCAAAGACCTCTTGCCAGTCCATATCTTGGGACAAAATCAATCGCCAACAATAATGCACCGACAAATTGAAATCCCATCGCAAATCGAAGGATATAAAACATTAGTTTTATTACACCAGACAAATCGTCTAAATTTAGTGATTCCTGCAAGATGATTCTGGTCAATAGACCAACTTTTTTCTTCATAAGTGCAAAGAAAATAAACGGCATCATCATAAATCCTAATCCGCCAATTTCAATCAAACTTAATATAATAAATTGTCCGCCCATATTCCAATGTTCGCTAGTGGTCAATGTCGTTAGACCAGTGACACAAGTCGCCGAAGTCGCTGTAAACAATGCATCAATAAATGGTGTACTTTCACCTGATTGCGTAACTATCGGTAAAGTCAATAATAGACTCCCCAAGAGAATTGTTGCGGCAAATCCTAAAGCGATAAATTGGATTGGATAGAGTTTGAATGACCAGCGTTTTTTTTTATTCATCATTTTCTACCTCAAAAAAGGGACTACTTTTTCAAGTAGTACCCATATTTTTAACTTTGATCATGCGCGTTACTTCTGCCCGCTCATTTTCTTCTAACTTCATCTGGATAAAATAAATCGTTTCTTCCAACTGCGGAATCGTCATATATTCTAAAGCATTCACTCGCCGACGTGTTTTTTCGATCTCTTTTGCCATCAACTGACATGTTTTTTCAATTTCTGTCAGCTCCAACAATTCAGGTAAAATCTCAGTAAATTTTTTTATACTCTGATCTAACTCATCATTTGAATTTAAAAAACCATATTCTAAGGGACCATCCGACACTTCCGACTGGTGTTGAAAATTCATGATGGGAACTTTGACACTCATCACATCTTTTTCAATCACATCTAGCGTGACCTGCTCTTTTGGGACTGCTAATAATTCTTCGATATACTTATCACTTAAAAGCGCATCTGCTACTGAAAAATTCTTCATCGCTTGCTGTAAGCTCACTTCAACTTCTGCGCGCATCTGATTATTTTTTTTGATCAACAAAATAAATCGACGCATCAATTCATCTTGTTTATCTTTCAATAGTTTGTGACCACGGCTAGCGGTTGTCAATTGTTTTTTGAGTCGAGTAAGTTCCATTCGAGTTGGATTGACATTTAGTTTCACCATAGGATCAAACTCCTTCTGTTAAATATTCGTCCAACATATCATCTTTGATCCGCTTTAATTCAGTACGTGGCAACATCGCTAGAAGTTCCCAACCAAGATCTAACGTTTCTTCGATCGATCGGTTTTCGTAAAATCCTTGATTGACATATTCTTCTTCAAAACGCTCGGCAAATTTTGCATAAATCTTATCAACGTCTGATAATGCGGAATCACCAAGCACAACTGCTAATTCTTTGGCTTGTTTTCCTTGTGCATACGCCGCAAATAACTGATTCATCGTTGGTGCATGATCTTTACGTGTTTTGCCTTCGCCTGTTCCTTTGTCTTTCAACCGTGACAACGACGGCAATACATCAATCGGCGGCTGAATACCATTTTTATCTAATTCTCGCGATAAAATGATCTGTCCTTCTGTAATATACCCAGTCAAATCGGGGATTGGATGAGTCTTGTCATCTTCTGGCATGGTAAGGATCGGAATTTGCGTTACAGAACCTTTCAATCCACGGATTCTTCCTGCACGTTCATATAATGTTGCCAAGTTCGTATAAAGATACCCTGGATACCCTCTTCGTCCAGGAACTTCGCGGCGAGCGGCTGAGATTTCGCGCAACGCTTCGCAATAGTTGGTCATATCTGTCATAATAACTAGCACGTGCATGCCTTTTTCATATGCCAAATATTCCGCAGCTGTCAGCGCCATTCGTGGAGTTGCGATTCGTTCAATCGCCGGATCATTAGCTAGATTCATAAAAACCACAGAACGATCAATCGCTCCAGTTTTACGGAAGTCTTCCATAAAAAATTCTGCTTCTTCAAAAGTAATTCCGATTCCCGCAAAAACCACGGCAAAATCATCTTCTGTATTTAATACTGTCGCTTGCCGCGCGATTTGAGCGGCTAACTCTTTGTGGGGCAATCCAAATCCAGAAAATACTGGTAATTTTTGTCCGCGGACCAGTGTGTTCAAATGATCGATTGCTGAAATACCCGTCTGGATAAATTCATCAGGATAATCTCGAGAAACTGGATTGATTACTTCCCCATTGATATCCACATTTTTTTCAGCTAAAATTTCTGGTCCGCCATCTTTAGGACGACCCAAACCATCGAATACCCGTCCAACCATATCTTCTGAAACACCCAATTCTAATGGATGCCCTAAAAAACGTGCAGTCGATTCTTTCAAGTTGATACCGCTAGTGCCTTCAAAAATTTGGACAAGTGCTTTATCTTCGTGGATTTCTAGAACTTGACCGCGTCGAATCTCACCATTACTCAAACGAACTTCAAGTAATTCTTCGTATTTGATTCCTTCAACTTTATCAATCGCCATCAAAGGGCCGACCACTTCATTGATTGTTTTGTACTCTTTAATCATTGGTCATTCCTCCTTCTGCAACAATCGCTTGGATTTCTGCTACGATATCTTGATTGATTTGGTCTAATTTTGTTAATTCCGATTCAGGGATATATTTGCTGCGGGCGATTCGATCACGTAGAGCCAGAGTTCCATCCATGATTTCTTTTAAATAAGTCCCTAATTCAAGGGCACGTTGACCTTCTTTATTGAATGTCAAAATATTTTGAATCATTTTAAATTGTTTTTCCCTTGACGTAAACGTATCTACATCATCAAATGCATTTTGTTGTAAATAGTCTTCACGTAAAGATTTTGCGACTTCTAATGTTAAGCGATCTTTTTCAGACAATGAATCGATCCCTACTAAACGAACGATTTCATTTAATTCTGATTCTTTTTGCAGCATCTTCATTCCCTCTGCTACCATTTGGGACCAATTCGCCTGCAGATCATTGTCTAAATATTTTCCCACTTCAGTTGAATACAAAGAATAACTTTGCAGCCAGTCGATCGATGGGAAATGGCGTTGCTGTGCCAATGTCGCACTCAATCCCCAAAAAACTTTCACTACACGCAACGTGTTTTGTGTTACTGGTTCAGAAGTATCACCACCTGAAGGCGATACTGCACTAATTGCTGTAATTGATCCTTCACGTCCATCACTACCTAAGGTAATCACACGTCCAGAGCGTTCATAATATTCAGCCAATCGGCTACCAAGATAAGCCGGATACCCTTCATCACCAGGCATCTCTTCCAAACGCCCACTCATTTCGCGTAAAGCTTCTGCCCAACGTGAAGTGGAATCTGCCATAATGGCGATATTATAACCCATATCACGAAAATATTCAGCAATCGTTATCCCAGTATAAATAGATGCTTCACGAGCTGCTACCGGCATATTTGAGGTATTAGCAATCAAAATGGTGCGCTCCATTACTGACTCCCCTGTTTTAGGATCAACTAACTCAGGAAATTCATTCAGCACATCGGTCATTTCATTTCCTCGTTCACCACAGCCTACATAAACTACGATATCGACATCTGCCCATTTAGCAATTTGGTGTTGAACTACGGTTTTTCCAGCGCCAAAAGGTCCTGGAACTGCAGCCGCTCCCCCTTTTACTACGGGGAAGAACGTATCAATGACACGTTGTCCTGTAATCAAAGGTGCTTCTGGATTTAATTTTTCTGATACTGGACGTCCACGACGAACAGGCCATTTTTGCAACATTGAAAATTCTTGCAGACCATTGTCCGTTTCAATCACATAGACAGGATCATCGATTGTAAATTCACCAGATGAAATCTTTTTCAAGGTTCCTTTAATTCCATTTGGAACCATGATTTTGTGCGTGATAATCTTTGTTTCTTGAACTGTTCCAACTATGTCACCAGCTGACACGGTATTCCCTGCTTCAAGTGTTGCTTCAAACCACCATTTTTTACTGTGGTCTAAAGCTGGGATTTGAACCCCACGGTTAAGAAAATTACTATTTGTTTGTTCTTTAAAAGTATCTAACGGACGTTGAATCCCATCAAACATTTGTGAAAGAATTCCTGGTCCTAATTCAACGGAAAGTGCTTCTCCAGTTGTTTTAACTGGTTCTCCTGGACCAATCCCTGCAGTTTCTTCATATACTTGAATAGAGGCGACATTGCCGCGCATTTCAATAATTTCGCCGATAACTCCAAGATCACCTACATAACAAATATCTTGAATGGCGGCTTGTTCCATATTTTCTGCCAGTACTAGTGGGCCAGAAACTTTTATTATTCTTCCTTCTTGCAAGACATTAGCTCCTTTATAAAATATTCTGTCCGACCGCTCGTTCAACTTGTCCTTGAATCATGGACTTACCAATTCCTAGTGTTCCCTCATGATTAGGAATCAGTACAATCGCCGGGATCATTTTTTGTTCGTAGCGTTTGATCGTATCGGGGACAAGTTGTGCAAACTCTTCAGTGATATAGATGATGCCATACTCATTTTTTGCCATTTCGTCAATCTGTTGACGAATGACTTGTTTATCTTTTGTCGTACGAGTATCAAAATCAAAGAGTCTGAAAGGTAAGATTGAGTCTTTATCGCCAATAGCACCGATTTTATGGGGCATATGTCTCACGCATCCTCTCTCTGATCTGTTCTTCTGTTAATCCAACCCGTTTACCTGTAATAATCAATCGAAGGTTTTTTGTTTCAATTGCTTTTGCATTCAGCAAAGCCAATACAGGCAACGGACCAAAGGCTTGTGTTTGAGCAGTCTCGTAAAAACTCGTCAAATAATCATCCCCAAGTCGTTCCAACTGACTCAAATTAATCGTATTATTTTGAATGATTGGTTCGATTACCTCGCTGTAAGAAGTCGTTCTTAAATAGTTAGTAAGCTGTTCTAAGCCTACCTCGACATAATCTAACAACTCCTCTTTTGGGATACTTCCTTGACTAGATAATACCGTTGACATGAAATTACGCTTTCTTTTCTGCTTAATTCCTCGTGCTGTCATCACTATATTGGTGAAATCAATAAAGCTGATCACTTCTTCTAGTAATGCCGGTTCATCTATCTGCTCAGCAATTTTTCTTTGACTATATAAATATTTGCGATCGAAAATAATATCGATTCCTTGTAAACTATTTGATTCTTCGAAATGTTCACGAACCTCTTGAATGCTCTCAAGTAAAATATCTGGTAGACCGCTTGCTTGACCTGTTCGAATCGCTGTCTTGATTTGCTCCAAAGTATAGAAGCCATCATAAATATAAAGTTCATCAAAATTTTTATCTAATAAATCCGCTTTGACCAAAGCTTTAAGATTATGAAAGGTATGGCGCATCGTACATATCCAAATAACATTAGGATCAGGAATCATCTTTACTAATTCCGTTATTAAATCTGCTTGGGCCTGCCTTAAGGCTGCTTCAAAACTCTCATAAAAATCATCTGTTAAATACTCGCCATAGATTGTTCCTCGAAAAAGCGTTTCAATCTCTGTCAGATCCTCGGATTTTAGCATTCTCATCATAAACTCAGGCGACAACAATTCTAACTCTTTCAAACGAACCAGCGGATTCAATTCATGATACGTTGATTGTTTCATTCCATGCCTCCTAATTCGTAGTCAGTTGAAAAAAGCATCTTCATCGCTTTATTCAAACAGCGTTTGAGCAATTACAAAACTGTCTCGCTCTTGAATTTCTCTAACTAGACTTTGATAGAGAAAATTGTACTGTACGCCATTTTTATCTAAAATAAAGCCCGCTTGACCTGTTATTTTTGTACTAGAAAATTTCAATTGAAATGTCAGTGATTGACTTTGTTCTAACAGCCATTCTTTCGTAAAAACCGACTGCGATTTTTCACCGGGAATAAAGACCAATTCTCCTTGCAGCTGTAATTTGCTTAACGCCCGTTGAGCAAATTTTTGCTGTTCTTTTGTAGAACGGCTTTCCATTTGAATGACTGCTTCTGTAAAGACTCGCTCTAAAATAGCTTGTTTTTGATTTAAAATCTGCTGCTTTTGAGCCACTTGCTGCCGATTTGCTGTTTGTTTGTAATTGTTCTCTAGCGTTTGTAATTTTTTCTCCAAACGTTTTTGATGATCAGCCGTTATTTCTGCCGATTCCGCTTGAAATTCTTGCTCGATCCGCGCTGTTTCGATTTCTTTTAACTTACGCTGATCCTGATCGGCTTGTTGATTCAATTGCTCGACTATCTTTTCGATTGCTTCCATCAAAAAACTCCTTACACTTGTCCTACTAACAAGAATGAGATAACAAAACCTAAGATTGCGTATGTTTCAACCATCGCCGCATAGATAATCCCCTTAGTTGCGTGTTCTGGTTTTTTTGCTAAGATTTGAATACCTGCAGCGGCAACTTTCCCTTGCGCAATCCCTGAAAATAATCCAGTAAAAGCAATCGGCAATGAAGCTCCTAGGTATCCTAACCCTTGAACTACTGTCAAATCACCTGATAAATTTGTAAAAATCAAGAAGGCAATAACGAAACCATACAATCCTTGTGTCCCTGGCAGCAATTGTAAAATCAGTGCTTGACCAAATTTTTCTGGTTGACTAGTTGTTAAAGCTGCAGCTGCTTCCCCGGTCATACCCACACCTTTTGATGATCCAATCCCAGAAAAGATCGTTGCTGTCGCCATTCCTAAAATTGCAAAAATAATACCGCCGCTGTTGTTAATCAAATACTCCATCATTGTCTGTAATTCCTCCAATTATTTTTCTTGTTCTATATTTACATATTTTTCTTCGGTTTTTAATGGACGAAAAGCACGCCCGCCACCTTCATAAAATTTTCCAAAAAATTCCACATACTGCAACCGCGCACCATGAACATACGCAGAAAGTAACGATAAGAAAATATTCAGTCCATGCAGTGCAAGCATCAATACAATCCCGACACTAAATCGTGCAATCGGCGGCATGTATCCTACTAACATATTAAATGCTGCAGCGATACTTCCACCAGAGATTCCCAGTGCCATCAATCGCGTGTAACTAACAAGATCCCCAATATAGCCAGTAATCCCATATAAGCTGTATGCACCTTTAGCTAATCCTTTAATTTTTGATTTTGACTGTATCATCGGTGTGATGATAATCATCACCGCACTGAATACAGCCAATCCAACACCCACTAAAAAGAGTGATTGATTATTCAACAACATCTTTCCTAACCCACCGATGATTGCTCCAATCATGATTCCTTGCCAAGCAAAACCATCGGAAACTGCACCGAGATAATTTTTGGCTTTGATATTTTCTTTAGCAGCCAAACCTAGGCCGATAAAAATCTGGATCACGCCAAAAACGATTGATAGGATCAAAATACTAATAACATCCTCGCTTGTTGACAAGATAGGAGGATATCCTAGCGAATAGCCAAATAACGAATTATAGATTAATCCCCACATAATAGTAGGAACAGCTAAGATTTGGAAAAAGCGGGCAAAACGTTCCATTCCCCGTGGCAGGATTGTTCGCAAGGCAATCGTAGTCGCTACTAGCATTAACGCACCATACCCGGCATCTGCCACCATCATTCCAAAGAATACGAGATAAAAGGGCATAAACCACGGTGTAGGATCGACTTCGTGATATTTTGGTAAACTATACATCTCCGTTAACATTTCAAAGGGCTTAACCAACGCATGATTTTTCAATTTTGTTGGTATTTCTTCAGTTATTTCAACATTTGTTGGTTCTTCGATCTCTAGATAGAGATTTTCTTTACCAATCAATTCAGCCATAAAAGCTTCAAAATTTTTGAAACTCTCTGTTTCTAACCAACCTTGAAGTAAAAAGACGCGATCGTCTTTAATAAAACGATCATGAATCAACCAACGGTTTTTATGGGCCAGTAAAACTTCTTCTGCTGTTTCTAAATTTTCGATGATGATTTTCTTCTGGCCAATCAATCGTGCTAAACGCTTCTGATCAGCTACTAACTCAAGCAAGGCCTTTTGAACCGTGGTCAACTCTGCTTTAGGCAAGTGAGTTTCTTTATAGGTAAAGGCCACAATGCTAAACTGATGGAGCAATTCTTGAACTTCGGTTCGTTCTGCTTTTAAATATACTAGTACAAAATTCACCGTGTATTCATCACTATAAACGATTTCATAATGAAGCTGTTTTTCTTTTAATTGTTGTTCAAATGTTTCCCAAGCACTTGCATCAGCAGTCCCTAAGAAATAGTTGACTGAACGTAATGAGAAATCTCTAGGTAAAAAATCTAATGCTTGCCATTTTTGTAAGAGAGCTTCTCGCTCATGCAACGTTCGTTGTTTTTCATTATTTTCGGTAAACTGTTGCTCCAAGGTTTGAATACTTGTTAATTCTGACAATAATGCAGATTCATCAAAATTTTCTTCCAATAATTTCAAACTAGCTTGTCGACGTTTAAGATGAAGGCCTTTTTCACGACTGCTGCCATGATGCTCTACAAATTGAATAGCATGTGTAATCTGTTCTAGTTGATGATCGATCTTTGAAAGCTCATCTTGACTAGGCAAAGGTGCTATTTCTTTAAAGTATTTCTCCACCCAGTCATTGCTGACTGTTTGTTGAAAAAGATCGCGAATCTCTACTCCTTGAAATCCTTGGATCGCAGATAAAATCTGTTCACTATATCCTTCTTGAGCAATCAAGGTCAGTTTGCTCATTTTGCTAACTGCCATATTCTGAGATCACCCTTTCAATGATTGCTTGAATCGTCTGTTCTTTTTTTTCAAGATAATTCTTTTCCATCATTTTGATTGCCTCTTGGGCACTATTTGTTAACTCATGTTCTTCTGTTGCTAATTGTTGTGTCAATAGTTGTTCTCTTTTAGCTACTACTTCGGAAAAAGTATTTTTTAAGTCTTCTTTTTTTTCTTGTAGTATTTTTTTCTTACTTGCTTCATAAGCAGACAATTCTGCAAGTAATTTTTCTTTTTTTCTGTCATTTTGTTCTTCGGCAGACTTTATTTTTTCTAAAGCTTCTAACACACAAACCCTCCTTTATATGAGAAAAAGCGCAAAACTATCAAGGTTGTTCTTCTCACCCCTTGAAGAACACGATCCTTGAAGCTTACGCCCAACCGTTTTATATAAATATTCAACAAGTATAGTATAACAAAAAATGCCCTATTCGTAACTAACTTTCCCTAAAATACTGAATTTTTTTCCTCATCACTGAAGTAAATGAATGTTGTATTATAGAAGTATTTTAATCAGAAAATCTGAAAGAAAATTTAATAATCGAAATACTTGCTTTTTAAGTTTTGCCTATGGTATCAAATGATAGAGGGAGTGAGCGTTCATGAAAAAGAATATTATTGGAATCGCAGCAAATCAACATTATCAAAATAACCAAGCTTTTTTTGATCAACAAATTACTTATAGCCCGCAAGGCTTTATTGAAGGTGTCCAGCAAGCAGGTGGCGTTCCTGTATTATTGCCGATTAGTGATCCAGAACTTGCCAGTGACTACATTGCAACCATCGATAAATTATTACTAGCTGGCGGACAAGATGTGACTCCCTTTCTCTATGGAGAAGAGCCTCATCCTAAATTAGGGCCAACAAGTCTTGAACGCGATTCTTTTGAGATGGCTCTACTCAAAGAGGCCATCAAACAAAACAAACCAATTTTCACGATTTGCCGAGGGACTCAACTATTGAATGTTACGCTGGGCGGAACGTTGTATCAAGATTTGTCTCAATATTCCAACTGGGAAGTAAAGCACGATATGTTCCCTACTGTTCCAGATTTTGGTCTTCATTCAATCACAGTCAAAGCCGACTCAAATTTAGCCTCACTCTTCGGTGAACGAGCACAAGTAAATTCTTATCACCATCAAGCAATCAAAAAACTTGCTGAAAATCTCGTTCCTATCGCATGGGCGCCTGATGGTATTATCGAAGCCGTCGAAAGTCGAGAAAAAAATACAAAGATCCTCGGAGTCCAATGGCATCCTGAATTAACCCGCAAAAAAGATCCTAAAGAACAAAGCTTATTTGATTATTTCGTGCAAAACTTTGAGTAAATGATTCTATTATTTACCTGATCTTTCAATTAATACTAAAAAATCAAACGATGGTCAAATTTACATTCTTGCCATCGCTTGATTTTGTTTATTCATCCTCCACTGACGATACAGCAGATATGTCGTCTGTCTCACTCAGAGCCAAACGAGCAAAGTAAGATTTTGTTTCTTTAAACACGACTGGACTTAATAAAATCAAGGCAATAATATTAGGAAAAGCCATTAACCCATTAAATATATCTGCAATTGTCCAAACAGCAGAGACTGTTAAATATGGTCCGATAAAGACGGCCAAAATATATACTACGCGAAAGGCAGAAGAAAATTTTGTGTTTCCGCCAGTCAAATAACTCAAACAACGTTCTGAATAATAATTCCAACCTAATATGGTCGTAAATGCAAAGAAAGCTAAACAGACCATCAGTAGTAATGAAGCGATTGTTTGTGTAATTGGTAAAGCCTCCGTAAAGGCATAGATAGTTACAGCCGAACCTTCTAGACCCGTTTTCCAAGCACCTGTCAAAATAATTGCCATCCCCGTCATATTACAAACGACCAATGTATCGATAAATGTTCCAGTCATCGATACCAATCCTTGACGTACAGGTTCTTTTGACTGGGCAGCTGCAGCAGCAATCGGCGCACTTCCCAATCCAGATTCATTAGAAAAAATTCCACGAGCAATCCCTTTTTGCATCGCAATCAGCATCGCTCCCATTGCTCCGCCAGAAACCGCACGTAAGCCAAAAGCACTTTGAACGATTTCCACAATAACCGCTGGTAATTTAGTAATATTGATAATAACCATGAATAAACATAAACTAACATAGATAACAATCATTACTGGTACGATGATCTCAGATACTCGTGCAATTCGTTGAACTCCACCGATTAACACGATCGCAACTAAAATCGTAACAACGATCCCAGAAATAATTACTGCCCAAGAATACTGATTTCCAAACAGAGTCACAGTATTTAATTTTTCAGGATCAAAAAATGTCTCAGCAGCTGAAGTGATTCCATTGATCTGAGCAATCGTACCAATTCCAATCAAACCAGCGGCTGCTCCAAAAAAGGCGAACATTTTCGCTAACCATTTCCATTTATGACCAAGTCCGTTTTCAATGTAGTAAAAAGGGCCACCTAAGGCTTTCCCATGATCATCAAATGTGCGATATTTAACAGCTAATAATCCCTCAGCGTATTTTGTTGCCATTCCCAACAATCCAGCAAGCTCTAACCAAAACAATGCGCCTGGTCCTCCTGCAACGATTGCGGTAGCAACTCCCACGATATTACCTGTCCCAATCGTAGCTGACAAGGCTGTACACAATGCTTGAAAACTCGTGACATCCCCTTGTCCGCCCTCTTCATTTTTTATCATATATTTTAGTGCTAACGGCAAGCGGCGAATTTGGATCATACGACAACCAATCGTTAAAGTGATGCCGATTCCTAAAATCAAAACAATCATTGGGGCTCCCCAAATCAATGAATTAATTTTCACTAAATAATTACCCATCAAAACCCTCCCATTTTTTTGCTATTTTATCATATTTTTATTTAAAAATGGATTATCTTGCAAAAAAAAGTTTTATTTGACAGTTTTACAAAAAAACACATGAGAAAACGAATAAATCGAATTCTTCATGTGTTTTTCTCATCAAATTAAAAGTTAAAGTTATCTGGATCAGCACCAAGCCGTTCATTGATATTTAAATGGTTAATCCGCATCATTTCTTCTTCAGTTAATTCAAAATCAAATACAGCAAAGTTTTCTTTGATACGCGCTTCATGGACTGATTTTGGAATCACGATAATATCACTTTGCAAATGCCAACGAATAATCACTTGTGCAGCCGATTTTTGATGGTTTTTACCAATCTCCACCAGCGTTGGATTTTGTAGAATCTTTCCTTGCCCTAATGGTGACCAGGCTTCAACAGCGATTCCTTCTTCAGCCAGATACGTACGCAAATCTTCTTGTGTCAACGTCGGATGAAGTTCAATCTGATCTACCATCGGTTTGATTTTTGCAGTTGTCATTAATTGCTCAATATGATGTTGATGGAAATTGGATACGCCGATAGCTTTAGCGCGGCCGCTTGCATAGATTTCTTCCATTGCTCGCCAAGAATCATTGAATTTGCCTTCCACCGGCCAATGGATCAAATATAGATCCACATAATCCAACCCTAAGCGCGCCAAACTGTCATTAAAGGCTTGGTGAGTAGTGTCGTATCCTTGATCATCATTCCATAACTTGGTAGTGATAAATAATTCCTCTCGTTTAGCACCAGATTGGCGGATTCCTTCACCAACGCCTCTTTCATTTTTGTAAACTGCAGCAGTATCTATTAAATGGTACCCATTCTCAATTGCCCACTTAACAGAATTTGTTGCATCCGTTTCCTCCACTCGCCAAACACCTAGACCTAGGCGAGGCATTTGAATCCCGTTTGCTAATTGCTTTGTTCTATCCATCAAATTTCCTCCTCATTCATCATGATTATAATTTTGGAGAACCTCATTTCATTGTGAGAGACTTTGATCTAAGGGTCAACTAATTTGTTTCTTGCGATTGTTTCGCATAATCGCAATGGATTGTTTCAACGCACTCAGTGTTCCGCCTTCACTATAAACTAAGACATTTGATTTATATAATTGGGCAGAAAAAATGGTTAACACACCGGTGAAAAGCACAAGAATTCCTAAAGAAATAAAAGCGCTAGCTATTGTCGTTGTACCCGAAGCTAATCGTATCGGCATACTGTAAGAAGACAAAAATGGGATGTAAGATGTTACTTTGATGATCATGTTTGTTGGATCAGAAGTTCCTAAGATCAACCCCAGCATGTATCCTATCATCGAAAGATACATCACCGGTTGAATCGCTTTTGCCGTATCTTCCGGTTTGCTGACTAAAGAACCGCACAATGCCGAAAGCACTGCATATAAGAAAATCCCAACCAACATGAACCCAGCAATAATCAGCACATTGCTGCCAAACAATGTCTTCAGTGAAACTGTTGCGAGCAAATCATTGACCATCGGAAGATCTTTGAACTGGCGATACCCCACAACTAGCGCGGCCCCATAAATCAATAATTGAGTCAATGCCACCAATAAAACACCTAATAATTTGCCGTAATAATGTGTTTTTGCCTTCATGCTTGAAAGAAGCACTTCCATGATTCGTGTTCCTTTTTCCGAAGCGATTTCTTGAGCAATGATGGAAGAATAACTCATTATAAAGACGAACATGACGATTGTCGTTAAGAAACTAAAAACAAACTGCGTCCCGGAATCTCCTTCAGCGCTTGTCATCTTACCATTTTCAAAGCTCACTTTTGTCGCTTTGAATTCAGCTGGTTCCATGACATTTTGAACTTGGGCAGTCGTCAAATTTAAGTGGCTTGCTCGAAGGGTCGTTTGCATGGAACTTAGGATTTGTTGCAAAGCCATTTCTGTTGATGTCCCCAGCGAAGCTCTACTATACAATTTGCCAGAAATCTTATCTTCACTTGATTGCAATTTTAAATATGCATCAATCTTCTTATCTGCTAATTGCTTCTGAGCTGTTTTATCACTTGCTACAGCTTTGAACGTATAATCTTTGTTTTTAGTTTCTGCTAACTGTTTTGCTACTGCTGGCTGATCACTAACGATTCCGATCTTATTGATTTCATTTGCATCACCAAAAAAATGTTGCGATAAATAAAAAATCCCCATGACTAGAAAAGGTGCTAAGATCATGATTACAAACGCAGCTGATTTTACATTTTTCTTATAAACATCTTTGATAATAATACTTAGTTTATTCATTTACAGCACCTGCTTTCCATTTGAAGATTTCTTCTAAAGTCGGCGGTTGTTGATTGAACATTGGGATGTAACCATCTTTAGTTGCTTTTGCAAAGATTGCTTGTCCCACGGCAGGATCATCCAAAGTGATGTCAAAACTCCCATCTTCTTTTTCCCAGATTGAATGAACACCAGGAAAAGCACTTAATTCTTCTTTAGTTAAAGGCGCTTCTAAGTATAATTTACTGCGGCCAAAGGATTCGCGAATTTCATGGACTTTTCCATTTAAAACAGTTTCGCCATTTCGTAACATAATCAAATGATCACAGATTTTTTCAACATTGTCCATATTGTGACTAGAAAATATCACGCAAGAACCTTTCTTTTTTAATTCAATGATGCCGTTTTTTAGTAACTCAGCATTCACTGGATCTAGGCCGCTGAATGGTTCATCTAGAATCACTAATTTAGGTTCATGAATCAGTGTCGCAATCAGTTGGACTTTTTGCTGATTTCCTTTAGAAAGAGATTTTACTTTATCCGTTTTCTTTCCTTTGACTTGAAATTTTTCCATCCATTCATCAATTTTTGGCAGGATCTCTTGTTTATTTTTTCCTCGTAATGAAGAGAAAAAAAGCAATTGATCCTCGATAGTGACTTTGGGATACAAGCCACGTTCTTCTGGTAAATAACCAATCAGATCATAATCTTTTTCAGATAATTCATGACCATTCCACCAAACATTTCCAGAGTCTTTTGTTAAAAAGTCTAAGATTAATCGAAATGTCGTGGTCTTGCCTGCACCGTTTTGTCCGATTAGTCCTAAAATTTTTCCGTCTTCGATTGTGAAATTCAGATCATCTAACGCTTTATACGACCCAAAGCTTTTGCTTAAATGTTCTACTTGTAGCATGTTCTCACTCCTTATAATTTTTTTCTAAAATAGACATAACAAATCAGATAACTGGTCAAAAATACGTATAACAAACTACTTGCTGTGAACATCAGATTTTTTGAGATAAAACTGCCGATCAGACTTAAAAGTACTAGTACGGTTGCCATCACATAGCCGGTGATCTGTAATGCTTTACTCGCAATTTCTAAATTGCGTTCATCCGTTTTCTCAATACGTTGTTTTTTCAATTTTTCAGAATCATTCATGGCACGTCGATTTCTTATGATATAGATCATAAATACGACACTGAGTGAGAGAAAAAAGCCTAATAAAAAGCCCACAGCACGATCTTTGATCGCCAATTCATACCAAGTCGTTCCAACAAATAAAATCCCTGAACATGCCAACATAAAAATGACAATCATTAAATAAATGAGGTTCTGTCTTTTTAGTTTTTTTCGATACTCCTGATCACTTTTAGTTGCTTCTTTGCTCATTTCTCATCCTCCCCATCAAAAATAAATACCTCTTCGATCGTTAAGTTAAAAAAACGAGCGATTTTATAAGCCAAGATCAAAGAGGCATTGTAACGACCGCTTTCTAGTGAAATGATTGTTTGTCTAGTCACTTCTAATTCTTGTGCTAAATCACTTTGAGTCATTTTACGTTCTTTTCGAAGTTTTTGAATTCGATTTTGCATGCGATCCCCTCTTAATGTATAGTACACTTTACATTATTTGACAAAAGTATAGCATCCTTTACTTTTTATGTAAAGGATGCTATTTTTATTTTTCTTTCAGCTGTTTATAGGTATTTTCCGCAACTGCTCTTGGCAAGCCGATTTTTTGTAATTCATCAATCGAAGCCGCTTGGATATTTTTCAATGATTTGAACTCTTTTAACAGCAATTTCTTGCGTTTAGGACCTAATCCGTCGATATGATCTAACTTCGAAGCAAAACTATTCTTGCTGCGTAATTGGCGATGAAAAGTTATCGCAAAACGATGGACCTCGTCTTGGATTCGTTGCAATAAGAAAAATTCTTGCGAGTTCCGTTCCAAAGGTACTACGTCTAACCCTGAGCCAAAAAGCAACTCGCTTGTTTTATGTTTATCATCTTTAGCCAAACCGGCAATCGGAATATCAATCCCCAATTGGTTGGCTAAAACGTCTTTAGCAACATCTACTTGTCCTTTTCCTCCATCAATCACGATTAAATCTGGAAAGGGCAGCCCCTCTTTTAAGACGCGTGAGTATCGACGATAAATGACTTCCCGCATCGAAGCATAGTCATCTGGTCCTTTTACCGTTTTGATTTTGTACTTACGGTATTCTTTCTTCGCGGGTTTTCCATCAATAAAAACCACCATCGCAGAAACTGGATCTGTCCCCATAATGTTAGAATTATCAAAAGCTTCAATCCGAATCGGAGCAGGTATATTCATTGCATCTCCCAATTTTTCAACTGCACCGATCGTGCGGGCTTCACTGCGACCAATCAAATCAAATTTTTCATTCAATGCAACTTGAGCATTTTTTCCAGCTAACTTAACTAACTTTTTCTTTTCTCCACGTTGCGGCTGCAAAACCTTCGTCGCTAACAAGGCTTCAACACTTGGTTTATCGATGTTATCTGGAATCAAGACCTCTTTAGGAATAAAATGTTCATTTTCTTGATAGAATTGACCAATATATGTTAAGAAATCTTCTTCCGCAGCATTATAAAATGGGAACATCGAAACGTCTCGTTCAATCAATTTTCCTTGCCGAACAAAAAAGACTTGGACACACATCCATCCTTTATCTGTCGCATAACCAAAAATATCACGATCAATCAAATCTGTCGTGGTCATTTTTTGTTTTGTCATGACTGTCTCGATTGCTTTGATTTGATCTCGATATTCAGCAGCTTTTTCAAATTCCATATCGGCAGCTGCCTGATTCATTTTTTCTTGCAGCTGCTCTTGAATTTCTGTATGACCGCCAGTTAGAAATTGTTTGATTTCTTCTACCATATCCTTATAAACTTGTGGATCGACATGAAAGGCATATGGGCAAAGACATTGACCAAGATGGTAGTAAAGACACGGAGTCTTTTGCGATGGCTTGCACTTGCGCAGCGGAAACAATCGATCCAATAATTTTTTCGTTTCATTAGCCGCATTCACATCTGGATACGGACCAAAATAATGAGCCTTGTCCTTTAAGACTTTCCGCGTAATCATCAAACGTGGGTATTTCTCATTAGTAATTTTTAAAAAAGGATACGTCTTATCATCTTTCAACATGATATTGTACTTAGGATCATTTTTTTTAATCAAATTGATCTCAAGTAGCAAAGCTTCGATATTGGATTCTGTGACGATATATTCAAAATCCACAATTTCACTGACTAACCGTTCTGTTTTTGTATTGTGGCTGCCTGTGAAATAAGAGCGGACTCTATTTTTTAGGATCTTCGCTTTTCCAACATAAATAATCGTGCCATTTTTGTCTTTCATCAAATAACAGCCCGGTTGATCAGGTAAGAGCGCTAATTTATTTTTGATACGTTCATTCATAGGTTGCTTCCCTTCACCACTAGCACGTTTGCTATTTTGATTATTGATCGTTTGCTTAAATAGAAACATTCACCTGAAGCTAGCGGTTTGTTTTACAAAAAATATTTATCTGACAAAAAAGCTGGACATAAAGTCCAGCTCGATCTTCTTACATATGAGCTTGAATAAGCTCTTTTAATTGATCTTTCGTGTGAACACCAATCACCTTATCTACCACTTGTCCATCTTTTTTCAAAACAAGTGTTGGGATGCTCATGATTCCAAATGATGCTGGTGTTTCTGGATTTTCATCTACATCCATTTTTACAACTCTGAATTCATCTTCATCATATTCCTCAGACAATTGTTCTAAAATCGGTGCTTGCATCCGACATGGACCACACCATGTTGCCCAAAAATCGATTAAAACAAGTCCGTTATCTGTTTCTTCTTTAAATGTTTTATCGGTAACTACTTGTGACATTGAGATTCCTCCTATATTGATTTAGATACTTTGTAAACAAGTATCTGTTCTCTTGATGAAACTAGTATAGCATGCACGCTTTTTCTGCGCTACTCTTCTGCTTACACTTGTAAACTATTTAAATGTTACTACGGTTGCTCCGCTTCCACCCTGATTTGCTGGAGCAAATTCAAAGCTTTTGACATTACGATTATTTTTTAGATATTCCGTGATTCCTTTGCGTAAGGCGCCTGTTCCTTTACCATGGATAATCCGTACTTGCGCAAAATTCGCCAATAAAGCCGCATCGATATATTGATCTACTTCAGCAAGTGCTTCTTCATAACGTTTTCCTCGCAAATCTAATTCGGGTTTTACTCGTGCGCTGGCTCCTCGTTGGACACCAGTGACTACGCGTTGTTTTGGCTCTTCTACTGGTGTCGTCAAGGTCATATCCTCTTCTGAAACCGTCATTTTTAAAATTCCCAGTTGAACTTGCCATTCACCATCGCCGACTTTTTGGATCAATGTTCCTCTTTGACCATAAGTTTCTACGATGACTTCATCATTTGGCTTGAATTGTTTTTTTGCTTTTGCTTTTTGCAAAATTTTATTTTTCTTTAATTGTTCGTCTTGTTTCAAATCTGCCAATTGAGTTTTTGCATCGATCAATTGATGTTCTTTCACATTTCCTTGACCTGTCAGTTGCATTTGACGAATCTCTTTGATGATTTTTTCAGCCTTTTCTTGCGCATCATTAACAATCGTATTGGCTTTTTTACGTGCTTTCTCCATTTCTTGTTCTCGTTCGTCAAAGAAATAAGAATACGCATTTTTTAAATCACGGTATACTTTTTCTGATTCATCTACATAATGACGGATTTCTAAGTATTCTGTCTCAGTTGCTTTTCGCTGATTTTCTAAATCTGCAATCATTTCATTTAAGTCTTGGCTTTCTTCATCGATGATCTGCTTTGCACTTTCAATCACTAGCGGATCCAATCCGAGTCGACGAGATATCTCAAAAGCATTACTGCGTCCAGGAACACCAATCAATAGACGATAGGTTGGACTTAGTGTATCTACATCAAATTCCATACTAGCATTGATTGTATTTGAACGATTGTACCCATAGATTTTCAATTCCGGATAATGCGTCGTCGCCATGACATAAGCTGATTTTGCACCTACTGCATCTAAGATTGCTATCGCTAAAGCCGCACCTTCTTGCGGATCAGTTCCGGCACCGAGTTCATCAAATAATACCAAACTTCGTTCATCGATTTTATCTAAGATTGATACGATGTTCGTCATATGTGAGGAGAACGTCGATAAACTTTGTTCGATCGATTGTTCATCGCCGATATCTGCAAAGACCTCTTTAAAAATGCCCATCTCACTTTCTTCTGCCACCGGTAAAGGAAATCCTGCTTGTCCCATCAGTTGCAATAAACCTAACGTTTTTAACGAGATGGTCTTCCCACCAGTATTTGGCCCAGTGACGACGACTGCTTGAAAATCTTGCCCAATCATCAAATCATTTGCTACTGCTTTCTCCTGGTCCAATAATGGATGACGTGCTTGTTTGAAAAAGACATGATTTTCTTGGTTGATCTGTGGTACCACGGCTTTTAATGTCTTAGCAAAACGGGCCTTTGCATTCATTAAATCAAAGCGGCCTAAAACATAGGCATTGTGTAAAATATCTTTTCGTGGTGCTACTAATTCAGCGGATAATTCAGCTAAAATCCGTTCAATTTCAGTTCGCTCAGCAATCTGTTGTTGACGCAGGCGATTGTTTAATTCCACGATTTGTTTCGGTTCCATAAACAAGGTTTGGCCAGAAGCACTCTGATCGTGGACTACTCCACCAAAAATCCCGCGATATTCTTGCTTAACTGGAATGACATAGCGATCATTTCTCATGGTGATCAAACTATCGCTTAAATATTTGGCATTTTTTCCACGAATCAACCCATCTAATTGCTCACGAATTGTTTGTTCACTGCGCCGAATTTGGCTGCGAATCGTTCGTAATTCTGTAGAAGCATCATCTCGCACACGACCATCTTCTTCTACCGAGCGACGTAGTTTCCCACTTAATTCAGGCAATGTTGTCAATTGTTCTTCCCAAAAATACAGGCGGAGAAATTCCAACTCACTGTCTTTTAAATCATCAATAAAACGAACCAATTCGCTCGTCGTCGAAAGAACCCGTGATACTTCAGCTAATTCTAAACCATTCAAATTCGCTCCGATTTCGATCCGTTTCATATGTGGTTTGATATTAGTCAATTTAGGAATGGGGAGTCCGCCACGCAAACGTTGCACTTTCATTCCGTCTTCCGTCTCGTCTATCCATGATTGAACAATCGCTTCTTCACTAGAAGGTACCAATTGATGGATTTCTTCTTCTCCTTGTTCAGTCGTTAAAAACTGCTGAATCATTTTCTTAACTTGTTCAAACTCTAATGTGTTTAAGATTCGTTCATTCATTTTTTCACCTTCTATACATAAATAAACCGAAACCTGTCAAACAGCGTCCCGGTTTTTTACTTTATCCAATAATTTTTGTGACCCATAGATTATCAAACTGCGAACTCAAAAACAGTGAGTGCTCAATGATGAAACGAGCCAATCTGCTACCTGCTAACTGGTTTTGAACCAAAGCCATCGGTACGAAACTAACAAGTTTCAAAAGCAGAAAAATAGCCACGTAACAAATAATCACCTGTAAAATCCCAGCGACTAATCCATCATATTGCGGAATAGCAACTTTAAAGAGCAGATTTTTGAAAAAAATCGCAATCAGATGAGTCACTAGCCAACCAGCAACTAAAATCATCACAAACGCGACACCCGCATAAAAGGATTTATCTAGATTGAACGCTTGTTCAACAGAATAATAGACCATTTTAGATTCATCAGTAACGGATGGATAAGGTACAAATAAATCTAAATGGGACCCCAATCCCTGATAAAATATTCTTGCAACGATAAACGAGAGTAAATACCCGATAGAAAACACTAGCTGGTAGGCAACGCCTCGGCGATAACCAACGTAAAAAGATAGCAGTAATGCAAATAAAATTATCAATGTTAACATAATATCCCTCACTTATTTATTTGCCGCTCTTTTTTGAATCTCACGCTTTCGATTCTCATTAACGATCTGCTGCGCTTCCACGTGATCTCGGATTGGAACATCTTCTTTTCCATTTTTCCGCATGATTTCCTTTGCTTCGGCTTCAATGGCTTCGATCTTTTTTATACGATTTTCTAATTCCAAATTATGGGCTGCCTGCCCATCAAGTGTAAGTTGCTGTTTTTCTAATTTTATTAAGGCCTCTTGCTTTTTCAACTGATCTGAGATTGCGTTGATCGCCAGTAACATCGCGGCTTTTTCTGGCGTGATCTCTGGAGACAGCGATAGAATTTCTTCTAACTGTTCATTGACCAATGCGGTCACCATATCCATATGTTGCTTGGATTCTTGTCCAATGATAGTATAAGTCTGACCGGCAACGATTGCCTTATAGCGATTTTGCGCCATATCGATCAACCTTCCTAAAACGATTTTTTAATATTTCGGTAACAAAAACACTAATATATTATATGCTAAAATCTTTGATATGTACAACTTTCATCAATTAAAAGCGAATTAACTTAAAGAAAAGAGAAAAAATATGAGTTCTGCTGTTTTAAAATTATCAAAAACTGACATCCAAAAACTAAAAAATTACTACTCTGACTATTTATTAAACAAAAACGTCCCTTATAGTGAATTTTCTGCGAAAAAAAACGGCGTCAATATTACTGCCTATACTTCCGGTAAAGTGTTGTTCCAAGGAAATAATGCCGAACAAGAAGCGGCTCGGTGGGGAAAAACTGATCCTACAACTGCGAAAAAAAGCAGTACGTTACCAAAAAACTTTGCTTCTTTGGCTGTTCTTGGCAGTGATGAAGTAGGCAACGGAAGCTATTTTGGCCCTTTATGTGTTTGTGCAGCCTATGCGGATAAAGAGCATCTTGCTGACTTGCGACAACTCGGTGTCAAAGACTCAAAAATGTTGACTGACAGTCAGATTCGCGCAATGGCAGTGAAAATCAAAGAATTAATCCCATTTAAACTTTTAGTCGTCAATCCAGAAAAATACAATGCAATCCAGCCTCAATACAATGCGGTCCGGATGAAAGTCGCTCTGCATAATCAAGCGATTCGTCTTTTGCTGGAACAAATTAGCCCAACAAAACCTGATGCAATCTTGATTGATCAATTTACTTCAGAAGCAAATTATCTGAAATATGTGAAACAAGAAGCCCAACGTGTAGAACAAAAAATTTATTTCGTCACTAAAGGCGAACAATATCATCTTTCCGTTGCAGCGGCTTCGATTATCAGTCGTGCAAGTTTTTTAGAAGAACTCGATAAAGCCTCTTTAGAATTAGGAACGAAGGTTCCATCTGGAGCGGGCAGATCTTCTGACGAGTTAGCTGCGAAATTATTACGTCAAGGCGGGATCGCCTTACTAAATAAATATGCTAAATTACACTTTGCAAATACAGAAAAGGCGAAAAAACTGATTTAACCCAAAGTATGATTCAAAATGAAATATCCGAACTATCGATGTAAAGCAATCGTTTATCATAAAATTGCTAGACCACAGGAGCAATACATCTATAATTCGGATATTTTTCTTATCATAAGACTAGTATCATCACCTTTTCTAAACCTCGATCCCTGCTAAGAAAACTTGACGAACATTTCTTAAATCTTGAATATTTTTTGCTACATCCCCATCTACAACTACGATATCTGCTTGCAGACCTCTTTTTAACTCACCAGTAACTTCTGCTAGTTCGAAGACTTTGGCAGGATTTTGCGTTGCTGTCTGAATCGCTTCGACAGGTGTCAACCCATAGTTCACCATCAACTCCAGCTCTTCTACAATCGGTACGCTAGGCGCCTCTAACATGACCATATCTGTTCCTGCAAGAATCGTAACACCTTCATCATAAATCGCTTTGAAGTTTTCTCCATATGCTTGTACGGAACTTTCAAAGAAATCTAAATGATGGGAATAGGTCTCAGTCGATTGATTGGAATGATCGATTCCAACCTCTTGAACTTTTTGATTGTATTCTGCTAAAAAGTGATAAGCAAACATTGTCGGTGTCCACGACTGCTGATTTTTCACCATTTGTTTAGCCTGTTCCACTGTTAAGAAATTTCCATGTTCAATCGTATCAAATCCTGCCTCGATACACATTTGTATTCCTGGCTGCGTGCCTGAATGGACCACACATTTCATTCCCAACCGGTGTGCTTCTGCTACACCCGCATTTAGTTCTTCTTGCGTGAATTCACAAATATCATCACGATTTGTTGTTAGCATTTTGATCCAATCTGCGCCATCCTTTTTTTGACGCCGGATTGTGTGGCGGATATTTTCTACCCCATCTACTTCTTCAATGCCATCTTCATGTCCGTGTCCGCCAGTAATACAGATTCCACGATCTGTATGCAAAATTCTTGGTGCTTTAACAAAGCCTTTTTCAGCAGCCAAACGCAATGTCTCTAGTAAAAACTGCGGACCGCAACAATCGCGGATTGTCGTGACACCTTTTGCCAAACAAGTCTCTGCTTGTTTTTGTGCATAATAAGCAATCATAAAATCGTTATAATGATGTAAGTCTGGTTGTGTCCAGTAATACCCCAGATGAATATGTGCATCCATCAATCCTGGTAAGATTGAAGCTTCTCCATAATCACGAATCTGCGCTTGGGGAAATTTTTCTTCTAACTCTGCTGCTTTGCCTACTGCTAAAATCGTGTCTTCTGCATAAACGACACCGCCGTTTTCAATGACCGTTTTACCATCACCAGTAATCACATTTTTTGCCTTCAATAAAATCATTTTCTTGTCTCCTTTGTCGAAGCGTTTTCATTTCTTTATTAGTGTACCAAAAGAACCACCAAAATGGATAGTCCAATTTGATGGTTCGATAAAATGATTGTTTATTTTGAACGATAATATGCTGGCAATTGAAAACCATAAGCTGTCTCAAATAATTGGCCAATTTGTAAAAGTAAATCTTCACGACCACGCGCAGCAGTAAATTGAATCCCTAATGGCAAACCCTTTTGTGTTAAATGGGTCGGTAAGCTGATTGCTGGTTGCCCTGTTAGATTGGCTAGTTGTGTATAAGGGGTCATTTGCAGACTCTGTGCAAACATTTGCTCAATCAACTGCTGCAAATCATTTTCTGATAAATTGGCAGCATTTTCTAAACTTAGGCGAATATCGTCGCTTTGCAAGTCCTCTCCGATCTTAGGTGCAGAGGTAGCTGTTGTTGGCGTCAATAATAGATCATATGTCGTAAGCAGTTCTTCCATTTTGACAGCTGCTTGATCCCAAAGATTTAACGCATCGATATAATGACTAGCGGGAATTTTTTTCCCATACTGATAAATTCCCCATGACATCAATTCCATGTCATCTTTCCCAACTAATCGTTTCAATCCTTGTTCGATTTTAGTGAACATCGCAGCGGTTTCAGCACCATTCATCAAGTAATAACTGGCCATCAGTTCATTTCCATCAACGGGATAAGAAATCAATTCGACTTGGTGACCTTGTGCTAACAAAAAATCATAGGCCTTTTCTACTGCTTTGATTGCTTCAGACGAAACAGTGGAATTAATAGGTGAATCAATAATAACCGCTATTTTTAATGGTTTTTGCTGAGCAGAGTGCGTATGATGCCAAGCTTTTTCAGGTGCTTGATACGGTGCTGCACTAGCAATTTTACGCATCCCATAAAATAATTTTTCTGTATCACGCATGGAGACGGTCAAAGCAAAATCGATTGAAGCTCCTTGCCAGCCGCGCCAACTTCCAGGCCCTACCGGCATCACGCCACGTGTTGGTTTTAACCCAATCAATCCGCAAAAACTAGCGGGAATTCGAATTGATCCTCCTCCATCACTCGCCCCAGCAATCGGTACAATCCCTGCCGCAACTGCACTGGCTGCACCACCGCTTGATCCTCCTGAATAATAGGCAAGGTTCCATGGATTTTTAGCCGGTCCATAAATTTGTGCATCTGTAATATTTTTAAAGCCAAATTCTGGAGCATTCGTCTGGGCAAAAGGCACCAAGCCATTTGTTAATAGCTGATTGGTAAAGTTGCTGTTTTGATCAGCCCGCTGTTCTAAAAATAATTTTGATCCTGATGTACTCAACCAGCCTTTCTTGTCTTGACCTAACATTTTTAACGGGATTGGCAGTCCAGCAAAAGGACGATTGGCAATAGTTTCTTGTTTTTGGTATTCTGTCAGCGCCTCATGATCCATCAAGGTTACAAAAGCATTTAATTCTGGATTTTTCTGGCGGGCATTTTCTTCAAAAATCCCTAATAGTTCTTGAAAACTAATTTTTTTATTACGTAATTTTTCTGCCCAGTATAGACCATCTTTCATTTTCAACACCTCATATATTTTGTTTCATCATTGTATTATTAGTAAAAAACTCAATCAGTCAAAATTATGTCTTAACCACTAAAAAAGCACAGGGAGTCATTCGAATTCTTTCTTTGGTTTAGTCGTTGTATTATTCGATTTTTTTCAAAATATCAAACTCTGGAACATGTAAAAAAGAACAGCCGCGTTCTTCCACAAAAATACTGTAAGAATGGCATCGTTTACTAGAAAAATGAGCAAAATCTGTCAGCTCGATCACGCCTGTTAAAAGATCATCAGCAATTTTGAATTGCACGTGATCCTTAATCCTAAACTTTGCAGGTGCTAAATGTTCCATCGCTTTCACTTCCATTCTGTTATGATTCCTATACGCATGTTAGCTCTATATTCTACTGAAGTTAGTTAGAAATCAAGAAAAACGGATCAAAACTAAGAACGCGGATAAATCATTTGTTCTTTAGAAGTTATAAAAAACAAGAACCCAAGATATATTCTGGGTTCTTGTTTTGCTACCTGTATTTTTGTTGAAAATAGCGTTCTAACTGATGTTGTAGTCGCCCAATCCCGATACAAAGCAACCAATAAATCAATGCTACTAAAATATACATCGATAAATAATCGAAGGTTCGTCCCCCAATGATTTTAGCTTTTTGAAATATATCTGGTACGGTAATCATAGCCGCCAAAGATGTTCCTTTGAGAAGATCCATTGCCACATTACTCAATGCCGGAATCGAGATACGGACAGCTTGCGGTAAAATGATATAGCGCATTGTTGGAAAAAAACGATTGCCCAAAGCATACGCAGCATCCCATTGACCGGCATTGACTCCTGCGATCGAGCCGCGATAAATCTCACCGATAAAAGCACTACTGGTCAAACTAAAACAGATGATTGCTGCAACGACAGCGTTTAACTGATATGGCAGACCAAAGTATAACAAAAACAACAAGACCAACGCGGGGGTCCCGCGCAAAAAAGAGAGGTACAAACGGACAAAAAGTTTGACCGCTCGCAAAGGGACAAATCCTAACACCGTCAATAAGACCCCTAGTATATTGCCAAAAACAAAGGCTGTTAAACTAATCCCCAAAGTATATCCTAATCCACTCAAAAGAAATGGGATAGAATCCACCATCAAAGCTAAGTCGATTGTCGGAAGATACATTACTCTGCCGAAACTTTCTCAGTTATTTCTTGTTTCGGTTTCACGGAAACATCGGTTCCAAAATATTGTTCAGATAGTTTTTTCAATGTTCCATCTTTTTTCAAACTCGCCAAAGCTTGATTGACCTTCTCTTTTAACGCTTGATTTTTTTTATCAAACAAAAAGCCTGTAAAATTCGCGTTAAAATAGACATCTTCTAAAATCTTGACAGGAATATCTGGCAATGCTGCTACAGACATTTTTTGTAAGTAGTAGTCGTTTAAGATGACATCTGTACGACCATTTGCCACGTCTGTTAAGTATTGATCATTTGTTGCATTATCATACGTTACTGCTTTTGCACCATATTTTTCTGCAATCTTCATGTAACTAGTATTCGGTTCTCCCGCAGCTTTTTTGCCTTTAAGATCTTTCATTGCATGTATCCCAGAATTGTCGCTTTTTCTTACAATCATACTATCAAAAGAATGCTTGATTGGTGAAGAAAGAGCGAACTTTTTACTGCGTTCTTTCGACAAACCAAAATCATTTGCGGCAAAATCAGCCTCTCCTCGATTAACTGCGGTTACTTGACCGTCAACATTGTATTCTTTAAATTTGATTTTCAAATCCAATTTTTTTGCGACTGCCTTTGCTACATCCACATCATAACCAACTAATTTATTTTCATCGTCATAATAAGAAGACGGAAAGAGTGTACCCGAAGTGACTACTGTCAATTCTTGTTTATCTTTAACTTTTTCCCAACTATCATCTGCATTAGTTTGCTTGTTCCCACAAGCGGTCAAAACTACTCCTGCTGTTACAAGCGCCAACCCTATCAACCATTTTTTCAACACCATCGTCTCCATTCTTTTTTCATTTGTTAAAATTTCTAAATTATGGTTCAGTTATACCATATAAAAAACGAATGATTATAGAAACTTGCTTATGAAAAACAGCTCTTAATACAGATATAGTCAATATCTGTGTGTAATAATACAATTATTCAATAACGATAGTTTGCAAAGTATTTTTTTATTTCCAAATTCTAACAAAAAGAAGGCAAAAAAGAGAAATAGTCGTTAATCCTTTGATTCGTCATTTTTCGATCCTCTTTCATCTCTGTTGCAGCCGAAGATTTTCTATTGTGTATATTTCATCTGCTACTCGTTCAACAAAATAGCGATCATGTGAGGTAACAATCACTGTTCCCTGATACGAGATAATCAACTGCTCCAGTGCCTCAACCGTTTTAAGATCAATAAAATTTGTTGGTTCATCAAGGATTAAGACATTTGAAGGGCGCGTAAACAGCAAAGCAATCTGTACTCGCGTTGCTTCACCTCCGCTTAATCTGTCAATAGGTTTTGTCATCTCCAATTGTGAGAAGCCCAAATTATGCAAAATACTACGAATTAATGGTTCTTTATACTCTGTTTGTTGCAATAGATATGTTAAAACCGTCTGCGTTCCAGTTATTTTATAAGCCATTTGGTGGTACGTAGCAAAAACAACCTTAGGAGATAAAATAATCCCTGCTTCATCAGTTAAAATGCTGTTCAAAAGAGACGTTTTTCCAGCACCATTTTTACCAGTGATCGCAATACATTTTCCGACACCAAATTGAAAATCACAATGATCAAATAAACATTTTCCGCCTTTCTCTAAATGAAAATCCGCTCCTCGAATAGGAAATTTATTATGCAGTTCCAGCGTTTTAGAAGGCGGAAAAGTAATTGCCCGCTGAATGCCCAGTGTTTTCTTTTCCTCAAGTTGCAGCAAACGACTTTCCATCGCCTTAGCTGTTTTTTGGATATTTTTCTGAACAGTATCTTTTTGTTTAGACGATGATAGCCGATCAGGGCGGATGTGCTGCTGCTTTTTCTTTATTGACACCTGTTTACTTTTTTCAGCTTGTGCTTTCTTTTTGGCAATCGCCGATTCTAAACGAGTTTTTTCCTTCACAAATTGTTCTGCCGCTCGATTATTTTCAAGTTTCTCCAATTCTTTTTGTTTACAATACTCATCATAATTTCCACTGTACTCTTTTACTTTTCCGGCTTCTACTTCCCAAATTTTAGTAGCTAATTGATTTAAAAAAGTACGATCATGACTGACAAAAAGGAGTGTACCATAATAATAGCGTAATTCTTCGATCAATGTCTGGATTCCCTTTTGATCAAGATGCGTTGTCGGTTCGTCTAATAATAAACCCGCTTCATAGCCGGACAATACTTGAGTTAAGCGATACTTAGTTTTCTCGCCGCCGCTTAATGTGTTTACTTGATTTTTAGGAACAAAAAAACGGCCCATTAATTCCCAGTCAATGTTTTCATAATTTATTTCTTCATCTACTTCACTGATTTGCTGAAAGAAATGAAAGTCATTTTCTTTTTGGATAGAGCCGCTATCAGGTGTCAACTCCCCATGAATCATTTTTAATAAAGTTGATTTTCCCTGTCCATTAGAACCGATAATTCCGATACGATCCCCCTGATAAACAGATAGTGCATCGATTGAAAAGAGTTCTTTTGTACCGAAACTATGCTGGATATTTGTTAATTTTATCGATAGATTTTCCATTTTATTCTATTCCCCTTCTTGCTAGGAAAGAGAAAAAAGCGTACAGAAAAAGGCATAGTCTAGCACTATGCCTTACATTTCATTTTTGAAAAGTATACACTCATCCCTTGAAATTGCTACACCTAGACTTTTGAATTGATATTTAATTAGCCATTCAAAAGTTCGTTCCGCAATTTCATCGATGCTGTCATTACTTTTCCTCCTCAACATATAATTCTAATAAAAAGATACCATGCTTAAAAAAAATAGTAAAGTCAAATATTATAAATACCGGTTCTCTCTTAGCGTAGTCGTTTTAATATCTGCTACTGTTTGTGTCCCCGCTAGTTGCATCACCATTTCCAATTCTTTTTTAAAGAAATCAAAAACTTGTTGCACACCAGTACTTCCGCCTAACGCTAACCCATAAATAACTGGCCGTCCAATCGCTACTAGATCCGCTCCTGAAGCCAATGCTTTAAAAACATGTTGTCCTCGACGAACACCGCTATCAAAAACAATCGGTGCTCTTCCAGCCACAGCTTCTGCCACATATTGTAATGAATCAAACGCAGCTGGGCCGCCATCAAGTTGTCGGCCACCGTGGTTAGACACCCAAATACCCGAAGCTCCCGAATCAAGTGAGCGTTCCACATCTTCTTCTGATTGAACCCCTTTGACATAAACGGGGAGATCTGAATAATTTGCGATAAATTCAACATCTTTTGGACTTAATTTTTGTTTTGAAGAACCGTAGACTGCATCCATCGTTTGACCAATTCCAGATTGATAAGCTTGAACAATCGGCATTGCTAAAGGAAAAGTGAATCCGTTACGACGATCTGTTTCACGATTCCCGCCAACTGTCGCATCTGCAGTCAGTACGATTGCCTTTGATCCATTACGTTTTGCCAGATCTAGAATGTCACGGTTGATTCCATCATCTTTACTCATATAAAATTGGAACCATTGCGGTGCTTTTAGCCCGCCAGCTTCCCGTATATCTTCTAAAGTACAAGAAGCATAGGAACTAGCCGTATAAATCGTTCCAAATTGTGCGACTCCTTTGGCAGAGGCCTTTTCAGCAGCAACATTTGCCAATCCATGGGCTGCCACAGGTGCCATAATAATCGGTGCTGTCAATTTTTCTCCGGAAAATTTTGTTGTTGTATCAGGCAATTCAACATCTCGCAAAACATGCGGGATAATCAACTTATGATTAAATGAGCGTTCATTTTCTTGGTAAGTAAAAACATCTCCCGCCCCACTGCTAATATACCCGTAACCACCCTCAGGTATAATCTCCTTCGCAGCTACTTCTAAATCCTTCATATTAATAAAATCAATCGCGCCTTCAGCGGTACTTGCTTGGTAAATTCTCTCCATCTAAAATCCCACCTTTTAATTGATAACGTTTACAAAATTAATGTTACGCTTTCCATTAAATAGTGACAACTAATTTGTTTAGCACCCTTTTCCATAAGCTACAAACTAACGCCGGACTATCCTTAACAACTTAAAAGATTCTCTTTTTATTAACTCTTCAACAAAAAAATCTATGACAAGACAATAGAAAAGCTTGTCGCGCATCTAAACTTCCAATTACTTTGGTCAAAAAAAGAGAAACCCCATCATATCAGGATTTCTCATACATTTTTAGCTTATTCTTCTTCTTCAGTCATGAATGTATTGAAGACTTCTTCAATCATGTCCCACTCAGCATCGGTTTCAATTTGTTGTAATTCGCCTTCGCTGCCATCTTCATTTTCAACATATGCGTAGGCTTGTAATTCAACATCTTCATCTTCAGGAGCACCTGCTGGATAAAGGAGAACATAGTTGCGATTGAATTCTTCTTGACCATCAATAGTTAGAAGAATCTCGTAAAGTGTTTCATTTCCTTCATCATCTACTAAAGTAATTACTTCATGTTCGTGATCATGCTCATGATCGTGTGTGTGTTCGTGGGCCATCTTCATTCCTCTTTTCTAAATTTTGTTGCCAGCACGGTCAAGATAGTTCTGTAAAATCATGACTGCTGCAAGCTTATCGATAACTTTCTTTCTTTTCGAACGTGATACGTCCGCTTGTTCGACTAACATCCGTTCTGCTTGAACTGTTGTTAATCGCTCATCTTGAAATTCAACTGGTAAATCATAGAGTTCTTGGATTTTTTCACCATAGGCCAAAGATGCTTCGGCTCTTGGACCAATTGAGTTATTCATATTTTTGGGGAGTCCTACCACAAATTTAGTGACTTTGTATTCCTTAATCAGCTCGCCCAAGCGCTCAAAACCAAATTCACCTTTTGCTTCGTCAATTCGGATGATCTCGACTCCTTGAGCCGTCCAGCCAAATGGATCACTTACCGCGATTCCGACAGTTTTCGAGCCGACATCTAGTCCCATTACTCTCATCGAATATCTATACCGTGATCTTTCAAGTAATATTTCACTAAAACTTCCATCACTTCATCGCGCTCATGACGGCGAATCAAGTTTCTGGCATCTTGATAACGAGGAATATACGCAGGATCGCCTGATAATAAATAGCCGACGATTTGGTTAATCGGGTTGTAGCCTTTTTCAGCTAAAGCGTTGTAGACAATCGTCAATGTTTCACTGATCTCTTTCTTACGATTATCATCAAAATCAAAACGGACTGTTTCATCTGTGTATCCCATTTTCTCACACCTCTCCTTGGAATTACCAACAATTACATTTTACTAGAAGAAGACAAAACTTACAAATTTTGTAAGTGGCCAATTTTTTGGCATTAGAAAATCTTCCGAATTATTATAACATGCTTTTACTAATAATAAATGGCTTTTCAAAATCCTCACCTTTATTTTAATATGTTTCATACTTGATTAATTAGTAAAAGATTCCATAAAGGTTACAGATTATTCTGAGAGCAAGCTGTTTTATTTTAAAATACAACAAACAAAACGCCTCGAGCGCTAGCTCGAAGCGTTTTTGAAAGAAATTTTAGTAAAGTTCTAAATATTGTTCACGTTCCCACTCTGAAACAGTTTGACGGAAAGCTGCCCATTCCATTCGTTTGGCTTCATTAAAATTTGTATAAATATGATCACCGAGTGCATCGACCATCGTTTGGTCTTCACGTAGTTCTTTGATTGCATTATGAATCGTAGAAGGTAAATCATAGATTTCTGCTGCTTTGCGTTCTTCTTCGGTCATCACATAGATATTTCGATCGACTGCTGTTGGTGGTGTCAATTCATTTCGGATCCCGTCTAAACCTGCTTCTAATAATACAGCCATTGTCAAATATGGATTAGCCGCTGGATCAACTGAACGTAATTCTAAACGTGTTGATAATCCGCGTGATTCAGGGACACGAATCAATGGTGAACGGTTATGTCCACTCCAAGCTACATAAACTGGTGCTTCAAAACCTGGGACTAAACGTTTGTAAGAGTTTACGATTGGATTACATACTGCCGTGTATGCACGTGCGTGTTTTAAAAGACCAGCTAAGAATTGATACGCTGTTTTACTCAATTGCATTGGACCATCTTCATCGTAGAAGACATTACCATCTTCATTAAATAATGACATGTTGCAGTGCATTCCTGAGCCGTTGATACCGTAAAGTGGTTTTGGCATAAAGGTCGCATGCAGACCGTGTTTGCGTGCAATTGTCTTAACGACTAGCTTAAATGTTTGAATGTTGTCACAAGCTTCAATTACATCTGCATATTTGAAATCAATCTCGTGTTGTCCTGGAGCGACTTCATGGTGTGAAGCTTCTACTTCGAATCCTAGACTTTCAAGCTCTAAGACGATATCGCGTCGGCAATTTTCACCTAAGTCTGTTGGTGCAAAATCAAAGTAGCCGCCTTTGTCATTTAGATCCAATGTTGGATCACCATTTTCATCTAATTTAAATAAGAAAAATTCTGGTTCTGGTCCTAAATTAAATGAAGTGAAGCCAAATTCGTCCATGCCTTTTAATACACGTTTTAGATTTCCACGAGGATCACCTGCGAATGGCTTGCCATCTGGTCCATAAATATCACAAATCAAACGGCCGACTTTTCCATGATCGTTCTCCCAAGGAAAGATCATCCAAGTAGATAGATCTGGGTATAAGTACATATCACTTTCTTCGATACGAACGAACCCTTCAATTGATGATCCGTCGAACATCATTTTATCATCTAATACTTTCTCCATTTGGCTAACTGGTACTTCAACGTTTTTGATAGTCCCTAAAATATCTGTAAACATCAGGCGTAAAAAGCGGACGTTCTCTTCCTCAACAATTCGTTTAATATCCTCTTTACTTAGATCTCTTTTCGGCATAATATCTAATCCCTTCCTCGCACTTCATTTTTTAAATTCCACAATCACTACAGTTTCGGCCCTTGTGATTGATATGGATTTTGTTGTTGTAGACCACCTTGCGTCAACATCTCGTCATAAAAAATACGGCGAACATCTTTATCAGTCAATGGCGGTTTTTCTTTGGCAGCTTTAACTTCTTCTTGGCGCATTTGATAGACCCGTTTGATTCCTGCCATATTAAGTCCATCGGATAAATAATCTTTGATTTCTAATAACACATCAATGTCGTTTAGAGAATACATCCTACGGTTACCCTCACTTCGTTCCGGGTGGATCAATTCTTGCTCCTCATAGTACCGAATCTGTCTTGCAGTCAAATCTGTTAATTTCATAACCGTACCAATTGGAAAAACGGCAAGTGAACGACGCAATTCTTTTTCCCGCATAACAGCTCCTCCTTGTTTTTTGATGTTGAAAAAAGGATACCACCCGATAGACCAATCGTCAAGTGTTAATGTCACATTTTCTTACATAGATTTTATGAATATTCGTTTTTTGCTAAAAAGCATGTAAATCCACTATTTTTTTAACGAAATCTGTTGTTGAACAACGCAAAAAAATCTCAGAATCAAAAGATTCCGAGATTTTTATACTTAATAATAAACTTCATTCACTGCATTTGTCACAGCAACCTTTACATGTTCAAAAGTCAATCCACCTTGAAGGTACAATGAATATGGTTCTCTCAATGGGCCATCTGCACTCAATTCGATACTTGCACCTTGGATAAATGTTCCCGCCGCCATAATAATATCATCTTCATATCCTGCCATATAAGAAGGTATCGGTGCGACATAGGCATCAATTGGGGAATATTTTTGAATCGCCTGACAAAACTGAATCATTTTTTCTCGATCTTGAAAGTCAATCAATTGAATCAAATCTGTCCGCGGCTGATTCCATTTAGGGGTCGAATCCAATTGATGTTCTGCTAATAGTGCAGCAGAAAAAATCGCTCCTTGAACCGCTTGGCTGACGACATGTGGTGCTAAGAAAAATCCCTGGAGCATATCAAAAACATTTCCTAACATCGCTCCGCCTTCTGCTCCGACTCCTGGTGTTGTTAAACGATAGGCGCAGCGTTCGATCAACACTTGTTTCCCCACGATGTAACCGCCAGTTTTAGCAATTCCGCCGCCTGGGTTTTTAATCAAAGAACCAGCCATTATGTCTGCACCGACTTGTGTCGGTTCCAATAACTCCACAAACTCTCCGTAACAATTATCAACAAAAATAACGACATCAGGTGCGATAGTTTTTACAAACTCACACATTTCTTTGATTTTTTCAATTGTAAATGAAGGTCGTGCTGCATAACCACGAGAACGTTGGATCGCTACGACTTTCGTTTTTTCTGTGATTTTTTTCCGGATGCCGTCAAAATCAACACTGCCATCTTGTAAAAGACCAACTTCATCATAACCAATGTTGTATTCCTTAAACGAGCCAATTCCATTACCTTGAACGCCAATTACTTCTAGCAACGTGTCATATGGTGTTCCTGTAATGTAAAGCAGATTCTCTCCTGGACGCAAGACTCCAAAAAGTGAGGTAGCGATGGCATGTGTGCCCGAAACAATCTGCGGACGTACTAACGCTGCTTCTGTACCAAAAGTTTGGGCATAAACAGCTTCTAAAACATCCCGCCCTTGGTCATCATTCCCGTAACCTGTCGAAGCTAGAAAATGACTTTCAGAGACATGATTTTCACGAAAAGCCGTTAAAACTTTGGCTTGGTTTGATAACGCAATTTCTCGCACTTCTTGTAATCGTTCAGCAATCCTTTGATCAATTTTATCTATTTTCTCAACCAGTTCAGGCGCCAGCTCAGTTGTCCAGTTCATCTTCCATTCTCCTAATCCAAAGCGATTTTTTCTTAGCGAATCCTCGAACGATATACTGCTCCTTCTCTTCATCAAAAGTCTCATTTAACACAAGCGTCTCTCGCTTCATTTCACTTAACGCTTGCCCTTCATCAGCATTTAACGTTACTAAGTAAGGCTCTAATAGATTCATCACTTCTTGTTTGATCGCTTCAGCTAGAAGTTCTTTGCCTTTATTGGTTTTCGCAGAAATCAAGACATTGGGAAACAACGTTGGTGTAAAAGAAAATCCATCGATTCGATCGGCTTTATTGTAGATTGTTAGCATCGGAATATCATCCATCTCAAGTTCTTTCAATAAATCAATTACAGTTTTTTCCTGTTGTTGACGATCTTCCGCACTAGCATCAACGATATGCAATAAAAGATCCATCCCACGACTTTCTTCTAGTGTTGATTGAAAGGCATCTACTAATTGTGTTGGCAAATCTTGGATGAAGCCTACTGTATCAGTAATGGTCGTCTCCATGCCTTGTGGTAACCGCCAACGTTTTGTTAATGGATCCAACGTGGCAAATAACTGATCTTCAGAATAGGTATCAGCATTGGTCAATAGATTTAAGATTGTTGATTTCCCCGCATTCGTATACCCAATCAATCCCATTTGAAAAACACTTGATTGTTGCCTTTTTTGTCTGCTCCGTTCACGGTGCGCTTCAACTTCTTTGATTTCTTTTTTGATTGCCGAGATTCGACGACGGATATGCCGGCGATCTGTCTCCAATTTGGTCTCCCCAGGTCCGCGCGTCCCAATTCCTCCGCCTAGACGAGAGAGACTTTGTCCCTGACCAGCTAAACGCGGCAATAAATAATCCAACTGTGCCAGTTCCACTTGTAATTTTCCTTCTTTGGAACGAGCACGTTGGGCAAAAATATCTAAGATCAATTGAATTCGATCAATCACCGGGACACCAACTTGTGCTTCGATCGTTTGACTTTGCCGAGGAGTCAATGCGTGATTAAAGATCACTAGTTCGGCTTCATGAGCATCTACAAGCTGTGCCAACTCTTCTACTTTCCCTTTCCCAATAATCGTTTGTCGATCTACTCTGGGACGCTTTTGAGTTAATGAAAAAACGATTTCGCCATGAGCCGTCTTGGTTAGTCCGGCCAACTCATGCATCGATTCTAAGTAATTATATTTGCTTTCGTCTGTCTCGACGCCGACTAAAATGACTCTTTCTGACAATCTGTTTTCCCCCTAAATTTTATTATCAAATGGTTCAAAAAATTGATATGGCATCTAGCTAGTCTTGATCTTCTAGCCACCGGGCAATATCTGCTTCGATGGTTGAAATCATTTCTGGCTGTTTTACCAAATCATACCAATGGACGGACATTCGATTACGAAACCAAGTTAATTGACGCTTTGCATAACGTCGGGAATGTAACTTTACCTCTTCAACAGCCTCTTCCAACGAAGTATCTCCTGAAAAATAAGGAAATAGTTCTTTATAACCAATTCCTTGTGCGGCTTGGACATCAGGCGTCTTTGCCAATTTTTTCGCTTCTGCTAATAAACCTTGCTCAACCATCAGATCAACACGATGGTTAATTCGCTGATACAAAATGGTGCGCTCGGTATTTAAACCAATCAAAAAGCTATCATAGAGCTTTTTAGGCTGTTCTTTTGGCTCTAAGATCGAGTGACCAGTCAATTGAAAAACTTCCAAGGCTCGAATCATTTTTTTTCGATTGTTGTAATGAATCTTCTCAGCTGCTAGAGCATCTACTGCGCGTAATTTTTCCCACAGTGCTTGATTACCATTTTTTTCTGCAAACGCCTCATATTTTTTTCGCAAAGAATCATCTTCCGGCTCTCCTTCACTACCAAGCTTGTAATCCCACAATAAAGATTGGATATATAATCCTGTTCCTCCAACGATAATCGGCAACTTTCCCCGCTGAGTGATTGCTTGGATGGTCTGCCTAGCAGCTTTTTGAAAATCTGCTGCTGAGTAACTTTGATCCGCATCACGCACATCGATCAAGTGATGAGGGATTCCTGCCATTTCTTCACTAGTTACTTTGGCAGTACCAATATCCAGCCCACGGTAAACTTGCATGGAATCACCGCTGATAATTTCTCCATCGAAGCGCTTTGCTAAATCAATGCTTAAACTTGTTTTACCAACAGCTGTCGGACCTACGATAGCAATTACTTTCATTGGTTGTACCTGCTTCTCATACGTAGTGCTTTTTCAGGGAAATCAGTAATTATTCCGGCAAAATCATTTTCAAAACAAGTCATCATCGTTTCATATAAATTAGGGGTCCAAGGTCGCAGTGCTTTTGGATAAGCCTTAACAATCTCAGGATGTTGTTTTACCCAATCATAGTTTGGATGCAACCCTTCAATAAAATCTGTCTCTAAAACACATTGATATTTTTTCAAATCATTTTTTTGCAGCAGATCATATTGGATATCTGGTTCAAACTCGTGCATGATTCGTAAGGAATCAAGGTTGAAACTGACATACCAATAAGTAAACGGCCATTTTTTGCTAGTCATAATCTCTGAAATTTTTTTCTCGATTCCTGGATAATGGAATTTATTGGTTTTAAGTTCAATACATAAAAAACCTCTGAAACGCATCTGTAACAACAGATTCAAAACTTCCTGCAAAGTCGAAATCTTTGTTGCTTGATATTTTTTATCGAACCAACTACCAGCATCTAATTCTTTGATTTCTGCCAATGTCAACTCTCGAATCAGACCTTTACCATCTGTTGTGCGATCTACACTTTCATCATGGATTACGACGAGTTGCTGATCAGCTGTCATGTGAACATCTAACTCAATCCCGTCTGCTCCCGAGCGCACGGCTTCCATGAACGCCGGCAATGTATTTTCCGGGTGAGTTCCCGCGCTCCCGCGATGAGCAATAATTACTGTCATCTCTATCACCTCGTCCAAAATTATAGATTAATTAAATAATCTGTTTTGTTTTTCTAGTCAACAGTCCTATTGGATTTTGAAATAGCGCAAAGGACGTTCAGTTGAACGTGACAACTGTTGTCGTTTCTCATTCAAGATTTCCAAAAGCTGTTCGGAAAAAGTCTCCATTACAATACGGCCGCCTTTATAAGTGAAACCGCCGATTTTAACGGTCTCTTCAGGAGACAAAATAACCTTTCGATGAGAAATGTTTTTAAAAAATTCTTCAATCAAATAATTAGGTAAATAAAAACTATTTTGAGCGGTGAATGAATTCAAATAAATAAAATCATCGATTGTAATATAACAATCATCGAATGAATTAAACGCAACATAGTCTTGCATTAAAATATTACGTTTAGATAAAATCTCGTTTATTTTTTTATTTAATAAATTAATCGTTTCAATCTCTCTCACCTGATGTTCTAATTCTCTTGCTCGATAGTGTCGTGAATCGAGATGTTTAAAAACTGCAAAGACCGCAATCCCTGTCAGTCCCGCTCCAATTAATACGCCGATTAATCCAATAAGTGCAATTTCCACGTTTGTTCCTCCTACTGTATAATGATAAAATTATTTTTGCAAAAAACTACTTCGAACCAATTAATCTTTTTTTGATAGTCGTACTCGATTCTATCGAAAATAGGTCGATTGTCTTATTCTTATCGTTATTAATAGTACCATATTTCCTTGTTTCTTTGATAGTTTGACTCACGTAAAAAAATCAAAGCCTTATATTTGACCAAAACTGACCAACGTTGTATACTTTTTTTAGTTTTAGCAATCCAACCTTGTTTGTGCTAAACTAATCTACAAACAATATTTTAAGGAGGATTCACTATGAATTTAGTTCCTACAGTCATTGAACAATCATCTCGTGGCGAACGTGCTTACGACATTTACTCTCGTTTATTAAAAGACCGCATCATTATGTTGAGCGGCGAAGTAAACGACGATATGGCAAACACCATCATCGCCCAATTACTTTTCTTGGATGCCCAAGATTCTGAAAAAGATATTTATTTGTATATCAATTCTCCAGGAGGCAGCGTATCAGCTGGCTTGGCAATTTTCGATACAATGAACTTTGTTAAAGCAGATGTACAAACTATCGTACTTGGTATGGCAGCATCTATGGGTAGTTTCTTGTTAACAGCTGGCGCTAAGGGCAAACGTTTTGCCTTGCCAAACGCTGAGATTATGATTCATCAACCGCTTGGCGGTGCTCAAGGGCAAGCAACTGAAATCGAAATTGCTGCTCGTCATATCCTAAAAACACGTGAACGATTAAACAACATTTTATCGGAACGCACAGGTCAACCGATCGATGTGATCGAACGCGATACCGATCGTGACAACTTCATGTCTGCTGAAGAAGCAAAAGCTTATGGCTTGATCGATGAAGTTATGGAAAACAGTAGTTCATTGAATTAATGACTTTAAAAAAACCGAGGAGATCCTCGGTTTTTTTATTGCCCAATTTATCGTTCAAATATCTTTTATTTCACTACAATCTTGCTATTTATGAACTCGTTTAACAAGCAGCTCTTCTTATCATAAAAAAACTGCCTAACCGAAAAATTAGGCAGTTCAATGTTATTCTTTTTGTGAATACCCCGTCTTATAATCAATTTGAATCCCTTTTTGCACATTGTAAATAAATAGATTAAAAGAAATCTGCTCATCTTCAATACTTTGCGCTTCCATTTGAACTCCTCGAGCAACTAATTCTTCTCCCTTGAAATAAGGCGTCACTCGATAGCGAACATGATGGCCCGTTTTCCGAATATCATTTCCGATTTCGATCTCATGAACATTCATACCAGGGTCATTCATCGATGCTGTTCCAGTCATTAAATTTTTCAGATTATTGTTTTCACCAGAAAATTGATAGGCAATCAAATGTGCACGATTATATAACGGCTCATCTTGATAAAATTTTTGATGCCAACCAGTCGGTTTCACGTATAGCCGTTCTCTTTCCTGATGAGGCATCAGCTCTTTTCCCAGCATTCCTTCAGCAGTTCCTACTCGGTTTAATTTATCTAAATCAGAAAAACGCGTCCAAGTTCCCTTATTTAATGAGAGATCCTCCTCAGAAAAGTCGGGTTGATTGTGATTGATTTCAATCGTTTGCTGCTTGCCAGTATAAGCGGGAATCTCTGATAATTGACTGACGCTGACTTCTTTTACTACATTGTTTGAAGATTCAGGGGCTATTTGCGAATAGATTCCATAAATTCCTGCTACTATAACAACTAGCGCAGAAATAATCTTCGGACTTTGTTTCTTCGCGATGTTTTTTCAACTCCTAATTAACTTTAAATCTTTCAGTCCTAATACCGTAACAAACCGTTCAGTCTGAGAAGTTATTGCTGCCAATCAGAACAGGTTTTGTTATTTTGTTTGTTGCCAAAGCTCTTTGATTGCTGGTACATTGCCAAGCTCTGTCAGATTGCTGGGCATAATAACTGTGTTTCCGTTGTTTTCAACAACATGTTTGAATGCTTCGATACCTAAGTAGGCAATCATCTCATCGGTTAAATGACTTTCAGCAATCGCTTTGTTGATTTCTTTGATCCGAGCCGTCTCTGCTTCTGTGATCATAGCGATTCGATCAGCTTCGGCAGCAGCATCGATTTTAGTCCGTTCAGCACGAGCATCCGCATCAATCTTTGTTTGTCTTGCTCGCGCTTCTGCATCGATCTGCATCTCAGATGATTTTGCTTCAGACTCCAAAATCACAGATTGTTTCTTCCCTTCAGAAATCGTAATCAAGGATTCTTTGTCTCGACTAGCGGTAATTAATTTATTCATTGAATTGACGATTTCATCTGAAACTGAGATTTCTCCGATATTGATTCGATCAATCGACAATCCGTAACCAGAAGTAATATCTTTGACACTTTCATAAAGATTCAAATTGATCTCTTCTGTCCCATTCAACACTTCATTTAATTCCATCTTACCAATGATTCCACGTAAATTAGATTGACAATCTTGGATCATTGACGTGACAGAATCTTCATTATCATAGACAAATGCTCGAGCATCTGTCACATGATATTTGATGGCTTCATCAATTTCTACGATGACATTATCTCGTGTGATTACACTTTGTGGTTCAATTTGAATCGGGGTCTGCTTCAAAGAAACACGCCGGCGGACCACATATAAAATTGGAATCAAAAAGTGCAAGCCTGGATCTAATGTTTTCACATATTTCCCAAAACTTTCAACCACTTTTACTTCTCCTTGTTGAACGATCACGACCAACTGACTGATGATAAAAAAGACTACGATGACTGCGACTACTAATAGAATAATATTAACTATTAACAATATAATTCACATCACTTTCTTCTAGATTATTGTTGATAACCACTAATAATTCCCGGCTAGTAAAATCGATAACTTCCAACATATCTCCTAGCTCAGGTGACCCATTGATCACTTTGTAATCATACCAACTCCCTAAGATTCGAACGAGTCCAGTGATATTTGTTCCTTTACTGCGAAAAAACTTTCCCATCGTCTTTTGCATCTGATAATCTGACAAAGACTCAACTCCTTTTTTCTTAGATACTCCTACACTATAAATAGAACGTCGGTTCTTTAATCAGTATACCAAACCTTCCAGCAATAAATTCAAATAATTTTAATAGCAACTAATTCTCTCTCTTAGGCAATGATTTTTGCCGCTGATTTTATTGTCTGTCCCTAGCAAAATAATAGCAATTGATTCCTCTTCCAACAAGGATACTCTCAACTAGTGAGAAACCTCTTAAATAATCGGTGTAAGCAGCACTTCTTCCTCGTACCACTGACTTGCTTTTAAAATATTCTTTTATGCATAATCGGTTTAAAAAAAATCAACGCTCAGCCACAAACGTTGATTTTATCAGGATATATTACCCTAAGTGGAAACTTCTTCCCACATCTTCTTTAGAATAATCAATTATCTAGCGAATAGCAAGGCACATCAGCAGAAAAGTCTCCACGAGGAATCAAAAAAATCAGTATGCTCACTAAAAATTTTAGTTAGTGCCTTATCTTTTTTTCATTTTAATCATTTTTCCAGATAATTATGCTTATTTTTAGAAACTATTTAAGGATCTATGATAGAATAAATAATGTAAAAGTATTGATAAAAGATACTTTAAAAATAACTATTTGTATAAAAATAATAGAAACTAGAATGGAGATGTTATTATGAAATTAGGTTTTTTAAAGACAGATTTTCCTCACGAGCGCCGACTTCCTTTATTGCCTGAACACATCAAGCAATTCGCTAATTCAATTTATGTTGAAAGCGGCTTTGGTGATTCTTTAGGCATTCTTGATGAAGAATATCAAAAAGCCGGTTGTACTATCTTAAACCGCTCAGAGATCTTTGCCTTATGTGATGGCATCTTCTCTCTAAAAATCATCCAACCATGTGATTATGATTTGATTCGTCCAAATCAGATCATCATTGGCTGGACTCATCCACTGGGGTCTGGCAAAGAATTTATGAAAACTCAAGCAATCCCTAAAAATCTGTACATTCTTGACATTGATAATCAAAAACCGACTATGTTTTATCAAGGAAAATCCTATCCTTCAAAAATTATTCCTAAGAACTTTGTTTATCAAAACAGTTTCTACGCCGGCTATGCTGGAACACTGCATGCGCTGCTTAATTTTGGGCTTTTGCCAACTAGTGAGCACGAGATTGCTATTTTAGGTTCCGGAAATACTGCTCAAGGTGCTTTTCACGCAGTATCGAAACTTTCTTCATCTGTCCAACTTTTTTACAGAAAAACATTACCAAATTTTAAACGACAATTATCCAAATACTCTATTATCATCAATGGCATCAGAGTCGGTGATTTTGGTGATCCAATCTTATCCATCGAAGAACAAGCACAATTAAAAAAAGGAGCATTTATTATTGATATCGCTGCAGATGCAGGAAATGCCATTGAAGGAAACCGTTTTACGACTGTTGACCATCCAATCTATGAAAAAAACGGTCTCTACCACTATGCGTTACCTAATACACCTACCTTTGCTTATCGAAATGTTAGTAGCGTATTAAGCGAACAATTTAGTCACTATATTTTTAAACATGATCTCTCAGTTTTTATTGATGAGATTGCTGATCAACATCCAAATGAACCAGAAATCAAATTACTCAACAATGTCTAAAATCAACAAATAAAAAAAGTGCCGCGTCCTTTTAACATCAAGGAATCGGCACTTTTTTAAAGCGGGTGACGAGAATCGAACTCGCGACGGAAGCTTGGGAAGCTTCTGTTTTACCACTAAACTACACCCGCAACACATTAGAGAGTATAACGCTTTTTGTTCAATCGGACAACCTTTTATTTCAAACAATAAAATTGACAGATTGATCTTTTCTGATTATCTTACAGATAGTATCAGTCAACAAGAAAGGAACATCCCTTATGACTAGCCTAGCACATGTTAAACAAGCGATTACTCAGGACATGAACAATATTGTATTCATTTCTTCTGAAACATGTAGTATTTGTCATGTCGATGAACCGAAAGTCCGCAAGATTGCTGAAACAAATGGAATTACTTTTCATCATTTAGATATTATACAAGAACCAGAATTGACCGGTCTTTTTTCTGTTATGACCGTCCCTGCTGTTTTGGTCTATCACAATGGAAAAGAAGTTGCACGTCAAGCTCGTTTCATTGACTTTCGCTCATTGGAAGAATTACTGCAGCAACTGCCAAAAGATTTCCAAACGACTGATTACCAATCATTATTTAGCGAACTCTAGCTGCATATAAATAAAAGACTGAGCAGATGCTCAGTCTTTTATTTATTATCCGTATTATGGTGCAAGAAATAAATCAATGTTTGCAATTCATTGGTCAAGTCAACACTTTGGATAATAATGTTGTCTGGGGCCGTTAGACGAGCGGCAGTAAAGTTTAGAATTCCTTTAATCCCTGCTTCTGCCAATTGATCAACTACTTGTTGGCCTTGTTCAGCAGGCAGTGTCAAAATCGCAATTTCGATTTGTTGTAACTTAATCTGTTCAACCATGCTCTCTAATGGATAAACTGGGATACCATCTACGATACGTCCGACGATATCTTCTTTAATATCAAAAGCACAACTTACACGAATACTATTGCTTTGATGGAATTTGAATTTTAATAACGCACTACCTAAATTCCCCACACCAACCAACGCTACATTCGTCAATTGATCGTCGTTTAAGATTTTCCCAAAGAAATACATCAAATCTTCGACATCGTAGCCATAGCCGCGTTTGCCCAACTCACCAAAATAAGAAAAATCACGGCGAATCGTAGCACTGTCGACTTGGATTGCTTCACTTAGTTCCGTTGAAGACACTTTAGTCTTTCCTGCATTATTTAATATACGTAAATACCGATAGTATAACGGTAATCGTTTAACAGTCGCTTTTGGAATTGAACTTTCTTTCACAATAACTCTCCTTCATTAAAAAAAATCATAAATGTTTACTACTGAACTATAATAGCAAGAATGTTCATGTAATTGCAACGTACTTGCTCGAATTTTGTGAAAAAATCACGATTAATTGAAATGACCGCTTCCAATCGCAAGGTCTGTAAAAATATGGTAGACTGAATCCATTCGGAAAAATAAATTTAAGGAAGATATCCAATGATTTTATTACAAGCAAATCAAATCGCTCGCTATTTTGGAGCCGACACTTTATTTGAAAATATTCACCTTGAAGTCAACAGCAAAGCATGTATCGGTCTAGTTGGACGAAATGGTGCTGGAAAATCTACGCTATTAAAAATTATCGCTGCTATCGAAGCTCCGGATGCCGGACAAGTGATAAAAAATAAACAAGCAACTTTAGGCTATCTAGCTCAAGATACGGGACTAGATTCCAATGAAACCGTTTGGAATGAAATGCTGAAAGCTTTTGAGCATGTTCGTCAGATGGAAACGCGCATGCGAGAAGTCGAAGTGAAACTTGGCGAAACATCGGAAAACGATAGCCGCTATGCTGCTTTGTTAAAAGAATACGATCAACTTCAACATGATTTCAATGAACAAAACGGTTATGGTTATGAAAACGAGATTCGCAGTGTGCTTCATGGATTCAAATTTGATGAAGATTTTTATGACAAAGAAATCAGCACCTTATCTGGCGGTCAAAAAACACGTTTAGCTCTTGCTCGTATGCTACTTGTCAGACCTGACATTTTGATTCTAGATGAACCGACCAATCATTTAGACATCGAGACCTTAGCTTGGCTTGAAGATTACTTACAAGGGTACTCTGGAGCGCTGCTGATTGTTTCCCATGACCGTTACTTTTTAGATCGGGTCGTCAATGAAATCTATGAGATTTCACGTCATAAAATTCGCCATTATACTGGCAATTATTCTCGTTACCTAGATTTAAAAGCCGCACAACTTGCTAGTGACTGGAAAGCCTACGAGAAACAACAAGACCAGATTGAAAAACTTGAAGATTTTGTCGCTCGAAATCTAGTGCGTGCGTCAACTACCAAACGGGCACAGAGCCGGCGGAAAACATTGGAAAAAATGGATCGCTTGGATCGGCCGGATGGAAAAGAAAAATCGGCAAAATTTATGTTTGCTATCGATAAAGCTTCCGGCAATGTCGTCTTACAACTCGAAGACGCGGCGATTGGTTATGAAAAAACATTATCTGAACCCATCGACCTAGATATTCGTAAAGAAGATGCAATCGCTCTTGTCGGACCAAATGGGATTGGAAAATCTACTTTATTGAAATCCATCATTGGCCAGCTTCCCTTTATCAAAGGTGAAGCACATATTGGAACCAATGTTACAATCGGTTACTATGATCAAGGACAAGCGGATTTACATGGAAATAAAACGATTTTAGCCGAACTATGGGACGAACATCCGACTACTCCAGAAAAAGATATTCGAAACGTGTTAGGCGGCTTTTTATTCAGCGGTGAAGATGTTGAAAAAACGATTCCTTTACTCAGTGGTGGTGAAAAAGCGCGCGTCGCTCTAGCAAAACTTTCTATGAACAAAGAAAACTTTTTGATTCTTGACGAACCAACAAACCACTTGGATATCGATAACAAAGAAGTCTTAGAAAATGCCTTAATCGATTACCAAGGAACCTTATTGTTCGTTTCTCATGACCGCTATTTTATCAATCGTATCGCCAACAAAGTGATTGAACTTTCTCCTGAAGGCAGTAAGCTATATCTTGGTGATTATGACTATTATTTAGAAAAGAAAAAAGAAGAAGAAGAGCTTGCCGAATTGCGCGCAAAAGAAACGGCGCCTATTGAAGCACCCAAAAAGAAATTTCACCAAAACAAAGAACAACAGAAACTAATCCGCAGTTTGCGACGAAAGATCGAAACAATTGAAGAAACTCTTACTACTTTAGATCAAGAAATTTCTGAATTAGAACTGCAAATGAGTCAACCTGATGTTTTGAATGATCATGTTCAATTATTAGAATTGACAAACGATTTGGATACTAAAAAAGCCCAACAAGAAGAATTGTTAGCAAGTTGGGAAGAGCTTAGTTTAGAATTGGAAGCATTCGAATGATTTACAACTTTTGACCGATGACACCTCACACTTTTTTCGTTTTAATGAATAAGTGGAGGTGCTTTTATGCGACGAATACGTCCCTTTTCAATTTTACTAGGAATTTTTTTAGTGGTCATCAGTCTAGGAATCCTCTCTACCCAAATTTTCCACTTTGATCGTGTAGTCAATAGTCAACAAGACTTTTCTGCAACTGCTAATCAATACCTACAAGAACATGGGCAAGACTTTCCTTTGATTATACAAACCGATCCTCGTTGGGCACAAGAAGCATACGGCAGCGGCTCTGATCAAAATGATCTAGCTACAAATGGGTGTGCGATTACTTCGTTAGCTATGATTCTGTCTTATCGAGAACATCGAACAGTTTATCCAACCGAGATTTTACAATGGAGCGGCAACCGTTATTACGAAACTGGACAAGGAACTGCTTGGTCGATCTTTCCAGCTTTTGCGCAAAAGTATGGATTTCATTTACAAGAACTTGGGAAAAACCAAGTGAAGATTCAACAGCACTTAAACCAAAATCTCCCCATCGTTGTCTCAGTCACTCCGGGTGAATTTACGGATGTCGGACATATCATGGTCATTAAAAAAAGTGTCCAAAACGAGCAACTCATCATTTATGATCCGAATGATCGTTCTGACAAAGAGCATTACAAGCAGTTGTATTCACTTGATCGGCTTATGCCTCAACTTGCAAATGCTTGGACATTTAGCTAACCTTCTAAAACAAAAAGCTGACGCTTAAGCGTCAGCTTTTTTAGGGTCTTCTATTCTCACAGGGGAAAAATTAGGTTACATTTACTATTTGAATAAGTATAAGAACAAATCATGAATTCCTAATGAAATTTCTAAACGGAACTAATTAATCTCTTTTCTCACTGTATCCTTTTTCATCAATGGCTGTCTTTGATCCTCTCTGCAAAAAATAAGTTAAATTTATCACAATTTATTTTTGTTATTAAATTCTCATATTTTTTCTATTACAACAGATTTATACTATTCATCAAGTTATTTTATTGTACTTTGGGCGTTAATTGATGTATTAAATACCAAAAAAGGGTTTACAAACGTTAGAAATCCCTGTATATTGTGTGTGAAAACATTAAAGTAATATTTACTTAAAAAGGAGATTTTCTACATGTCAAATAACCTAGATTCCCAAGACTACTTAAATAAAGTCGATGCTTGGTGGCGTGCTGCCAACTATATCTCTGTCGCTCAAATGTATTTGAAAGACAATCCATTATTAAAGCAACCACTAAAAAAAGAAGATGTAAAAACTCATCCAATCGGTCACTGGGGCACAATCGCTGGACAAAACTTTGTTTACGCTCACTTAAATCGTGTGATCAACAAATATGATTTGAACATGTTTTATATTGAAGGACCTGGACACGGCGGCCAAGTGATGGTCTCAAATTCTTATATTGACGGTAGTTATACTGAAACGTATCCAGAAATCACAGAAGATGAAGCCGGACTTAAAAAACTGTGCAAAATCTTCTCTTTCCCTGGTGGAATCGCTTCTCATGCGGCACCAGAAACACCTGGTTCTATCCATGAAGGCGGCGAACTTGGTTATGCCCTTTCACATGCGACAGGTGCTGTCTTAGACAATCCTGATGTGATTGCTGCAACTGTTGTTGGTGATGGCGAAGCTGAAACTGGACCACTTGCCACTGGTTGGTTCTCAAATACTTTTATCAATCCTGTCAACGATGGTGCTGTTTTGCCGATTCTTTACTTAAATGGCGGCAAAATCTCTAATCCAACAATCTTATCACGTAAAAGCGATGAAGATTTGAAAAAATACTTTGAAGGAATGGGTTGGAAGCCTTACTTTGTTGTTGGAACAGATCCAGAAAAAGTGCATCCACTTATGGCGAAAGTTTTAGATGAAGTAATTGAAGAAATCAAAGCAATCCAAAGCAAAGCGCGCAAAGGCAAAGCTGAAGAAGCCAACATGCCAGCATGGCCAGTTATCATTTTTAGAACACCTAAAGGTTGGACTGGACCTAAAACATGGGCTGGTGATCAACTTGAAGGAACTTTCCGTGCCCATCAAGTCCCAATCCCTGTTGGTTCAGAAGATATGGAACACGCAGACAAATTAGTTGAATGGTTGAAATCTTACCGTCCTGAAGAATTATTTGATGAAAATGGTAAAATTGTTGACTCATTAAAAGAATTATCTCCTAAAGGTCCTAAACGGATGTCTAGCAATCCAATCACTAATGGTGGGATTGATCCAAAACCAATGGATATGCCTGATTGGAAACAATATGCAATCGATACAACAACTCCTGGTTCAGTGACGGCGCAAGATATGATTATCTTTGGTCAACAAGCTCGTGATATGATTTCAAAAAACCCAACAAATTTCCGAATCTTTGGACCAGATGAAACAAAATCAAATCGTTTGAATAAAATTTTTGACGTAACAAACCGTCAATGGTTAGAACCTAAAAATAGTACAGATGAATGGCAATCTTCAGCTGGTCGAGTGATTGATGGCCAATTGTCTGAACACCAAGCAGAAGGTTTCTTAGAAGGCTATGTCTTAACTGGTCGTCACGGTTTCTTCGCAAGTTATGAATCATTCTTACGTGTGGTAGACTCTATGCTAACTCAACATTTCAAATGGATGCGTAAAGCAAGTGCCCATGCATGGCGTAAAGAATATCCTGCTTTGAATGTCATCGCAACATCAACCGTCTTCCAACAAGATCACAATGGCTATACTCACCAAGATCCAGGTGTATTAACTCACTTAGCTGAGAAAAAACCTGAGTTTATTCGTGAATACTTACCAGCTGATGCAAATAGTTTGATGGCTGTTATGGATAAAGCGATGCAAGACAAACAAGTAATCAACTTGATCGTTTCAAGTAAACATCCTCGTCCACAATTTTATTCAGCTGCCGAAGCAGAAGAACTTGTAGAAGAAGGATTGAAAGTCATTGATTGGGCAAGTACTGATAATGGTGCAGAACCTGATTTAGTTATTGCTGCTGCTGGGACAGAACCCAACTTGGAAGCATTAGCTGCTGTTTCTATCTTAAATAAACAGTTCCCAGAATTAAAAATCCGTTTTGTCAATGTCGTTGATCTATTGAGATTACGCCATCCAGAAATTGATCCTCGTGGATTAAGTGATGATCAATTTGATGAAATCTTCACTAAAGACAAACCAATCGTCTTTGCATTCCATGGTTACGAAGGAATGGTCCGTGATATTTTCTTCAATCGTCACAATCATAACATCCTTATCCATGGCTATCGTGAAAATGGCGATATTACGACTCCATTTGATATGCGTGTCTTCAGTGAAATGGATCGCTTCCATTTAGCTCAAGATGGTGCTAATGCAGTCTATGGTGCAAAAGCAGCTGACTTCTCTCAAACTATGGATCAAACGTTACAAAAACATCATGCGTTCATTCGTTCAGAAGGAACCGATCTTCCAGAAGTAGAAAATTGGAAATGGGCCCCTCTACAATAAACAACTATAAAAAAGCATCCGGAGAAAAATTTCTCCGGATGCTTTTTTTGCTTATTTAATCTTCTCAACTAATGACTGTAAAATTTGACTCATTCTTTCACCATTATCTTCTTTGACTATTTCTTCAGATAAGATGAATGATCCTCCTACACCTAGAACATGTGGATTTTCAAGATACTCTACGAAGTTGTTTTCATTAATCCCACCTGTTGGTAGAAATCTTATGTCATAAAACGGGCCGCTCAACGCATTGATCGCCTTTAGGCCGCCATAAATATCTGCTGGGAAAAATTTTACCACTTTGATTCCATATGCTGCTGCCGATTGGATATCTCTCGGTGTCGCTGTCCCAGGGAAGACAGGAATATCTTGTGCTAGACAATACTCGATCACTTCAGGAACAACAGCTGGAGAAACAACGAACTGAGCACCATTTTCAACAGCATTTTTGGCCTCTGCTAGTGTTCGAACTGTTCCTGCACCAACCATGATTTTGCCGGATTTTGATAACTGTTTTATGGCTTCGACTGCTAATTTACTACGAAAAGTCACTTCGATCAACGGAACATTGTTCTCTAACAAAAGTTCCTCTACTTTCGCTAAATAGCTTAAATCTGTCGCTGTATAAAGCGGCAATAATTTTGTTTTTTCTAACTGTTCATAGACTGGATGATTCATATTTACTGACATTTTTTTCTCTCGCTTTCTAGACAGTCACTTTTTTTTGCTTTTAGTGATGGCTTCGTGCAATCCTTGCATATAAGTGATGCCCATCGCACGGTCGTATAAACCGTAACCAGGTCTTGCAACTTCACCCCAAAGCGTCCGGCCATGATCAGGACGGATTACACCATCAAAACCAACTTCCACCAGGGCTTCCATAATCGCATACATATCAAGAGAACCTTCTGTTGATAAATGAGCCGTTTCTTTAAATTTGCGATAGCCTAAAAATTCTACATTGCGGAAATGAACGAAATTAATTCGATCTCCTACTTCATGAATAATTTTCACCATATCGTTGTTAGGGTCTGCCCCTAATGCACCAGTACATAACGTGATGCCATTATACGGTGAATCAACCATGCTGACGATTCGTTTTAGATCCTCTAAATTTTTCGTGATTCTTGGGAATCCAAAGATTTCCCAAGGTGGATCATCCGGATGAATCCCCATTTTTACATCGGTTTCTTCACAAACAGGAATAATTCTTTCAAGGAAATATTTCAAATTATCAAATAAATCTTCTTCGGTTACGCCATCATACATTTCGACTAAAGAATTGAATTTATTTAAGCGTTCTTCTTCCCAACCAGAAAGCTGAAACCCTTTAGACTGGCTGCTGATTAATTTATACATGTCGCCTGGTTCCATATTATCCACTACAGCTTGATCGTATAATAACGCTAGGCTACCATCTTCATTTTCATAATTCAGTGTTGTTTTTGCCCAACCAAAAATCGGTTTGAAACTATAACAGATCAAATGAACACCACATTCAGACAAATTTCTAATCGTTTGAATATAGTTATCGATATAGTGATCTCGTTCAGCGGTTCCCGCTTTGATCGCATCGTGGATCGCAACACTTTCAATTCCTAATAGTGCCAACTGTTCTTTTTCAATCGATTCTTTTAATTCACGAATTTCTGATACTTCCCAAACATCTCCAGGAAGCTTGTTTAGTAATGTTCCTACGACTCCATTAATTCCTGGAATTTGGCGGATGTTGTTTAAGGAAATAGAATCTCCTTTTTCTCCATACCATCTAAAGCCCCACTTCATTGATTCCGTCCTCCTGACTTTCTAAAAATCATCTTCATCATCTACTTCATCAATTTCTGAAACATGCCAAACATCTAAACTATTTGCTCCTTGAGCAAGTACAGCTGACGCGATTTCTTCAACTGGCGTACTTAAAATTTGATGATTGATTGTTTCTAACAACATCGGCAGATTCACACCGCCGATTACATAGACTTTTGCTTGAAGTTCTGGTTCTAAACCGTTCGTAATCAAAACAGATTGATTATACGGGCTAGCACTTACTAAATCTGTTAACACGATCACTCCTGCATCATCATCGACCTCTTTAATAGCTGACTCAATTTGTTTCCCCAATTCCTGGACATCATCGCCGGGGTTCAAATTGACTGTAGCGATATTATTGGTTGTTCCTACAATCACTTCTGCAGCGTCTTTTAAGCCATCACTTAATTTCCCATGTGTAGCGATTACGATTCCTAACATAATATCCTCCTCACTTTTCTTACTGAAACAAATTTGTTACAGCAGTGATGTTTTCCATATTTAATTGTTTTTTCTTTAAATCAGCAGGATTTAGATAAAACACAGCTGTTTCTTGATCTTTCCGTGCACTAAAAAGATAATTTATCGTTTGATCAACGGCCTGGTACTCAATCGTTTCATCCACTATTTTATTCTTAGGCATTTCTCCTAATAAATGCAATGGCGCTGAGGCACCGACACTATCTAAGTAATAGATCTTACTATTTCTTTTGACTTGTTTTTGCAACTCGTCTAAGCCTTTACTGCCATAACTTCCTTCATCTAAAAAAGCATAAGCCACCGTTTTTGTTTTATTTTCTGCAATCATTTTTAACATTGCTAATAGTGATGAGGTATTTCGAACTAACGTTTTTCTATTGGATAATCCTTTAGTTATTTTTCCTAATAAGGCAAAATAACCTGCATAGATCGCCATGATTCCCAAGGTACGAATAGAGTTAAATTGAAACGAATCTGGTGAAATCCGCATATAGATCAATGTTCCAATTACGCCTAAGAAAATCATGAGCAGCGTAGTCGCCAAAATAAATACCGTCGTTTTTTTGGCTTGATCTTTACGATTAAACAGCTGATAAGAGCCTACACTTTCAGGAGGGGTATCATAGAAGGTGCAAATCACTTGATCTGCTTGTTTAATGTCCCCTACATAAACATTGCGCGACGCATATTTTTTTTGACGATCGTATTCAATCACATGCACATCTTCCCGCATTTTGGCAATGTCTGTCACTAGAGCTGCGAGAAATCTTTTTTTACTTTTTTCTGTTCGTCGCAATCGATAAACATATTGATAACGAAACAGCCAGTCTTTAAACACCTCTGTTTGCTCCATCTATTCACCCTCCTGTCGTTAGATTTTATAACCCAAATTGTTTTAAAACATCTTTTAAGCTTGATTTTGGTGCAGAAGGAGTTGCTTGGAAATAAATATCTTCAACACCATAGTTTTCATTCATATCTTTTAATTTCTCTGCGTCTGCTTTATTCAAATAAACAGATTTTGTAACTAGTAGATCTTTCTCTGGATCTTTTTGAGCGATTCCGCCGATATTCAATTCCTTCATCGGTACACCGTGTTTTACTAGGTCGTAAATAACGCCGACTGTTTTCGCGATCAAAATACAGTTGTACTCTTTAAAATTGAATTCATCCCAATAAAATTTGGCTTTTTCCGGTGTGATTACAATTGTTTTTTGTCCAGTCCGGCTACCGGCATTTTTATATAGATCTCGCATGAATTTATCTTTTGCTACAACTTCATCCACGACAAAGATTGAATTTACTCCACTTTTTTGTGATAAAGTCATCATTACTTGTCCGTGGATCAATCGTTCATCCACCCTAGCTAAATTAATTACGCCCATTTCAAACACTTCCTTTTCAAATTATAAGATTCCGATTCCAGCTAAAATAATTAAGATTAATGTTAGCCAGAGCAATGCTTGTGTTACTTTTAATCCTTTTTTCGTATAGAACCAATAAACGCCCATAACAACTACCAATGGCAAAAGTCCAGGTACAATCTGATCAAGGATTTCTTGAATAACAAACTTCCGACCAGAGATCACAAATTTCAATGTCGATTCAACTTTTACATAATTTCCGGCTAAAATCCCCATCATAAACAATCCCAATACAGACAATGCTTCGATCGCTGTTTGAACACCTGTACTTTGCATCAATCCTGTTGCGTTTCGACCCATAGTAAAAGATTGTCTGGCAAAGAAGACACCTAGTGCTGCCTGATAAATAGCAAAGAACACGAATGGGAACAAAGCGCCTAATGCACTACCTTGTTGTGCCCAGGGAACTGCAATTGCAATAAAGATATATTGAACTGTCCCAGAATCAATCGCATCACCGATTCCTGCCAAAGCACCCATCAATCCAGCTTTTGTGTTATACATTAAATCATCTTGCATCAAGACTTCTTTCTTCTCATACTCTTCTTGAGCACGCTGTTGCTCCATAGAAGACATTAATCCTGTGATAACACCGCCGCCCCAACTTAATTGAGTATTGAAAAAGAGCAGTTGCCGCTTATAAGCAGCTTTCAAGGCATCATCGTCTTTGTATAATTTTTTCAAGATCGGCATCATCGCATAAAGCAAGGACGGCGCCAAGTAACGTTCAAAAGAGTGAGGAATTTCGTTGGCAAAATGCCATCTTAAATACGCTTTAGTGACATCTTTACTAGTAATTTCTTCAGGTGCTAAGCTTTTATTTGCTGTTGTATTCGATACTTCAGTCATATTTTTTCCCTCCTAGTTTATTAAAATCCGTCATCATAATCATCGTCATCATCAAAAGTGGCCGATGAACTTTTTCCTGCTGATTCAGCTGCAGGAGCAGCTCCTTTGCCTTTTTGTGATTGAACGAAGATCAATGCGATTACGATTCCAAAGATTGCGTAAGTAACCATCGTGATTTCAATGGATTTAAACACAACACTCATGAAATACGCTAGGAAGAAAAAGACCATGTAATCTTTTCGACCGATGACATACACAGTAGTCGCGATACCGATAGCAGCCAATCCGCCACCTACTACTTCGAGGATATGGATGACAACTGTTCCTTCAAGGGCATTGATGACATCTGCAATAATTGGTGCTCCTAAATAAAGTGCAATAAATACTAATGGAACAAACAAAATAAATGAAGCAATTGTCGGATATAAAATGATCGAGCGTTTGATTGCTTTTGTATTTAAATCTTCGACCGCTTTATCTGTATACTTTCCTAAGAAGGTATTGATAAAGAAGCGGAATTGGTACAAATAACTACCTAGCAATCCAACCGGCACGGCAACAGCGATTGCCGCTTCTGGTTTTAAGTTTCCTAATAATGCTACTGGAACCGCAATTGCCGCAGCAATCGATGGTTCAGCTGGCATTGATCCGCCGGGTGAAAATACTCCCATATAAATCATTTGCAAGGCAGCCGTTACGATCATCGCTTGAGCAACGTCTCCCATGATAATCCCTACGACTAAACCTGTCATAAGAGGCGAGAAACGTAAGGTTAAAGTAGCTCCCCCTCCTAACCAACGCGACATTACCGCAGCGACCCACAAAGCAATCAACAAACTCTGCATTACACTTAAAGTATCCATAAGCTCCTCCTAATTCCTATTAATCTACCTTTTCTCATCTTGAGAAAGCAGGCTTAATAATATTTGACTATCCTTCTGAAGAAACCAAAAGAATCGTTGTTTATTCTTGATTGATATAATTTTCTAACTCAAAAATTGATTCTTTCAATAAATCTGTGGTAATCGGTATCGGTAATAAATGAACTTTTTCCTTTGAATCCACAAAAGTTACAATCTGATCAATCACTGTTTCATCTTCTGGTAAAAGTTTCATCTGACTTAACGACATCGGTAAATCTAATTCTCGATAAAACGGAATTAATGCAGCAATTTGTTCCCATTTTTTCTCTACAGCTAACTGATAAAAAATACCATAGGCAACTTTCTCTCCATGCAAGAAATGATGACTAGCAGGAAGGTATTTGCTCAATCCATCATGCATCGCATGAGCAATAGCATTTCTAGCATATTTATCACCTAAACCACCAACTAATCCTGCCACAGCAAAAACAATTTCAGATAGATGGATGAACTCTTCTGTCGCTTTGCCAGCTTTCATATCTGCAATTGCTTTTGCAGAATCATTCAGAATTGCTGTTTTACAAAGCTCTGAAGTATAGCCGGCTAACTGCAAGAAAGGTTCATTTTTTAAATGTTCTTGCTGTAAAATCGCGTCTGATTCATACCATTTTGCGATAGTGTCCGCGAGCCCTGCCACAAAATAGTTCACAGGAGCATCTACGACCAACTCAGGATCAGTAATAAAGAACGCCGCTTGACGCAAAAAATGTTCACTTTTTCCTTCTGATTCTCCGTTTTCCTTATACATTACTGCAAGGGGTGTCCAAGGAGCACAATTGCTAGCAAGTGTCGGAATCACGCCAAAATTCACATTTACCATGTGAGCAGCATATCCGACTAAATCGGCTAATTTTCCGCCGCCGACGCCAATAATAAAATCAATTTGGTTTTCCTGAACAACTTTGGCGATTTGTTCTGCGCCGTAATAACTACACTCGCCGGTATATTGAAAAAATTGGAAATTATACTCAGTTTTTTTTAAAAAACTTAGAAACGGTTCAGCTTTTTCAAAAGAGCGTTGTCCACGGACAACTAAAACATTTTTTGCTGAGAATTCTTGTAATATCTCTGGTACAAAATCAATTGCGCCAACATGATAACGATAAAATTGTGGACCAACTTTAACCTTTAAATCTGTTAACATTGATTTCCTCCTTAGTAGCAAGCATGAGAATCACTTACATAAAATGATACGTCGTGGTAACTCTCATATTCGCTCATTAAAAACTGTGTTAATAGAAATTTTCTACGTTAACTAAATTCTTTGCTCGTTGCTTGAACAGCTCGTTCAGGAATTTTCCCTGCAACGACATCTTCAACATCATGAAGACATTTTGCTCCCATTTCTTGTAGACATTCCATTGTGTAAGCTGATGTATGAGGCGTCATGACCACGTTACTAAAAGCCAAATAAGGGTGATCTTTTCGACCAGGTTCTTCTTCTAAAACATCTGTTGCTAAACCAGCGATTTTCCCAGATGATAAAGCGCTAACAATTGCTTTTTCATCAAGTAACGCGCCGCGAGCGCTATTAGATAAGTAGACATTATCTTTCATTTGTGCAATTTCTTTAGTAGAAATCATATGATAATTTTCTTCATTCAAGCTCGCACATAGACAGATGACATCTGCTTCTTTTAATAATTGCGGCAAATCAACTTTTTTAGCTCCATAACTTTCGATGTGCAATGCTGATTGATAAGGATCATAGGCCAAAACATTGCATCGGAACCCGTTTCTTACTATTTCTACTACACAACTGCCTGTATTACCGACACCAATGACACCGACTGTCTTATTAAACAATGTGCGGCCAACAAATTTTGCACGATCTTCCCAACGATCATTTTTTACACTTAAATCGGCTTCAATAGTTTTTCTTAAAAGAGCCAATAAATTGGTCACATTATTTTCTGCTACCGCATCTCTTTCAACTAATGCCGGAATAATTGAAACAAGGGTATCGTGCTTTTTAGCTGCTTCAATATCAATATTATTGTATCCAATACCATGTCTTGTAATTAAAATAAGTTCATCTTTGTGCTCAAAAAATTCTTGCGTAAAAAATGGTGTGACACTCGCAATAATGATATTGTATCCTTGTAACAATTCCGCTAATTCACGTCCGCCAATTTCTCCATCTACGGTAAACGAGCGAACTTCGCCGATTTTTTCAAGCCGTTCCAATTGATCATGAAAAATTTTTCCGAAACTACTTGAATTAACGATTGCAATTTTGTATTCTCCCATCCTTAAGCTCCTTTAACATTGCTACTCCTGACTGACAACTCCACCCTTTCAACTAAGTCAGTTATCCTCCTAGGCAATCCCCCTTTCACTGTTTTATCATCAACTATCAAAAAATATTTTATGATAGCGCATACATCTTATAATTCCATTATACAAAAAAATATTTTTTTGTAAACAGAAAAAATAAAAAACTTTTTTGTTGATTTTTTATTTTTTAGCTAGTATCTTATGGATAAAGACGTATTGGATGAAGGAGGTAGACAATATGGCGAGCCCAATTCGCTTACAAATTAAATCAATGTATACCGATTTTAGTCCTAAAGAACAAGCAATCGCTGATTACATACTAGAAAATCCTAGCAAGGTTAGCCATGGTTCCATTAGTGATCTTGCCTCTGAGTTAGGCATTGCTGATTCAACTTTTTTTCAATTCACAAAAAAATTAGGCTTCAACGGGTTCAAAGATTTTAAATTGGCCTTATTAAAACAAGAGAATGACCTATCTGCTGTCACCATCCATGAAAATATTCAAAAAAATGATTCTGAATTGATGATGGCTCAAAAAGTCTTCAACTCAAATATGAAGACATTAACTGATACGAGAAAATTATTAAAAGAAGAAGATCTAATAAAAGCAGTCCAACTAATCACAGCATCTCGACGACTCTATTTCTTTGGTGTTGGAGGCTCCGAAATTGTTGCTACCGATGCCTATCACAAATTTTTACGCTCCCCCATTCCTGTAGGCCACAGTACAGACTATCATATTCAATTAATGGAAGCTTCCTTGTTAACTGAAGAAGACTGCGCGCTGCTAATCTCACATTCAGGTAAATCGAAGGAAACGATCCATATCGCAGAAGCTGCAAAAAAAGCTGGAGCTAAAATTATTATTGTAACTAGTCATGCAAATTCTCCCTTAGCAAAATTAGGGGATGTCGTCTTTATCTCAATTTCTGAGGAGATTGAATTTCGTTCTGAAGCATTGGCTTCTCGAATTGCTCAATTAAGTATCATTGATTCTCTTTATGTGATTATGATGTTCCGCAACCGCGAGAATGCGCAAGAAACGATCTCAAAAGTTAGAGAAGTCATCTTAGGTTTAAAAGATTCTAAATCGGATTGATCAATAAAACTTCCTTTTAAAAAGGCTGGACGAATGATTCGTCCAGCCTTATGTTTATTCAACTAAATATCAGCAACTATGCTTTGAGTGATAAATGTTATTTCCGATACATCTTAAATTCCAAGTAGAGATCATTATAAATCCCTAAATACTTAGCCCCTAGATTTTTATAGACTTCTAGATGGCTGATGGTTTTATCATCTGGATAAAATTGTTTATCGCCAGAGATATTTTTTGGCAGCATCGCTAAGGCTGTTTTGTTTGGCGTTGAATAACCGATATATTCTGCATTTTGTTGGGCAATCTCTGGTTTCAACATAAAATTAATAAAATCGTAAGCACCTTCTTGATTCTTAGATGTTTTTGGAATCACGATATTATCAAACCAAAGATTTGAACCTTCTGGCGGAATAACGTAATGAAGATGTTCGTTTTCTGCCATCATGTCAGCTGCTTCGCCAGAAAAGGTTACCGCTACTGCACTTTCCTCATTAGCCATATACATTTTGATTTCGTCAGCCACGATGGCTTTGACATTTGGTGTTAGAGCATTTAATTTTTTCGTTGCTTGTGTTAAGTTTTTTTTATCTTTGCTGTTGATGGAATGACCAAACGTTGTCAAAGACAAGCCCATGACCTCGCGAGCGCCATCGATTAACATGATATTGTTCTTCAATTCCGGTCGCCAGAGATCTTCCCAATGTTTGATCTTGTCCCCATCAACAAATTTATCATTGTAGACAATTCCTAATGTTCCCCAAAAATATGGAATCGAATAGCGGTTCTCTTTATCAAAATCCAAATCTAAAAAACGAGGATCGATATTTTTCAATCCATGGATTTTAGTATGATCCAATGAGGACAGCAAGTGTTCTTTTTTCATCTTTTGAATCATATATTCACTAGGAATTGCAATATCATAGGCTGTTCCGCCTTGTTTGATCTTAGCTTCCATCGCTTCATTTGAATCAAATGTTTCATAATTTACTTTATATCCATATTCTTTTTCAAATTGTTTCAGCAGCTCAGGATCAATGTAATCTCCCCAATTATAAATATTCAACACTTGCGAACTCGCATTGGAAGAGTGATTTAAGCGAACAACTGAAAAGGTCAGCAACAAAATGATTGCAATAACCCCGATGAAAAGCGACTGCAATTTTCTCATTTCAGTACTGGCACCTCCTCAAATTCCCGTTTCCGTGTTTTTTTCGAGGTGTCTCGACTGATAAAATAATATCCTACCACTAACAACAAGGAGAAAATAAAGACAAGCGTTGATAGGGCATTGATTTCTAAACTGATTCCTTGACGAGCACGTGAATAGATTTCGACTGAAAGTGTCGTAAAGCCGTTACCGGTCACAAAGAAAGTCACTGCAAAATCATCTAAAGAATACGTAAATGCCATGAAATAGCCGGCAATGATCCCCGGTGTCAAAAAAGGCAAGATGATATCACGCAACACCTGGAAATTATTTGCGCCTAGATCTCTGGCAGCATCGATCATTGAGTCATTCATCTCTTTTAATTTTGGTAACACCATCAATACCACGATTGGAATACTGAAAGCTACATGGGAAAGTAATACACTGACAAATCCAAGTTGGAAATTTTTCAACACACCGCCCAACATGGTAAATAAAATCAGAAAGCTCGCACCTATAATAACATCTGGTGAGACCATCAAAATATTATTCAGACCTAGCAGAACATTGCGTGAATTACGTTTGCGTGTATAATAAATCCCCATCGCACCAAATGTTCCAATCATCGTTGCCAACAAGGCAGATAAAAAGGCCAGAATAAAAGTTTGTACCACGATGATGATCAAACGCCGATCCGAAAAAAGATTTTGGTAATGTTCCCAAGTAAAACCAGTAAAAGAACTCATGTTTCCAGCTTGATTAAATGAATAGAAAATCAAATAAAAGATCGGGATATACAATAAAATAAACACAAGAATCAGATAAATCGTCGACCAAGAAAATCGTCTCTTTTTCATTTCACTCGACCTCCTTTACGTTTTTCCCCTGTCACCATCATTACAAGGAACATTGCCACAATCAAAATGACACCGATTGTTGAACCCATTCCCCAGTTTTGTGTGACTAAGAAATGCTCTTCGATTGCTGTTCCCAGCGTAATCACACGGTTTCCTCCAATCAAACGTGTTAACATGAAAAGGGAAAGTGATGGGATAAAGACCGCTTGGACACCGCTTTTTACCCCATTTAAAGAAAGAGGAAAAATCACCCGACGGAATGTATCAAAATTATTTGCTCCTAAATCTCGACTGGCACTGATCAAAGAAGGATTAATCTCATCCAGCGCATTAAAAATCGGCATAATCATAAATGGCAATTCGATATAAGCCGCCACAAACATGAAACTAAAGTCGGTAAATAATAGCTGTTTTTGTCCAATTCCAATGAAACTTAAAAAATCATTGACTGAACCATTTGTACTAAAAATACCAATGAAGGCATATGCCTTTAGTAATAAATTGATCCAAGTAGGTAAAACAACTAGCAATAACAGTAATTGACGATGTTTCAACTTTGATAAAAAATAGGCTGTCGGATAACTGATCAAAAGGGTCATCAAAGTAATCAAGAAGGCAAATAATACAGAATTGATCGTCATCATCAAATAGGTCTTTGAAGTCAGATAAGTATGGTAATTACTCAACGTAAGGTTCCCATGCATATCAAAAAATGATTGGTAGACAATCAAGATCACCGGTGCGATGACAAAGAACAAAAGCCAAAAGAAATAAGGAATCGAATAAAATCGTCGCATATTTTTCATTGTACGCTCCTCCTAATCCTCATAGCTGTCTAGACGCGCTTCAAAATCTTCTTCGCTTTCATTAAAACGCATCACATGGATATCCTCAGGTTCAAACGACAACCCAACTTTGCTGCCTTTTTTGGCTTTTTTAGTTGAATGGACCATCCATTCGTTGCCATCAGCATCGATACAGTTCATTTCATAATGAACACCGCGGAACAATTGAGTATCGACTGTTACGACCAATTTCCCTTTTTCAGGTGTTGTCAACGTTAAATCTTCTGGACGTAAAACCACTTCAACCGGTTCGTTTGGACGCATCCCACCGTCGACACATTCAAATGTTTTACCGACAAATTTAACTAAATTGTCTTCAACCATCTCTCCAGCTACAATATTGCTCTCCCCAACAAAATCAGCAACAAAATGATTGATTGGTTCATCATAGATATCGACTGGCGTGCCGCTTTGAATGATTTTTCCTTTGTTCATCACAAAAATCTCATCACTCATAGCCAGCGCCTCTTCTTGATCATGAGTGACAAAAATAAAGGTGATGCCCAAACGTTTTTGCAATGCTCGTAGTTCATACTGCATGTCTGTCCGTAGTTTTAAATCCAAAGCAGATAACGGTTCATCTAATAACAAAATTTTTGGTTCATTGACGATAGCTCGTGCGATTGCCACCCGTTGACGCTGCCCCCCAGACATTTCTGTGATTTCGCGGTTTTCATATCCAGGTAATTGGACTAACTTCAACGCTTCCAAAACTTTTTTTTCGATTTCTTTTTTTGATAATTTCTTTATTTTTAATCCAAAAGCAACATTATCAAAAACATTCATATGAGGAAACAATGCATAATCCTGAAAAACTGTATTCACTTGCCGCTTATTGGCTGGGATATTATTCATCTTCTTTCCTTCAAAATAAATATCACCCGCACTGACATCTGTAAATCCGGCGATGATTCGCAAAATCGTTGTCTTTCCACAGCCGGAAGGCCCCAATAAGGTATAAAAACGACCTTCTTCAATATCAAAATTAATTTTTTTCAATACCGGATCATCATCGTCGTATTGTTTACTGATATCTTTAAAAGAAATAATTGTATTTGCCATGACTTCACTCCTCGTTTTAAAGGGATTTATTTTTTTATTCAAATGATCCTGATTCTCGCTTTATCGATCATTCTATTTGTTCATCTATTCAAAAAATTTATACTTAGTTTCTTTAGGAATCTCGCTCCTCTTCGCTTGATTAAAGTCGCGGATTTTTTTTACAAATAAGATTCTGTTGCAACGATCAATACTTTACTGATACCAGAGGCTTGATTTTGTAAGCGATGGGGTTTGCTGGCTTCGTAATAGATACTTTCGCCTTTTTTTGCTTCATACAGTGTTTCACCAAATTGCAATGCAATCTTTCCTTCTAACACATGGATGAACGTTTCAGAAAGCGAGGGAGTAAATTGTTTATACTGCCCTTCTCGTTCCAACGTTAACAAAATCGGCTCCATCTCATTTTCATTTGATTCGGGAATCAGCCATTTAATATGATACCCATGTTCTTCGTCTGTATAAAAAGTTGTATCTGATTCTTTATAGACAATCTTTTGATCCCCCGTCTTTTGTTTAAAAAACTCAGCCGGTGTCACGCCTAAAACTTCTAAGATATCAAAAAAAGTCTCCATTGACGGAGAGCTTAGATCACGTTCTAATTGAGAGATATATCCTTTAGATAGATCCGTTCGTTCCCCTAGCTCTTCTTGTGTCAAGTTCTTTTGAATCCTTAAATTACGCAGCTTTTCACCAATCTCCATGATTATCACCTCTTGATTTTGATTATTTTAAAAAAAAATTTACTCGCTGCATCTTTTTAGCTAGAATTATTTTTAAACAAAAAAATAGAAATACCTAAAGCTTCATTAGTTTGCTAAAAGTAAACTTATAGTTTAATATTGCCCTACTAAAGTATACGGACTTTTTGTTAAAAATCAAGTTCTTTTAACGATTTTCATCCCGCTCTTTTTCCAGTATATATAGAGAAAAGAAATTTGCTTTTTCCCTTATTTCCGCTAAGATAATAGTAACTGATTGGACGATTCGGTTTTTACAATTTACATTGCTGAATCGTTGGGTTACATTTATATTTATTGATTACTAATGGGTCAACTACATTTAAACAGACCTTTTCTGATCCGTTAGGCACAGCGCACGTATTTATTAACGTATGGGGCTTTCCCTACGACATTATTTGTTGGAATAAAATTAGGAGGAACAAACATGACTGAGTATCGGCGTTTACGAGTATTGAAAGATGAGACCGTTCACACACAAATTGAAACCTTCACTAAACCTGAAATCGATGAAGGACATGTTTTAATTGCGGTAAGCTATTCTGGAATCAATTATAAAGATGCCTTGGCTACTAAAGCCAACACAGGTGTTCTAAGAGATTATCCAATGACTCCGGGAGTCGATCTAACGGGTAAGATTATCGCTTCAAACGATGATGCTTTTCATAGCGGTGACTTAGTCTTAGTAACTGGTTTTGGTTTAGGAGTCAAACAAGATGGCGGCCTAAGTGATCTTCAAGTAGTTCCTGCCTCTTGGTGTGTAAAATTACCTGAGACACTGTCAGAAAAACAAGCGATGACTTTTGGAACTGCTGGATTTACAGCAGCACTAGCAGTCGATGCATTACAAAAACACGGTTTGACCGAGAAAAGTCGCGTCCTTGTGACTGGGGCAACTGGTGGCGTTGGCGGATTTGCCTTACACTTTTTAAGCCAAATTGGCTGCCAAGAGATTACTGCTTTGAGCCGTAAAGATTCCCAAAATGATTATTTGAGACAATTAGGCGCAACAACAGTCACTTCACCTGCCGAATTATTCCCAGAAAAAAATCGGCCGTTGAATAAACAGCTTTTTGATTTTGTAATCGATGCAGTTGGTGGAGAAACACTGGCACAGGTTATTCCTTTTGTTAATTATGGCGGAAGTTTAGCTCTTTGCGGAAATGCTGGTGGGATTAAATTAAACACAACGGTCTTACCATTTATTTTACGAGGTATCAATCTACTCGGTATCGATTCAGTTGAAGCTTCTATGGACCAACGAAAAAAACTTTGGCAAAAAATGGCTGGGGAATGGGCAGTACCAACTGCTCTTCAAGTACAAGAAATTCAGTTGGAACAAGTTCTAGAAACAGCAGATGCCCTGCTCTCTGGAAATCATGTGGGACGTACAATTGTTGCTTTAGGAGGAGACGTTCAATGAGGATCTTAGTTACTTCCGGTGGGACTTCAGAAAAAATCGATGATGTCCGTGCCATCACCAATCATTCCAGTGGAAAATTGGGCAAGGCAATCGTGGAGAGTTTTGCAAAAGACCAAGTCATCGTTGATTTGATTACCACTCGGCTTGCTGTCAAACCAGAAGGACCCACAATCAATCTTCATTACATCGAAACAACAGCTGACTTGGAAAAAAAATTAAAAGAATTGATGACCACACATTCCTATGATGCGGTGATTCACAGTATGGCTGTCAGTGACTTTACTCCAGAAAGCTCGGTCACTTTAGAAGATTTAGAATCAGCGATTGCTTTGCAAACTGATTTACCAACAACATTGCTTGAAATTGCTAATAAACGAACGACGAAAAAGATTTCTTCTGACACAGATCATTTAGTGATCGTTTTAAAGAAAAATCCGAAAATTATCTCTTTGATCAAAAAATTGCAGCCGCAAACGATTTTAGTAGGATTCAAACTCTTGGTTGATGTCCCGATGATCGAATTATTGAATGTCGCAAAAGAAAGCCTTGAAAAAAATCACGCCGATTTTATCTTAGCAAATGATCTAACCGAGATTCACGGAGAAAAACATCATGGATATTTGATTAATCAACAGCAAAAAGTCAAAGAGGCTCATACAAAGACAGAGATTGCTGAATTAATCAAAAAAGAAATTATGGCCTTGGAGGGACCACGATGAAAACTATCTTATTGGGTATCAGTGGCAGTATCTCAGCCTATAAAGCCGCAGATATTACCAACGAATTGACGAAAATGGGCTATAAATTAGACGTTGTGATGACTAAAAATAGCACAGAGTTCATCACACCATTAGCGATCCAATCACTATCCCACCGCCGCGTCCATCTTGACGTGATGGATGAACCTGATGCGGCTTTGATCAATCATATTGCTCTAGCCAAAAATGCCGATCTTTTTTTAGTAGCACCGGCTTCAGCTAATATGGTCGGCAAATTAGCAAATGGGATTGCCGATGATTTACTATCTACTGTTGCGTTGGCTTTATTGCCTGATACGCCTAAAATCATAGCACCAGCGATGAATACCTACATGTACCAAAATCCGATTGTCCAACGTAATCTCAAAACACTAAAAGACGTCGGTTACCAAGAAATCGTACCAAGAGAAGCTTTACTAGCTTGCGGTGATTATGGTCGCGGTGCTTTAGCAAATGTTTCTGATATCGTACATGTAGTAAATTCAAAATTAAAGGAGTAACAAATGAAAGAGAACAATGTAAGAGGCTTTACTTTAACGGCGATGTTTTTAGCAATCATGATTATTTTAGCGGTCACGCCGCTTGGCTTTATCCCAATTGGTCCAATCAATGCGACGACGATGCACATTCCAGTCATCATTGCTTCGATTGTTTTGGGACCGCGTATTGGAGCAGGATTAGGAACGATCTTTGGGGTGATTAGTTTGGCACGATCGACGATTCTTATTACACCGATGTCCTTTGTCTTCTCTCCTTTTATTGCAAATCCATTGACAAACCAAGGAGATTGGCGCGCTGTACTAATCGCTATCATCCCTCGGATGTTGATTGGTGTCGTACCTTATTTTGTCTATCGAGGACTTCATCACTTGATGAAACAAAAAGCACGCCCTATCAGTTTATTCATTGCTGGAGTAGCAGGCTCTATGACTAATACTATTTTGGTGATGAATCTGATTTTTCTTTTCTTTAAAGATAGTTATGCCAATGTCTTACAAGTTACAGCAGATGCTGTTTATGGAGTCATTTTAGGAATTATTTTTGGCAGCGGCTTAGTTGAAGCTGTCGTTGCCGGTATCGCAACAATGGGAGTCTGTGCCGTCTTGTTACGCTTGATGAAAAAATAAAAAAACTTGCTAGAAACCAATTTAAGTTTCTAGCAAGTTTTTTTATTTTGGTTCTTCTCCTAAAATCCGAACTTCTGTTTCTAAAGCCACATCAAATTTTTCTTTAATCGTTTGTTTGATATGGGCAATCAATTCAATATAATCAGTTGCTGTCGCGTGATTGATATTCACAATAAATCCTGCATGTTTTTCAGAAATTTGCGCGCCTCCCCAAACTAAGCCTTGTAAGCCTGCATCTTGGATCAGTTTACCTGTAAAATGTCCGACTGGGCGTTTGAACACACTGCCACATGAAGGATATTCCAACGGTTGTTTCAACTCACGCAGCTCAGTAAGTTCAGTCATTCTTTTTTTGATCTGCTCCGGCTCACCAGAAGTCAAAGTAAATCGCGCACTCAATACGATCGCTGGTTGTTCTTGAATCGCAGAATGACGGTAGGAAAAGTTCATCTGATCTTTGTCCCATGTCTCAAACGTTCCATCTGCTAATAGTACATCAACAGATTCAAAAACATCCTCTAATTGACCATCATACGCACCGGCATTCATAAAGACGGCTCCACCGATACTCCCAGGAATACCACAAGCAAATTCAAAGCCAGTCAATGCATGATCCAACGCAACATAAGTGGTATCGGTTAGTTTGGCACCAGCTTGAGCAATAATCGTATGATCTTCTACACGAATGGTCGTCATATCTGACAACATGATTACCACACCGCGAATCCCACCATCTTTGACAATCAGATTGCTGGCATTGCCTAAAACAATCCATGGTAGATTATTTAAACGACAGTAGTCGACTATTGCTTTTACTTCTTCATTGTCTTTAGGAAATGCTAAAGCATCCACCGGACCACCAGTTTTTGTAAAGGTATAATTCATTAACGGTTCATCCAAAAGGATTTTCAAGTTAGGTAAGGTTTCTGTCAATGCTGATATTTTCACTTTGATAAGCCTTTCTCGTTCACTACGGGTAAATTTTTCAAACGTCTTTGCTATTTTAGCACGCGAGAAAAAAACTTGCCACCCCTTATAATTGATGACGAATATGTTGTTGAAGCATCTGAGCACATAATTCATGACTCAACAAAACATTTTTTTGTCTTAAATCAACGTCTTTTCCTTTCAAAGCAGCTATAAAGTGCTGGACCAACTGTTCAAATCCGCGTTTTTCTAATGTCGTCGTCCAATCACCAAAGCGCTGGATTTCTTCTTTTTGTCCACGTTTGATAGCCAAATCCGTCAATTGATCCACAATCATCGTTTGTTTTGATGAACTTACATGATAGCGTTCCATTTTTCCTCCGCTCATCAAATCCATTGATAATAGGCATTCACTCGTCGCTGTTGAAAGCTGCATCTGAGCATAGACCATCTTCCCATTTTCCTCACGAATCTTTGAGTGTACGCTCATGATTTCATCGTCTAATAAATAAACTGCTGTATCAACTAAATGAATGAACAAATCATAAATGCCGTATTGTGTAGCCATCCCATGATCTGGTTCGTTTTTTTCTAAGTGAATAACGCGTTTTTGTTCTAATTGTTTCAATTGTTCAACCATTGGCGCAAAACGACGATTAAAACCGACCATGAACAAAAGATTTTTTTCTTGAGCAAGTTTTTGCAATGTCTGGACTTCCTGAAAGTCTTCACTAACAGGTTTATCAATAAAAACTGCCACTCCTGCTTCTAAACATTTTTTAGCGATTTCAAAATGCACACTGGTCGCTACGTGGATAAAACAAGCGGCAATCTTTTCTGCCAACAATTGATCGATTGTTTCAACCGTATTCTCAAAATTATGTTCTTTTGCAAGTGCCTCTCGTACCTTATCATTGCGTGTCGCAAAAATAAACGTCGCTTCCTTGCGTATTTTTGTATAGGTGGGTAAGTAAGCTTTTTGTGCGATCCCGCCAATACCAATCACTCCGGTTTTCATACTAACACTCCTTACATATTCTATTATCTTATTCTTCATCTGTTTATTTTTAAATTAAAAAAGATTCTGCTCTAGTTGAAATAAATGGAACTTTCTTTGCTTTCTCGACTTTTTTCGTTACAATTAGTCCATGATTGAATCTATTATTGTTGGAGGAATGTCTTGTGAAATTGATTTCTTGGAACGTCAATGGGCTACGTGCCGTGATGAAAAAGAATTTTATGGAAGTTTTTAATGAATTAGATGCTGATTTTTTCTGTCTGCAAGAAACAAAATTACAAGCTGGTCAGATCGAAATGGATCTACCTGGCTATTATGACTACTGGAACTACGCTGAGAAAAAAGGGTATTCTGGCACGGCGATTTTTACCAAACATAAACCAATCAGTGTCGCTTATGGTCTAGGTATCGAAGAACATGATCAAGAAGGCCGTGTCATTACTTTAGAATATCCTGAATATTACGTAATCACCTGTTACACGCCAAATTCACAAAATGAATTAAAGCGGCTGGACTATCGTATGACTTGGGAAGATGTCTTTTTAACTTACTTGAACCAATTAAAAGAACAAAAACCGGTCATTTTTTGCGGAGATTTGAATGTCGCCCATGAAAACATCGACTTAAAGAACTGGAAGACCAATCAAAAAAATGCAGGGTTTACTCCCCAAGAACGCGAGAAATTTCATACCTTATTAGAGAATGGGTATATCGATACTTTCCGATATTTTTATCCTGAACAAGCCGGCATTTACTCATGGTGGAGCTATCGTTTTAATGCACGTAAAAATAATGCCGGTTGGCGTATCGACTATTTTATCGTTTCTAACCAGTTGCAAGATCAATTACAAGACGCAAAGATTCATACCGAGATTTTCGGCAGTGACCACTGTCCAGTTGAATTAGATATCAACCTTTAAAATTTCTGAATCTTTTTGACACAAGGCTTTTATCAATGAATAGTGTTAAAACAAGACGAAGAGGTGAACCTATTGAATTTTATCGCAATGGACTTTGAAACAGCAAACTATCAAGCCCACAGTGCCTGTTCATTGGCACTTGTAATGGTAAAAAATAGTCAAATTGTTGGCGAGTATTATTCGATGATCAAACCAGAAACTGACTTTTTTTGGAAAAATATCCAGATTCATGGTATTCATCCAGAAGATGTCGCAAATGCCCCAAAATTTCCTGAAGTATGGCAAGAAATCCAACATTATTATCAAAATAATCGTTTAATTGTCGCTCATAATGCTGGGTTTGATACGAAGGTCTTAGCTGGCTGTCTAGACTATTATCAACTCGATCAACCTTCATATCTTTCTCTTTGCACAGTCCGAACAAGTCGGCGGTTGTTTCCTGAGATGCCAAATCATCGCTTGAATACTGTCTGTAATAAGCTAAACATCCCATTAGAGCATCACCATGACGCTTTAGAAGATAGTCGTGCCTGTGCAAAGATTTTACTTTATCAAGAAGATCACTTTGGGGTCGATCCGTTGAAGAAATTAGTTTTACCCATGTAAGCGAAGCCTTTAGCTTCGCTTTTTTAATTGATCAATCTGCTCATTAATAAGACATCAAGAAAGTCGCCATGCAATGTTTTTGCTCCACGTGCCATCGTCGCTTCTGTTATAAAACCAAATTTTTCATACAAATATCGTGCGCGCTCATTTCTTTTTTGAACCGTTAATTCTAAACGACGTAAAGAAGATTCCTTTTCACTCCAGTCGATGACTTCTGCTAGCAAGGTACTTCCCAGACCGATTCCCCAAAATTCTTTCAACACACTTACGCCAATTTCACCAATATGTGCCACGGCAGATTCCCTTGCCGCTTTGACAGAAGCCATCCCGATTATTTTTTCATCCGCAAAAGCCAATAAAAGCAGATTATTTTCACTTTCATATAAATCTGCTAATTGCAGCGCCAACAACTCTGTGTTTAACCCTAAACCTGCTTCATCCATAATCAAAAAATCTGTTTCTTGGGCAATTTTGTGACTGACTTGTAATAATTCTGCGGCATCGTCAGGAATGGCTTCTCTTGACGTAATCTCAATGTCGCTCATTTTGTTTCCCACGCGTTTAAGATACATGCCTGAAATTTTTCCGCTTTATCTCCATGGATGAGCCACTCGACTTGACGCAGCTGTTCCTCTTGCTCATCTTTTGCTAGAATCAGTTCCAAATAATCTTCTGGCAAGTATTCTCCTAATTGTTTGCCCCATTCGATTACTGAAAGGCCTTCCCCTTCAAAATAATCATCTAGCCCTAAATCATCTGCCCCAGACTCAATTCGATAGACATCCATATGATAAAGCGGCAAACGCCCTTGTTGGTACTCACGAATAATCGTATAGGTCGGACTTTTTATCATTTGATCAATTCCTAAACCTAGAGCGATTCCTTTAGTTAATGTTGTTTTTCCTGCCCCAAGGTCACCGGTCAACACTAAATTATCACCTGGTTCTGCTACTGAACCAATAATTTTTCCTAATTTTTCTGTTGCATTTGTATTTAATAAAGTTAACACTATTTCCCCTCTTTTCTTTTACCAATTCAGTATACCGATTTAAAACAAGAGAGCAAAGTAAAAAATTCCCTGATTCTGTGATGATCGAACAAACAACAGCTGATTCTGTATCAAAAATAAGTTTTTGACAGTAAAAAAGCAAGAATTCGAGGGTAGTCGAATTCTTGCTTTTTATAGTTACTGACCAAAAAGATTGATTAGTTCATCAATGATTGGGCTGCTGTGATGATTGAAAGTTTATAGACATCTTCTTCATTAGAACCACGAGAAAGATCAGAGATTGGTTTATTCAATCCTTGTAAGATCGGTCCAATTGCTTCGAATCCACCGAAACGTTGTGCAATCTTATAACCGATATTTCCTGATTGTAATTCAGGGAAAACAAATACAGTTGCTTGACCTGCTACTTTTGATTCAGGAGCTTTCAGCTGTGCCACACCTGGGATATAGGCAGCATCAAATTGTAATTCTCCATCAATCAAGTAATCTGGTGCTAATTCTTGTGCAAGTTTTGTTGCTTCTGCAACTTTTTCAACTTCTGGTGCTTTTGCAGAACCTTTAGTTGAGAAGCTCATCATTGCAACTTTTGGTTCGATATCGAACAATTCTGCAGTCTTAGCTGATTCTACAGCGATTTCTGCTAATTCTTGTGCACTTGGGTTCACGTTGATGGCACAATCAGAGAACAAATATTTTTCTTGATCACGACCACGAACCATCAAGAACGCTCCACTTGTACGACTAACGCCTGGTTTTGTTTTAATGATTTGTAAAGCTGGACGAACAGTGTCCCCAGTTGAATGAATTGCTCCAGAAACCATCCCTTCAGTAATGCCCATATAAGTTAACATTGTACCAAAATAGTTTTCATCTTTAAGCATTTTTTCAGCGTCTTCTTTGCTGACTTTTCCTTTACGACGTTCAACAAAAGCTTCTACCATTTCATCCCAACGATCAAAGTTGTCAGGATCGATGATTGTGAAGTTCTCTAAAGCGATTCCACGAATGCTTGCAGCTTTTTCGATTTCTGCTAAATTACCAATTAAGACAGGTTCAATCAATTCTTCTGCCTTTAAACGAGATGCCGCACCTAAAATACGTGCGTCAGTTGCTTCAGGAAATGCCACTTTAATGTTGCGACGAATAATTTTAAATTTCAAACTGTCAAATAGATCCACGATAAAACCCTCCAGATATTTATTTCTTATTAATCATACAACACTTCATCCAAAAAGAAAAGAACAGAATAAAATACCTGTACTACTAATTAGAATCTAGTAAATATGAATTAAGCACATTTTCACAAACTGTCTCTATAACAGAAACCGTTGTCATATCACACTGTTTCAGGTAATTGCCAATCAATCGGCGTCTCTCCCCAATTCGTTAAAAATTGATTTGTTCTTGAAAATGGCTTTGATCCAAAGAACCCGCGATGAGCCGATAGCGGGGAAGGATGAACAGATTTGATAGTGGCATGTTTACTAGTGTCGATCATTTTGCTTTTTTCTTGAGCCGGTTTCCCCCATAAGATAAAAACGATTGGCTTTTCTCTTTCATTTAATCGCTCAATGATTGCATCTGTTAATTGTTCCCAGCCCTTTCCTCGATGAGAATATGCTTGCCCTTCTCGAACGGTTAAAACAGTATTCAACAATAACACGCCTTGTTTTGCCCAGCTTACTAGATTGCCGTGTTGTACGGGAGGGATTCCTAAATCATTTTGCATTTCTTGATAAATATTACGTAATGACGGAGGGATTTTCACTCCTGGTTGTACAGAAAAAGACAACCCATGGGCTTGATTGATTCCATGATACGGATCTTGTCCTAAAATAACGACTTTGACTTTGTCAAAAGAAGTTAACTCCAACGCTTCAAAAATATGGTACATATCCGGATGAATCGTTTGCGTCCGGTATTCTTCTTTTAAAAATTCTCGTAAATTCAAATAATATGGCGCTTGAAACTGATCTGCCAAAACTTTCTGCCAATCATTATGGATGATTTCTTTCATGCAATCCACTCCCAATTTTTATTAATTATGGCTGATTCTTAGTCAGAATATGCTTGCACGACTAATTCTTTTTTAAGAATCTGCTCGATAAGCTTTCCTACTCTAGGATTATGGTACACTATCGGTGTACGATAGGAAAGCTAGGTGAATAATTTTGATAAAACTCATTGCCTCTGATATGGACGGTACACTGTTGAACAATCAAATGCAAGTCCCAACAGCCAATATCAAAGCCATTCAGAAAGCTCAAGCACAAGGAATCGAATTCATTGCAGCAACTGGACGTGGAATGAGTCATGCAAAAATTTCGTTGGACGAATCAAATATACGTGTACCAATGATCTTATTAAATGGTGCCCACGTTGTAAACGCTGACCGGGAGACCATCTTTACCATCCCAATCGGAAAACAAAAAACATTGGACGTGATGGATACTATTGAAAAGGCTGGACTTTACTATGAAGTTTTTACTGCTGAACATGTTTATTCAGCAAATCAACCAATGCGGATTGACTTTTTCGCTGAACATATCTTAAGTAAAGTTCCAGAAATGTCAAAAAAAATGGCAATCGCTGCCTCTTCACAACACTTGTCTTTGACGCCTATTACTTTTGTTGAAGACATCCGACAAACATTAGCTACTAATAACGAAGAAGTTTTAAAAATCATCACGTTTGACAAAAAAGGACCGGAACAACTGAAAGGAATTACTGGTGAATTAGAAAAAATAGGCGATCTTGCTATTGCGGCTTCTGAATTGACCAATATTGAAATCAATCATGTCAACGCACAAAAAGGGATTGCTTTAAAGCAATTTGCTGAAGAACGTGGGTTTACAGCTAGTCAAGTTATGGCACTTGGCGATAATTTTAACGACGTTAGCATGTTGACGTATGCAGGTAAAAGTTTTGCAATGGGCAATGCTGCAGAAGCCATCAAAAAAATCGCTAATAACATCACTGATACCAATGAAGAAAACGGCGTAGCAACGGCAATCGATCGAATCCTTTCTGAATAATCAAAATCAAAAGGTGTGACTAGCATGACCGAGTTTTTTATTCAAGAAAAACAATTAAGCTCCACGACACGAACGATCGTCAAAGACAACAACGGTGTGCCTTTATATTTGATGGTAGGACACTGGGGACGTAAAGGAAACGTCCTCTCCCTCTATGCAATGGATGGTCAAATCGTCGCTTACATCAAACAAGCCAGTGTTATTTTTGGGCGTAAGTTTGAAATCTACTATAAACATACAAAAGTAGGTGTGCTGCATAAGATTTTCCATTGGCCAGGCGACTTTTATTATATCCAGCAGCTCCACTGGGCCGTTTATGGCGATATTTACAATCACAAATATAAGATCAACCACTTTAACCAATCAATTATGACAATGGACAAGGCGACTTTACTGACTGGTGACTATTATGTCTTGGATGTCACTGATCCAGCTGATGCCCCTGTTTGTATTTGTGTTGCGGCAATCATGGATTACTGGTTGTATAATCGTAACAAACATGCCAATCCAGAAACAAATCTAAAAGTAACTTTTTCTCAAAATTAAAAGAACTATGCCGCTGTTGGCACAGTTCTTTTTTGTTGATCAGTTTTGATTGCTAATTGTTGATAGGTTTGACTTTTCGCTGCATATGATCATACATATGTCCGCTAATCATTATTTCTCCTGCATCAGCAAAACCTTCCCGTAAGTATAAGCGTTTGGCATTGGGATTTGCTTTATCGACATTTAAGCCGATTACTCGCTCTCCTTCATGCATCGCTAACCGATCAACTGCTGTCAATAATTTAGCGCCGATTCCCTGACCCCGAAATTTTTCATCAACTGCAATCGAATCTAAATACCACTCGTTAGGAAAAGCTTCCGTATCACTGAACATTTGGGTATCTTCTTTTATTCCTTGAGAATGGAGATATTTTTTTAACGGTCGATCAATAATCGCTTCTTTGTCTGCAGGATAGCCAAATACTGCACCAGCGATAGTTCCATCAATTTCCTCCACCAAGCCGCGAGCATAGCCGAAGCGATAGGTTGGATCTTCAAAACAAGTCGCAATGGCATCCAAAGTTTTTTCTTCCCCAAACTCAGCTAAAAAGTCCAGCTCCATATCTTTTAAAATAACCAATATCAGTTTAGCGACATCTGCGCCATCTTCTTTTTTAGCAAATCGAATCATTTTAAAACCTCTCTTTTAATAACGTTTAATTCTACTATTTTAGTGTAACATGCAAGCTGGGTTTATGAAAGCGGAGATATTTTGTATTCACTAAAAAGTCTGATATGATACTGAAGAAATGATTTTTGGTTAAAAACAGCCAATTTATCTTTGACGATTTACGATACAGATTCAAACAATCAGGAGGACTATCATGAAAAAGATCATAAAAATTTTTTTAGGGATAATTAGCGTACTTATCATTGTTTTTGGAGGTTATTTAATCAATTTATTTGCCAGTTATGACCGCTTGCCAGATGGCATCGCCTTAGATCCTAAAAATACCCAAAAGCAGTCGTTAAAAATAAACAAGAAGTATCGAGCTATGAGTCATAATATTGGCTACGGTGCTTATCCGCCAAGTTATAGCTTCTTTATGGATGGCGGAGACTATTCACGTGCCTATGATAAAAAAACGGTCAAAGAAAACATGACAGGGATCGTCCAAACAACTAAAGACTTAGCACCGACCTTTGCATTTTATCAAGAAGTCGATCAAAACGGTGATCGTTCTCAACACGTGGACGAAGTTGCCTTTTTGAAAGAGCATTTAGCTGCCTACAATAGTCTTTATGGACAAAACTACGATTCCGCTTACCTGTTCTACCCATTTACCGATCCAATCGGTCAGGCAAAATCAGGCTTGGTCACACTGAGTCAAGCTGAGATTACCAGCAGTAAACGCTATTCATTGCCGATTGAAACAAATTTCAATAAATTTTTTGATTTGGATCGTGCCTTTACAGTCAGTCGAGTCCCCGTTCAAAACGGCCATGAATTCATCGCGATTAATACCCATCTATCTGCTTTTACGAAAGATCGCTCGATTCAAGCAGCCCAATTAAATAAAATCTTTTCGGTGATGGAAAATGAATACAAAAAAGGCAACTATGTAATGGTCGCTGGCGATTACAATCACGATGTATTGGGAAACAGCCCTGATGTCTTCAATACGAGTAAGAAAAGAGAAACATGGACACATCCTTTTCCAAAAGATCAATTACCATCTGGGTTTCATCTTCCGACAGGAAACTTAGCTGCAGAACGTCGCCCTTCTGCTCGAGCCTTGGATAAACCATACAAGAAAGGAGAATCTTATACCACATTAATAGATGGCTTCTTAGTCTCAGATAATATCACGGTAAATGATGTCCATGTTAAAGACATGCAATTCAAATATTCGGATCACAATCCTGTATATTTAGATTTCAGTCTAAAATAAGGGTTCTTTTTCTACCAGATACTTTTAAGGAGGAGCACAATGAGGTTTGAAGAAATCACTACAGATAAAAAGAGAGTTATTGATTTGCTTCTTTTAGCAGATGAGCAAGAAGACATGATTGACCGTTACCTTGACGAAGGTCGACTGTTTGTCTTATATGATCCCGCTATCGTTTGTGCAGCAGTCGTCATAAGCCTCAATGACAAAGAATGTGAGTTAAAAAATATCGCGACCCTTCCAAGTGCCCAAAGACAAGGATATGGCAAAGCGATGATCCAATTTCTACTGACTAAATTCACTCGTTATCAAACAATGTACGTAGGAACCGGTGATGTCCCGGAAACTTTGGCATTTTACCAAGAATGCGGTTTTCACCGCTCCCATCGGATAAAAAATTTTTTCACAGATTATTATCGTGAACCAATCATCGATCATGGAATTCAGTTGACCGATATGATCTATTTGCGTATCGACCAGTCATAAGCAGAAAAACGTACTGCGAATCTAAAAGCCAATGCCTTTAGATTCGTAGTACGTTTTATTTATTAGCGAGTATTTCCTTGTTATAAGTGGCCCATAGTTTACAAAATACTATCAGCCTAACCGAATGTTTTTAATGATTTCTTCTGCTGTTGCTAGATTCATCCATTGAGCATTTCTTAAGCGTTTAGCCACTTGTGGGATTTCGCTAATAGTGGCTCCGGCGGTGATTGCCAGTGAACGGCTTTGCATCGCCATATGCCCTTTTTGAATTCCTTCTGTCACTAATGCTTTTACTGCTGCTAAATTTTGCGCTAAACCAACAGCTACGATGATTTCTCCTAATTCTGCTGCACTTGAGACTTCTAATAATTTCAAGCTCAGTTGTGCCTTAGGTAAAACCTTAGTTGCTCCGCCGACAATACCGACTTTTAGCGGTAACACCAATGTTCCAATTAGCTGATCGTTTTGGATAGACCAATCTGTTAATCCCTCATAGCGTCCATTTCTTGCAGCATACGCGTGACAAGCTGCTGCTACTGCCCGCGTGTCATTACCTGTTGCTAATACGACCGCATCGATTCCGTTCATGATTCCTTTATTGTTCGTTGCTGCCCGATAAGGGTCCAACTTGCTATAATCACTAGCGGCCACAATTTTTTCAGCAATCGCTGGTGTAAGTTGTTCTACAGGAATCTCACAACGAGCTTCAATCAACGCATGAGTAGCATAATTACTCAAAATACTAAACAAAATATCTACATCCAAAATCAATTCTCTTAATTCTTGGGCCACAGCCTCTAACATTGTATTCAATATATTGGCCCCCATCGCATCCTTTGTATCGACCACTAGATCGATTGAAAGATATCCTGCTTCAAAGGTCCGAATATTGATTGCTCGTAATCCTCCGCCACGTTGGTAAATAGAAGGATAACTTTCTTGAGCCGCAGAAAAAAGTAATGATTCATTTTCACTGAGTATTTTTTTAATTTTTTCAACTTCTGTGACATTTTGCAAAACGATTTGTCCAATCATTTCCTGGCTGAGCACATGTGTAGTGAGCCCGCCAGCTTTAGCAATGATTTTTCCGGCATTGCTCGCAGCAGCAATTACCGATGGTTCTTCTGTCACCATTGGTATTAGTTTTTCTTTCCCATTAATGACAAAGTTTTGGGCAACACCTAAAGGAATCGAGTATTCACTAATTTGATTTTCGATTAAATTAGTAGCGACTTCTTCTGGCAATACCATTTGATTGGCTAATTGGGCCGCCTCTTTAGCAGTTATTTTCTCTTCTTTGACTAACTTTACCAGTCGTTCCGTTTGGCTCATTTGATAAAACTTTTTTTGGGCAGTTTCCTGGTCTTCTGCTTTAGTAATCATCAACGCCAAGCCTAGTCCTCCACCGATACAAAGACTGGCGATCCCACGTTGTTTCTCTTCTTGAATCAATTCAGAAACCAAAGTCGTAACGATTCTGGTCCCACTAGCTCCGATTGGATGCCCCAAAGCAATCGCACCGCCATAAATATTTATTTTTTGGTCAGGCACCTTCAATTCCTTTTGAACAGCAACTGAAGCCGAAGCAAAGGCCTCATTGATTTGAAAAATATCTACCTCATCGATTCTGCGATTCACTTTTTTTAGTAATTTGTTGATAGCTGAAACAGGCGCCATCCCCATGATACTTGGATCGATTCCAACTTCGCTATACCCGTTAATGACTGCCAAATAAGCTAAACCATGTTCAATCGCATAAGATTTTGCAGCTAAAATAATTGCTGATGCTCCATCATTTAATGTTGAAGCATTTGCTGCTGTAACGACACCGTCTGCTTTAAAAGCTGGTTTCAAAGAACTGATCTTTTCTAATGTTGAATCATAACGAATTCCTTCATCTTCACCCATCGTACGACCATCTGGAAGGGCAACAGGAACAATCTCTGAGTCAAACTTACCAGCTGTACTGGCGTTGGCTGCTTTCATTTGCGACTCATAGGCATATTGATCCTGAGCCTTGCGAGTAATGTGATATTCTTGGGCCACTTTTTCTGCTGTCAACCCCATATGTTCCCCACTAAAGGCATCCGTCAAGCCATCATAAATCATACTTGATTTTGGCTCTTGCCATTCTTGAGTGTCATAATCAAAACTTGTTACTTTTGGTGCTTGCGACATATTTTCTGTTCCACCAGCAAGTACAACTTGCGCTTCGCCTAATAAAATTTGTTGCATTCCAAAAATAATTGCTTTCATACCAGAACCACAGACCTCATTGATCGTAGTAGCTGGTGTATTATGAGGAATCCCCGCTCTTACCGCTGCTTGTCGAGCCACATTTTGGCCATTTCCTGCTTGTAAAACATTTCCTATAAATACTTGTTCAACTTGATCTGGCACAAGTTCTGCACGTTTGATCGCTGCTGTGCTCGCAATCGCAGCAAGCTCGACGGCTGAAATGGGTGCTAATTTCCCCTTATATCTGCCAATTGGTGTTCGTACAGCACTTAAAATCACTACTTCTTCCAAGGATGCACCTCCAATAATTTCATTAAAAATCAGACGTAAGTATAGCATAGATAGTTTTATAATTTCTTAAGATTCAAACCCGACTAATTCCTACTTTTCTATGATATATTTACTTCTGGAAGAACGAACTATCTAATAAGTAATCAAAACGACGAATGAATCGGTGGATCATATACGATGAAAGGATAGCTCAAAAACTCTTGCTTTTTATAAAAATGAACGCCATCATTGGAACTAGGAGGAACACTATGACGATAGGGATTGATAAAATCAGTTTCCATGTGCCGAATTATTATCTTGAGATGACTGATTTGGCCCATGCCCGTGAAACAGATCCCGATAAATTTCACATTGGTCTTGGGCAAGATCAAATGGCACTTATTCCTAAAACACAAGACATCGTTACTTTAGGAGCCAGTGCCGCGGCAAAAATTCTCACAGCAGAGGATAAAGCAACGATCGACATGGTGATTGTCGGAACAGAATCTAGTACGGATTTTTCAAAATCAGCCGCTGTAATCATCCATAATCTATTAGGCATTCAGCCATTTGCTCGTTCTTTTGAAATCAAACATGCCTGTTACGGTGGGACGGCTGCTTTACAACAAGCCCATGACTATGTTGCTCTACATCCAGATCGAAAAGTTTTAGTAATCGCTGCTGATATTGCTAAATACGGCTTATATTCTGGCGGGGAACCCACACAAGGCTGTGGAGCTGTTGCTATGCTCATTACAAAAGACCCGCATATATTGGCCTTTAACAATGACAGTGTCTTTTACTCTGAAGATGTCTACGATTTTTGGCGACCGGCTGGCCATGATTACCCGCTAGTTGATGGTCATTTATCAAACCAGATTTATATTGATTCATTCACGAAGATTTGGAAACAAAATAAAAAAGTCAATCAAACAGATAGCACGGACTATGCAGCTTTGACTTTTCATTTACCTTATACAAAAATGGGCCGTAAAGCGTTACGGGCTATTTTTCCAGAAATGACTGAAACGGAACAACACCGCCTTGAAGCCCGCTATGACGAGGCAATCATTTATAGTCGCCAAGTCGGAAATCTTTACACAGGTTCATTATATCTCGGTTTAGCTTCTTTATTAGACAATAGTGATCTAACTGCTGGTCAACGTATCGGTTTATTCAGCTATGGTTCTGGTGCAGTCAGTGAATTTTTCTCCATGACACTGATGGCTGAATATCAAAAATATCTATTAGCTGAAGACCATCGCTTCTTGCTTGCTAATCGCAAACGATTGTCCATGGATCAATACGAGAAGATGTTTACTGAAAAATTGCCAACTGATGGACAGACATATACTTTTACTGATTCGACAGCTTTTGCTATCCAACAAATCAGTAATGATATTCGCTATTACAATAAATAAACAAAAAAATTTCCATTCTTAGTAGAGAAACAGCCGCAGCATAAAATGCTGCGGCTGTTTTTAGGCAAAAAAAAAAATAATCCAGCGGTCTAATGGCTAAGTGTTTTTGCTTCATTCCAGATTTCTGGAATATTCACACCTTTTTTCTAGGTCTTAAACGTTTTTGTGGTTGAATTGCGTTCAAGCCTCACCATTAAGTGGAGAAATGGTTCTACTGTCTACATTTCTCTTCCCCGCTAGATTAGAGTAACTTTGTAAGGAAAATTCAAATCCCTACTTCCTTCCTGCCATTTCGGCATTCATTTTGAAATGAACAGTCATTCGTCCATTTCGGTTGTATTATTTAACAACCATAGGGACCTATCCCTTACATTTATAGTTATATCATACTTTATAATTTTTTGCAACCGTTTACATTTAATTTAAGAATCTTTTTAATGTTATAATTTTAAAGATAGTCATTATCACTTTCTACAGAACTTATTAGCGAGCTTGGAGGTACAGCTATGAATATTTTATATATCTCGATTTCAGGGAATACACGAGCTTTTGTCAAACGATTAATAACTTATGCCGAAGAACAGCATCAACTCTCTGCAGAAAATCCTTTGATCAAAGCAAAAGAAATTTCAGAAAACACACCTTTTACTGTCGAATCAACTCCTTTTTTCACCTTTGTTCCTACCTATTTAGAAGGCGGCAACGGTGTAGATAACGGAGACAAAGAAATATTGACTGAAGTCATGCGAGAATATTTAGAGTACGAAAATAATTATGAAAAATGTTTAGGTGTTGTAGGCAGCGGCAACAAAAATTTCAATTACCAATACTGTTTAACCGCCAAACAATACAGCCAAGCATTTGGCTGTCCTTTTTTAGCCGATTATGAATTAAGGGGAACCTCAGCAGATCTACAACGGGTCTACCAAATATTAAAAAATAATTTCTTAAGCTAACCGATCATTCATTATTCTATTGACTTTTTCTCATGTTAGGCGCATTCTTTTTAGATAGATACTTCAGATAAGAAAGGCGTGTAGTAATTGAAAAAGGTTGCAATTATTGGTGTTGGACATGTTGGTAGTACAACTGCCTATACTTTGATCTCAAAAAATATCGTTGATGAATTGGTCCTCTTTGACCCTAAAAAAAACATTATCGAAGCTGAATTAAATGATCTGATGGACGGTCAGATGGAACAAGAACATCAAGTTCGATTGATTGCTCCAGATTTAGCAGAATTAGCAGATACTGATGTAATTATTTTTTCTGCTGGTGACATCACTATTTTTGAAGGCAATTCTGATCGTTTCGCTGAATTAAATTTAACTAAGAAAATTGTAGAAGAATGGGCTCCAAAAATTAAAGCTTCTGGATTCAAGGGTATTTTATTGAATATCACCAATCCTTGCGATGTAATCACTCAATATTTGCAGGAATTGACCGGATTGCCTCAAGAACGCGTGCTTGGTACGGGAACTTCGCTGGATACTGGCCGAATGAAACATGCGGTTAGTCAAGACTTGAATATCCATCCTTCGACTATTGATGGCTTTGTCGTTGGAGAACATGGTGAAAGTCAATTCGTTGCGTGGTCCAGTTTAAAAATCAATGATGTCCCAATTACTGATCTATTGGACTCTGAAAAGTTGACAACTTTGGAACAAACTGCTCGTAATGGCGGTTGGATTACTTTTAGAGGAAAAGGATATACTTCTTATGGTATCGCTATTCAAGCAGCACGGATCGTTGAAGCCTTTTTGACAAATCACTCATTGATTGTACCTGTCAGTCACTATCACTCCGCTGAAAACTGTTATGTTGGTTCACCTGCCACCATTTCAAAACAAGGGTTAATTAAAAGTTTTCCTCTACATTTTTCTGAAACCGAACAAATAAAATGGCAACAAACAATCAAGAAAATTTATTCCATGAATAGTACAATCTAAAAAAAACTACGACATAAATTAAAACCAAAAAATATCCAAATTATTGATGTAACGCTACTAAATCGTAGGAGTAATACATCAATAATTCGGATATTTTTATTCTATAATCTACCATTTTTAAACTTTTTATCATTGCTAGTCTGTTCTTTTATCGAATCGAATCAACTTTGCATTAGGCGTACGATAGTTAAAAACCGCTTGATTTTCTAATGGTTCAAAATAATTCTTGATTGCTCGAGTTACCGAGTTATGACAAACTAATAAAAATACATTCTCTGTATCTTGTTCCAATTCTTTTAGCAATGGGACAACGCGAGCATAGACATCCATCAAAGATTCCCCATTAGGATAGCGCATTGCAAATTGAATCCGTCTGTTTAAATAATCCACTTGCTTTTCACTAGTCCCATCGTAATCCCCATAGTCTAATTCAATCAGACGTTCATCCCTTTTCATTGGCAACTGGTTTCTTTCACTAACAAGACGAGCAGTTTCTTTTGCCCGTTCTAATGGAGAGTGGATAATTTTTGTAATTGGAACTGTAAGTTCAGCCACTTCTTCTGCTAATAAAATAGCTTGTTGATAACCTTTTTCTGATAAAGCAATATCACTTCTTCCTGAAACAATTCCTTCTTTATTCCATTCAGTTTCCCCATGTCTTGCTACATAAAGCAAATGAAACAATCCTCTCTATCTTAAAAATAAAAAAAACTATCCACTAGAGTGAATAGCCAAAATGCGTGGCGACGTCCTAATCTCACAAGGGGCAACCCCTCACTACAATCGGCGCTAAGAAGCTTAACTTCTGTGTTCGA
>NZ_JARPZC010000012.1:0-94587 GCF_031927985.1 Enterococcus dongliensis
ATTATCGAACACCTTTGGAAGTATTTTTGAGTTACGTAAGTATTGATGATTTGTCTAACTTAATTTGACAATTAAGATTATTAAATAGCAAAAGCTCGTGCCTATAGGAAAAAATTGAAATAATTATGTAAAAATAAAAGATTTTTCACCGCAGAAGAGCCATTATTTTTAGTTATATACACAAAAAAATCCAAGAAGAACAACTACTGTCTTCTTGGACACTATCATTAGATTAAGTTTAATATACACGTACACCAAAGTCTGGAGTATAATATTGAGTCGAACCGTACTTCACGTTTTCTCCTGGCTGAGGTGCATGAATGTATTGATCACCACCAGCTGAGATCGCAACGTGATAGCTTGAACCTTTATCTCCCCAGAATAACAGATCTCCTTGTTGCGCTTGACTCACTGAAATCTGTGTACCTGAAGACTCTTGAGCAACTGTCCAGCTACCAATATCTTTTCCTGTCACTTGTTTGTAGACATATTGTGTAAGACCAGAGCAGTCAAAACCACTAGTGTCTTTTCCTCCCCAAACGTATGGAGTCCCAATATATTTTTCTGCTTCGTTAACAACTTGCTGACCTTGAGAAGTTTCTGTTGTTTGTTCAGGCGCTGTTTGTTGTTGATCTTGCCCTTGCTCTGGTTGTGTTTGTTCCGGTTGCACTTGTTCTGGTTGTGCCTCAGGTGTTGTAACTGGTACCTCCGGAGTTGGCGTCGCTTGTGTTGCTTGTTCTTCTTGTTGAGTATTCTCTTGTTGAACAGGAACTGTTTCTTGTTGAACTACTTCTTGAGCAGGTGTTTCCTGAACTGGTGTCACGTCTGCTACCGGTGTAGTATCAACAATTGGTTGTACAATTGGTGTGGTGTTTTCATTCGGTGTTTCAATCGGCATTGGATTTTCAATGGTCTCTGTTTGAGTAATCGGAGCAGTTTCGCTAGTTGCATCATCACCGACTACTACAGTTTGACCAGCATAAATAGTATTGTCATTAATATTATTCCACTCGATAAATTCTTGAATTCCAATTCCAAATTGATCCGTGATAGAATTAACCGTATCACCAGATTGAACAGTGTATTCTTTTGATTGAACAGACGCAGCTGGTTGTGCAACCGGCGGAGTCACTGGCTCAGTAGCATCATAACTTGTTAAATCATGTTCTTGAATTGTAGAAACTAATTTTTGAACATACGTTTCATCACTACTAAACCGTGCTGCTAGTGCAGTTGCAGCTGCTTGGTAATCTTTCGCATTGCTTCTCCAAGCTCCGCTGAAGTAATTTTCATTGCCATCACCAGAAGTTGTTTTTAAGATCTCAATATAATCTTGGACAGCCTCTTTATACGAATCGTATTGTTTCAGTTCTTTTTTCTCTGATTGTCCAGTTTCTGGATTTTCTTTGTCCAGCATCGCAGATTTTCCTTGATACTGTCCTTCTAGACCAAATAAATTATAATAAGGGGCTTGCGCATAATCATTTTGTCCCCAACTACTTTCAAGTCCAGCTTGAGCGATCATGATTGAAGCATAAAGATCATGTTTTTCAGCCAATGGTTTGATTATAGTTGAAATCTCATTTATAAAAGCTTTTTTATTTACATTTGATGTGGTGGCGGTCGTTTTTCCTTCAACAGCTTCTACTTCATTAGTGTTCAGCAAAGGAGCCGCTACTGAAACTGTTACTAATGCGGTCCCTACCACAGCCGAACCCTTCTTTAGGTAGCGATAGTTAGTGGCCTTCTGTCGTTTTTGTTGGCGCAGCTCGCGTCGGGTTAAAACTTTATTTGACATTTAACATCTCTCCATTCTTTCTCTCATTGCTTTCTTAACGTAGTTAATTATAACACAATAGAAATTGACGGTCATTGGGAAAGGATTTCTTTTTTGGATATTTCAGATTATTTTTTCAGAAATTAGACTAAAAAGTTGTTTTTATATCAAAAATTGAAAGATTTGAAAAAAATGAATCTAGAATAGTGTTTTTAAAAGTTGTTTAAAAATCTTTTTTTAGATAATTTAAAAATGAGGTGATCTTATACTGAAAGAAAAAATCAAAAATCTGCCAAAAACCCCCGGGGTCTACCAGATGAAAAATACTCGCGGTGAAATTATTTACATCGGAAAAGCGAAAAATTTAAAACAACGAGTCAGTTCCTATTTTGTTAAAAATAAGCAACATTCAAAAAAGGTTCAAGAGATGGTTCGTTGGATCGTAGATTTTGATTATCTATTAGTTGATACCGAATTTGATGCACTCTTATTAGAGTGTCAATTGATTCACCAAATTCGTCCGCAGTATAACCGTATGATGAACTATTATGAGGGCTATGGATACTTCCAATTTATAGATACAGCACCTTATCTAAAAGTTTTAAATGAATGGTCTGATGAAGGTCTGGTGATTGGTCCTTTTTTCAAACAAAGTAAAATTCAAGAGTTAAAGCAGATCATCAATAGTGTCTATCGTTTAGACGGACCTTTAAAATACGTAGCGGGAATTGTGAAAGATTACAATGAATGCTCTCCTGAAGAAGAATTTGATTTGCGGATTCAAGAGATCAAAGAAATACTTTTAGGCCAGTCAACTAGTTTACTCACACGGATTGACCAACGGGTCCAAGCTGCTAGTGAGCGCCATGACTATGAGGCCTCTGCCCAATGGTGGAACAATTATTTAACTGTTCAACGTTTTTTGCGTCGCAACAAACAATTAATCCAAATCATGCAAAATCAAACCTTTGTCGGCATCCTGCCGGAAGAACATGCATACTACTGCTATCTCTATGCTAAAGGAGAGTTATTGAATCGTGTGGTCTACCAGAAAAAACCAAGCTTTCAGCAAGCAAGAAAACGATTAGAAAAAACCATCTCTGCTAAAACTTGGCAACGACTTGAAACAAAAGAACGTTTGGATAAAGCCGATGTAGACGTATTCCCTATCTTCTTTAATTATTTGAATCAACACGGACAAGTCAGAGGATTCCAACCAGAAGAATAGTTCCTGTTTGTATTCGACTATGTTCCTTGTTACAATCACCATAGTAGTTTATGAAATGGGAGGTAACAGTATGCAAATTGAGAAGATCGTCAAACCTGCACAGACAATCGTTTCCATGTCCACTCATATTTCACATGAACACATCCCAAGCTATATCGGGACTTCTTTTGTGGATTTGCTAGAATACATCCAAAAAAATGGAGCAGAACCTGTAGGAACGCCATTTATTTCTTACTTAAATCTCAATGATGCCGGACAACCTAGAGATGAGCTATTAGATGTCGAGATTGGTATTCCAATCAATCAAGAACTTCCTTCCACAGAAAAGTTTCAAAGTTATGTTTTACCTAGTTATCAAGCAGTACGAACATTATATATCGGCGATTATGACGACTTAACAGACTCTTACAAAGAACTGATTACTGCCATCAAACAAGAAAACGGTATTTTTACTTTTCGCAGTTATGAGTATTTTTTAACCGATGCTTCTGCCCCCTTAGAAGAACAAGAAACGATGATCGAATTGACTTACCGTTTAAAACGAAAAGACTTATTTACAAACTAAGAATCTCTATTAAAAAACTAAAACTCCCTTCAAGTATATTTTGAAGGGAGTTTTTTGTACTTATTATTTTTTTTAAAGTCTAATTTTGAAAGGAATTTCTGTTTTTTTATTTGAAAGATTCTCTCAGAAATTTTATATAAAAAAACACAATAATAAAAACATTAAAAAGTTTTTTAAAAGTTATCTATAGTTTTTTTGCTATTTTGACAGTTCTGGCTCTTTTAGAACCTGTCTGGCCTTTACAGAAATTCCTTGGATGCTTTAGAATTTCTTATCTCTATCATAATCCTGTATCTTAACAAACTATTGATTATACTCTTAAAAAGGAATCACTCGTCTCATCAGAATGTTTGGCCCCAAGTTTCAAAAACTGATTTTTCTTTGGAATGATTTAAAATCGTCAAACTTGAATTATCTACGATCCCGCTTTCCCGAATCTTTGCTAGTGGGACTCCTTTTAATGTATTCAACAATGCCATCAGTAAGATTCCATGACTGACTACGAGCACTTTATCATTGGGATGTGTCCTTGTTACTTCTTCAATCACTTTAGTACTGCGAGCAATCAAATTAGGATATGCTTCAGCATGAATTTTTTCTGCATCAAATAAATCAGGCCGCATTCGATAATTCTTTAGCTCTTCAGGAAAATCTGCTGTAATTTGATCAATTTTTTTACCATCCCAATCACCTAAATGCATTTCTCGCAACTCTTCAATAATAGTTAGGATCGGTGCATTGGTACTTTCTGCCAAAATAATTTTTGCCGTCGTCTGAGCACGCATCTGAGGAGACGTCAAGGCCATGTCGAACGAAACAGATTTTAAATGTTGCGCCATCCGTTTAGTAGCAGCGACTCCTGCGGGGATTAAAGGAGAATCGACAGTTCCCCCATTGAAACGTCCTTCTGCGTTGATTTCCGTTTTCCCATGTCGGACAAAATAAAATTGAGTCACATTCTCACCTCTTTTACCCAACAAGTATACACTACTGGTTAGAAATTTCATTCAAAAAAAATGGGAAACGCAGGTAAAAAAACAAAAAATAACTTGTATTTCTAGTATAGAACACTTAGATACGTGACATTGTAATCGGATTCATTTATAATAAAAACAACAGTTTCAACAAAAAAATTTGCCTTTTGCTTGATCATCAGTAAAAAACATAGTACCTATTAATTCAAAAATTATTTGAAAGACTTTTGTATGGATGGAGGGAACCGATGGAAAAAGAACGTAAACAAACTAGTACGGATTTAGCTTTAGCTACAGCTGGTATTTTTAGCCTGATCCTTTTCAGCGTTTTAATGCTTGCACGTCTTGTAGAACATCGTGAAGTCATGGATCTATTCAGTCTCTTGACCGGAGCTGCGGCTGCTTTTTGTTATGGAAAATTTCTGTGGATCAAACAAAAAGTTTGGTTGCTTCTATCCGTTGTCCTCTTTGTCTTATGTATTTTCTTTTTTATTCGATATTTATTTTAATTCATAACCGCTGGTATAGTTTTATCAGTGGTTTTTTTCTTTTAAATTTTTTGCTACTATTGTATACGTATTTATTTAAGGAGGTTGAGATGTCTGATTTTGTTACCCTTGTTGATTATTTAACAACAGCTCCTGAGAATCCTGATTTTCATGCAGATACCTTGCTGATAGCCGGGAATAGTTTGCCTTATCTTATCATTTCTGCTGCAAAGTTTTGTGAAACAACAGCTGAAATACAACGCGTCATCTTTGTTGGTGGCTTTGGTCATGGTACTGCTCCTTTGATCGCAAATTGTCAAAAAAGTTGTCCAGAACTTGTTCGCCCCGAGTGGGAGCAACTCTCTGAAGCAGAGATCATCAAAGAGATATTTTCCTATTACTGTTTGCGTGATCTTTTACTACTTTTAGAAAAACGTTCGACAAATACCGGTGAAAATGCACGTTTTTCCTATCAACTTTTTGATCATGAGCCTCCTCAAAAATTTTGGCTCGTCCAAGATCCACTCGTCCAGAAGCGTTCCCATCTAACCTTTAGTAGGGAATGGCAATTACCGTTATCTGCTATTCAGCCGCTCTTTTTTGAACAACCGAAATTAATTGAGTTTGATCATCGCCCTTATTTTGAAAATGAAAAAATGGATATGTGGTGGACTGCTGATTATTTCTTGTCTTTAGTCATCGGTGAGATTCGCCGACTTAAGGATGATGAGAATGGTTATGGTCCAAAAGGGGCTGATTTCATTCCTCATGTGGACATACCAGAAAAAGTTTTAACGAGTTATCGACGTTGCCAAAAATATATTATCGGAAATCCTCGAATATAAGTAAAAAAGCAGTCAGTTTATAAACTGACTGCTTTTGAATTATTCAATCACTGTACTGACAAAACCGGTAACTTTCTCAAATAAATTGCCAAAGAAAGTTGAAATACTTTGCCATAGGCCAGCAAAATTAGGTTCAGCAATAAATTGCTGGATTTGCGAAAGGACTTGATCTTTATAAAGATAGATGATAAATAGCAAAAATAAGACCCCAGCTATCCGCCACAAGACTGAGCCGACTTTTACAACAAAGAAAATTAGTAATGCAATAAACGCAATAGCAATCAATTGTTCCATCTCTGATTCCTCCTGATCCATAATAAGTTCTGACAACTACTGTTACTACCCTTTGATTACACTTTTAATCAACTTGCGCTAGCAGACTCCCTTGTAATTAAGTGACACTTCGTTGGATAGTCATTAGTTTCTATATATAGTATGCCGATTTTTTATCTATTTAACATGGGTCGAAAGTCTGATATCTTCCTTAAAAAAACTCTAAATTCGTAATTCTTAGAATTTTGTAAGCGGTAACTTTATTGTCATATTAGCATTTGTAACCTGTTTTGAAAAAAACAACCATTATTTCTTTGTTTTTTAACAGAAATTTTCTCACAAACTCTAAGCGTATTTACGCTGTATTAAAAATTATTCTCGTTACTATAGACTTAAAATAAAGCGTAGAAGGAGTCATATTTGTGTCAACAATTGCCGAACAAGCCTTAGAAGAGTTAAGCCCTTTCGAATTGAGTCTTTTTTTAGAACAAAAAATTCATGAAAATAAAACTGTTACTAATCTTCTGAACGCTGGACGTGGAAATCCAAATTGGACTGCACCGACACCACGGGAAGCCTTCTTTTTACTAGGACAGTTTGCTACGCAAGAAACCTTATATGGCAGTGGTGAATTAACCGCTGGAATGATCCAAGCTGATACTGATTGTAGCCAACGTTTTGTAGAATTTTTAGCAGCGCATCCTGGTAAAGGAGCCGACTTTTTAAAAAAAATCTGGTTTTCTGATAATAATTATCTAGGGATGCCCAAAGAAGCTTGGCTAACAAGTATGCTCGATCACATTATTGGGGACAATTATCCAAATCCCGTGCGGTGCTTGAGTGCCTGCGAAGGTCCTATCAAAGCCTACTTGAATCAAGAACTTTTTTCTGACAGCACCGTGCCTTTTGATATTTTTGCTGTGGAAGGCGGAACTGCAGGAATCTGCTATATCTTTGACACTTTGCTTAATAACTTCTTATTAAATCGTGGAGATAAGATTGCATTGATGTTGCCGACATTTGCGCCTTATTTGGAAATTCCTGAACTGCCAAAATACTCATTTGACATCGTCAAAGTCCAAGCGGAACAAACGATGGTCGCCGGTAAAATGACTTATCAATATCCTGATGAAGAAATCAATAAGTTACGAGATTCTGATATCAAAGCAGTTTTTGTGGTAAACCCAAGTAATCCAACAGCCAACGCACTTTGTCAGCCAACCATCGATTTATTAAAAGATATCGTAGCTACCGATAATCCTGAATTGATGATCTTAACGGATGATGTATACGGTACGTTTGTACCCGTCTTTACTTCCCTGTTTTCAGCGATTCCTTATAATACTGCTTGTATCTATTCCTATTCAAAATATTTTGGTGCGACTGGTTGGCGTGTAGGCACAATTGCGGTAGCCAAATACAATCTTTTTGATGAATTGATCGCCCAGTTATCTCCAGAAAAAGTTGCCCAATTGAATGCACGTTACGCTTCGTTAACAGCAGATCCGACAACGATTACCTTTATTGATCGGATTGTCGCCGACAGTCGTGATGTTGCTTTGAATCATGCTTCTGGGCTTTCTGCTCCACAGCAAGTAATGATGGTCATGTTTAGTTTATACAGCTTATTAGATGAAGGCAAGGCTTACAAAGCCGAAGTAATGGATATTTGCCGCCAACGAGAACGCCTATTATTTGATACATTGGGACTCCAAGCACCATTAGAAGATTTAGATACTGCTTATTATTGCGAGATCAATTATGAAGATTGGAGCCGGAAACGCTATGGCAATGATTTTGCAGACTATTTGAAAAATAAATGGACAGTCACAAAGGTCTTGACTTCCCTAGCTGAAAAAGAACAATTAATGTTGTTAAAAGCCAATGCTTTCGGCAGCAGCGAATGGGCCGTCCGTGTTTCATTAGCAAACTTAGCAACGAATCAATACTCAGAAGTCGGCAAACGAATAATCCGACTAACAGATACTATCCGTGATCAATGGATCAAAAATCAATAAAGATATTTTGACGATAGCTTTTTGTAACCTAAGTTACGATTTTAGTTATCTTGACTACCTGTTTATCCCAGATTTATGATGCTTCATTAATCAAGCAATCTAAAAAAGCAAAGCTAGTTTTTGTACTAGCTTTGCTTTTTATTATCTTTTAACAACTAGCAATGAGTTTATTTGACTAGTCTTCTTTTTCCCAAAAATCAGTAATTGCCCCTTCAGCAGAACTGGAAACCAGATGTGCGTATTTTCCTAGAACACCACGAGTATGCAATGGCGGAATCACAAGATCTGCTTGGCGTTTTGCAAGCTCTGCTTCAGAAACTTTCATTGTAAGTTCTTTAGTATCTTGATCGATTACAACGATATCGCCTGTTTTTAACAAAGCAATCGCTCCACCATCTTGTGCTTCAGGCGCAATGTGCCCGACAACAAGTCCATGCGTTCCGCCTGAAAAACGACCATCTGTCAACAAGGCCACTGTCTCACCTTGCCCTTTTCCGACAATCATACTAGATAAAGACAACATTTCTGGCATACCAGGTCCACCTTTTGGTCCTACATAACGAACAACAACAACATCGCCATCAACGACTTCATCCGCAAGTACCGCATCAATTGCATCTTCTTCATTGTTGAATACTTTAGCTGGTCCTTCATGTCGGCGGACTTTCACGCCGGAAACTTTAGCGACTGCACCTTCTGTCGCTAGATCACCATGCAAGATGATCAACGGACCATCTTTACGTTTTGGATTTTCTAACGGCATGATGATTTGTTGGCCTTCTTTTAGTGAAGGAACGTCTGCTAAGTTTTCTGCAAGTGTTTTTCCAGTAACCGTCAAGCAATCACCATGTAAATAACCATTTTCGTAAAGGTATTTCATAACAGCAGGTACGCCACCAACTTCATATAAATCTTGGAAAACATATTTCCCACTTGGTTTCAAATCGGCTAAATGAGGAACCTTCTCTTGAAAATCATTGAAATCATCTAACGTCAATTCGACATTTGCAGCATGTGCCATCGCCATCAAATGAAGTACTGCGTTGGTCGAGCCACCCAATGCCATAACGACTGTGATCGCATTTTCAAAAGCCTTACGCGTCATGATATCTTTCGGATAGATACCTTTTTCTAATAGTTTCATAACTGCTTCGCCGGCTTCTTCAACATCTTTCAATTTTGCTTCTGTTGTTGCTGGATGAGAAGAGGAACCAGGTAAACTCATCCCCATTGCTTCGATTGCTGAAGCCATCGTATTTGCTGTATACATACCGCCACAACCACCAGGTCCAGGGCAAGCATTGCATTCGATCCGTCGAACTTCTTCGGCAGTCATATCATGATGATTCCATTGACCGATCGCTTCAAATACAGAAACTAAATCAATGTCTTCTCCATCAAGATTTCCAGGAGCAATTGTTCCCCCATAGACAAAAATCGACGGAATATCTGTATTCGCAATCGCAATCATACAACCAGGCATGTTTTTATCACAGCCTCCGATTGCCACAAATGCATCGCAGTTGTGTCCGCTAATTGCTGCTTCAACTGAATCGGCAATAATATCACGAGACGGCAAAGAAAAACGCATGCCAGGTGTTCCCATTGCGATACCATCTGAAACTGTAATCGTCCCGAATTGTACTGGCCAACCACCAGCAGTGATCACACCTTTTTTCGCAAGTTTTCCTAAGTCAGCTAAATGAATATTACAAGGGGTATTTTCGGCCCAAGTGCTGATCACACCAATAATCGGTTGCTCAAGTTCTTGGTCACCCATTCCCGTTGCTCGCAACAACGCGCGATTTGGTGATTTGACCATATTATCATAAACATTACTTCTGATGCGGATATCTTTTTTTGGCTGGTTATCAGTCATAGTAAAACTCCCCTTTCAAAATAATCGTTATTATTCCGGCATTAGCTTTGAATAATCTAATTGTATTTTAACATAAACATTAAAAAATTCTAAGTTAAAGCAAAAAAATTTCATAAAAACTATTGAAAAAAGGAATGTTTCATGAAAAAATACACATAATCTTTTCTGAAACGGAGGAAAAAAGATGCGAGAAGATATTCTTATTAACGATCGAGCTGCTGCAATCAGTGAACAGTTGATTGAAAAATTTGAAACGATTTATGATCCGGAAATAGGATTAGATATATATAATTTAGGATTGCTTTATGAAGTCGCTTTAGATGAGACTGGGCATTGTAAAGTGGTCGTTACCTTTACTTCAATGGGATGCGGTTGTATGGTAACTGTTCCTAACGAAATCGTTGTGGCTCTTAAAGAGATTACTGAAATTAAGGAAGTTTCAGTTGAAACAGTTTGGTCCCCTAGTTGGAAAGTCACACGAATCAGCCGCTTTGGTCGAATTTCTTTAGGAATTAGTCCAAGATAGATCATCTATTTAAACGTGCTGCTATAAGACAAATCTAGATTCAATACTAGATTTGCCTTTTTTTTATATAAAAGTTGATTTAGCTGGAACTTTTTCACTTTTTTCATAACTAAATTGGCTGAGGTCAAACAAAGCCAATTGGCTCTTTTCTTTAATGAATGAAAAAGATATGCTTTAAGAACGATTCATTATGTAAGAGCGGATTCTTACACGCTTATTGAAAAAAGGAGTGAAATGATGAAAAAAGTTGCAACAATTGCAGGCTCTGACGCTACTGGCGGTGGCGGCTTAGAGGCGGATCTAAAAACATTTCAAGAATTTGGGACTTTTGGCTTAGCTGCAATCACTTCGATTGTTACCTTAGATCCAGAAGATGGTACCCATCACTTACAAAAACTCCCGCTAGAATGGCTTCAAAAACAGCTTGCTTCGGTTTTTGCTGGACCAATCGATGCAATAAAAACAGGATTATTGCCCTCACAAGAAATGATTTATTTAGTAGATAACCAGCTGCCCAAAAATATTCCTTTGATTGTCGATCCTGTGATTGGAGGTAAAGACACACAAGATTTTATTCAAAGCGAACAGGTTCAGGCTTTACGAAAAAAATTATTGCCTCAAGCATTGATCACCACTCCCAATCTACGTGAAGCGGGTATTTTATCTGAACTAGGAGACTTGACTTCAGAAAAGCAAATGCAACAAGCAGCAAAAGTTATTGCCTCACTAGGTGTTAAACACGTAGTGATCAAAGGTGGGGCACGTTTAGCCAGTCATCAAACCTTAGATTTGCATTATGATGGGAAAAATTTTTATCGCTACCCTCACCCAGTCATTGATACAGCTTATAACCATGGTGCTGGCTGTACTTTTGCAGCTGCACTTACTGCAGCCATTGCTAAAAAATTTCCTGTTGATCAAGCCATTCAACTAGCCATCGACTTTGTACAAGCCGCAATTGCGATGGGTGAAAAAATCAATCCTTATGTAGGCCATGTTTGGCATGGTGCTTATACACACGGAGAAAAACGATTGGAGTATTCAAATGAACAGTGATAAACGAATTCAAACCCTAGTATTAATTGCTCTATTTGCTACCTTGACTTTTATTGGAACAATGATCAAGATTCCTCTACCAACCGGAGCATTTATTCATTTTGGTAATGCGGTTGTCTTATTAGCCGTTTTACTAATCGGTTATTGGCAAGGTTCATTAGCCGGCGGTATCGGTTTTTTTATCTTTGATATCCTAAATGGTTTTGCTAGTGAAGCGCCTTATTTTTTACTAGAAAGTTTTGTCGTTGGTGCAGCGGCCTATGCGGCATTTTCAATTTTCAAACAGAAACCGCAACGTGTCTATCAAATCGTGATTATCGGTGTTTTTGCTGGAATTGCTAAATTTATCATGTCAGTTATCAAAGTGACTGTTATGGGAATGATTGCTGGTGCGCAGTTAAAACCGGCCTTTTTAGCAGCTTTAGCCACTATGCCGGCCACCGTAATTAATATTTTTTCAACTATTCTGATCGTCAGCCTCGTGTTCTTTCCGTTAAGACGGGCGATGCAGCAGATTTTTCACAATCAACCCATTTAATGCTATACTTAGCTTCCTTGGCAGGGGCGCAAGCTTTACAAGTGTCTGAAACCTATGTAAGTATCTTCCATCTATTTTCTAATTGTTGGAAGAACGACTTACTTTAGGTTTAACGACACTCTTTTTTATTATTTTAAATAATCTGCTCTTGTTCCAAAACTGCTGTTACAAAAGAATTATTTTTTTGAATAATTTGGATATGGTTCTTTTACTAAGTCGATAATGTTTCATTTTTTGAATATCTCTAATTAAAATATTCTATAGATACTTCGTCTTTTCATTTTTTAAATATGTTATAATTTGTTTGTAAATTTGTTATTAATCGAAAGGAGGAAGCACTATGGCGTACTTTAAACAAGAAAGACCTTATCGCGTAACATTTGATTTAGAAGAAAATATTTTCATTGTTTATTCGACAAATACGAACCAGCATGGAATCGGTATCACTATTGAACAAGCAATTCATAACTTAAAAAATCCTGCTTAAGGAGCTATCTAAATGATGGATGTTTATAATTAAAAGCCTCTGCTTGAAAATGGAAAGCAGAGGCTTTTTTAGTGTCTTAAATGAAGACCTTAGTTTCTTTTCTACTCTTTTTTAATTACATAATAACTGTTCTTTATTGGTCAGCATCCTTCATTAAGAAAAAAGGAATTGCTCCATCGAGTGATTCCTGTTTTTCCTACACTAGTTGCTAGCGATTAGTTGGACAATCTGAAATTACTGCTTTTTCACTTGACTATCTTTTGTTTTTATTAGATGATGGGAAATTGAGTAAGAAAGTAGGAGAAACATGAGTATCTTAGATTTAACCGGTATCGCACAACAATTTGGCGATAAAATTTTATATGAAGATTTAGAATTGCATTTGAATAAAGGCGAACACCTTGGCTTGATTGGCCAAAATGGTGCGGGAAAAAGTACCCTGATTAAAATCATTACTGGGGAACAATTACCTGATGAAGGCACTGTTGCTTGGCAAAAAAATATCCATGTTGGTTATTTGGATCAATACGTTGAAGTCGATCCCACATTATCTATCAAGGATTTTTTGAAAACAGCTTATGCTGCTGACTTTGCCAAAGAAACAAGAATTGGTGAACTATACATGGAGTATGGGGAAACAATGGATGATAAATTGCTGGAACGAGCAGGACGCTTGCAAACAGAACTAGATCAAGGAGATTTCTATCAAATTGATACTTTGATTGCTGAGATGAGCAGTGGATTAGGATTGGATGTTTTGGGCATGGATACACCGTTAGAAGATTTAAGTGGCGGCCAGCGTTCAAAATTAATTTTAGCAAAATTATTACTAGAAAAACCTGATGTTTTGATTCTAGATGAACCGACAAACCACTTAGATGATGAGCATGTTGCTTGGTTGAGCCAATTTTTACAAGACTTCGGCGGTACTTTTGTGGTAATCTCTCATGATCGCGATTTTTTAAATCAGATTACGACTCACATTGCAGACATTGAATTTGGTAAACTGACTAAATATACGGGGAATTTAACCAAAGCCTTGAAACAAAAGGAACAGTTCCAAGAGACTTATATGAAACAATATGCGGCTCAAAAACGTCAAATCGAAAAAACTGAAGCATATATTCGCAAATATAAAGCTGGCTCTCGTTCAACTATGGCAAAAAGTCGGCAAAAACAATTAGATAAAGTAGAACGCTTGACCCCTCCTTCTACCAATGCTGTTGCTCAATTCGATTTTCCTTATGCCCCGATCGTGACAACATTAGCGCTTGAGACCACGGAACTTGAAATTGGTTATCAAAAACCATTACTTGCACCTATCAATATCACTTTGCGTTATGGAGAAAAAGTTGCGATCCGCGGATTTAACGGAATTGGAAAATCTACACTGTTGAAAACATTGATTGGAACTATTCCAAAAATAGCTGGTGAGTTTCATTTTCCGGCAAATACAACAATCAATTATTTTGAACAAGATTTGCAATGGGAGAATCCTTATCAAACTCCCTTACAGTATTTAAGCGAGCTTTTTCCAAAAGAAACAGTCAAAGAGTTACGCAAACATTTAGCAAAAGCCGGTTTGCCCAATCAATTAGCACAGGAACCCTTAAGTACATTAAGTGGTGGTGAACAAACTAAAGTCAAACTATGCCAAATGACTATGCAAAAAGGTAATTTGCTGATTCTTGATGAACCAACAAATCATATCGATCAAAATACAAAAGACAGTTTACGTAAAAGTTTAGCAAACTTTGCTGGAACAGTTATCGTCGTTTCTCATGAAGAAGGATTTTATCAAGATTGGACAGATCGTGTAATTGAAATCAGTCAATAATTAAGGCCTCCCGAATATTGGGAAGCCTTTTTTTATCTAGCTAAAAAAATCGCCTAAATAGACACACAAACCTAACTATTTTTCAATTATTTTAGGTATGCCGAATTTTTTTCTTCCATTTTCCTTATTTTGGGTGTATGATTGCCTCGTAGAAAAGTTTAGAGGAAGGTGGGAACATCTTGAGTCCAAAAAAACATCCCATTTTAGAACATACTAATGGACTTTCTTTAGAAGAAGTCAACGGCACTATAAACGTACCAAAAGGAAAAAGTTTTTGGCGCACACTACTTGCCTATTCAGGCCCTGGAGCTTTAGTTGCTGTTGGCTATATGGATCCTGGGAACTGGTCAACATCCATTACTGGCGGCCAAAATTTTCAATACTTATTAATGTCAGTTATTTTACTTTCTAGTTTAGTAGCGATGCTTTTACAATACATGGCAGCTAAACTAGGAATCGTCACCCGAATGGATTTAGCTCAGGCCATTCGCGCTCGTACAAGTAAACCCTTAGGAATCGTCCTTTGGATCTTAACTGAGTTAGCGATTATGGCAACAGATATTGCCGAAGTTATTGGCGCAGCCATCGCCTTGTATTTATTGTTTAATATCCCGCTAGTTATCGCTGTATTCATCACTGTTTTAGATGTATTTTTATTATTACTTTTAACGAAAGTCGGTTTTCGTAAAATTGAAGCCATCGTCGTCTGTTTGATTTTTGTCATTCTCTTTGTATTTATTTATCAAGTGGCTTTATCCGATCCTAACTGGCATGAGGTACTAAAAGGATTCGTTCCAACCAATGAAACATTTACCAACTCCCCTGCCATTGGCGGACAAACACCTTTGACCGGTGCATTAGGAATCATCGGAGCAACCGTTATGCCGCATAATCTTTACCTTCACTCAGCAGTTTCACAAACACGAGCAGTCAATCATGCAGATGAAGAAGATGTCGCAAATGCTGTACGTTTCACTACTTGGGATTCAAATATTCAATTGTCGCTGGCATTTTTAGTCAATGCGTTATTACTAATCATGGGGGTAGCTGTTTTTAAAACTGGAACTGTCAAAGATCCTTCATTCTTTGGTTTATACGAAGCATTATCTAATCCTGCCACGATGAGTAATGGGATTTTAATGAGTGTCGCAAAGACCGGTGCGTTATCCACTTTATTTGCCGTAGCTCTTTTAGCTTCCGGTCAAAATTCTACGATCACGGGAACATTAACTGGACAAGTTATTATGGAAGGATTCATCCACATGCGCATGCCCATTTGGTTGCGTCGCTTGGTTACCCGCTTACTATCAGTCGTTCCAGTATTGATTTGCGTTTTGCTCACTCGCGGCAGTACTGTGATTGAAGAACATGAAGCATTGAATAATTTAATGAATAATTCGCAAGTCTTTTTAGCCTTTGCCTTACCTTTTTCTATGTTACCGCTATTGATGATGACGAATAGTCGTGCTGAAATGGGAGAACGTTTTAAAAATAAACGAATCATCCAACTACTTGGCTGGATTTCTGTTATCGGATTGACTTACTTAAATCTAATCGGATTGCCTAGTCAAATCGAAGGATTTTTCGGAGATCATCCTACAACTGTTGAAATCACCACTGCAGACACGATTGCTTATATTTTGATAATCGCAGTTCTGGCATTGTTAATCTGGACGATTGTTGAATTGCATCAAGGAAACAAACGTGTGGCCGAAGCAAATGTTGCTGCGCTGAATGATGAATTATAATAAAAGCAGGAATCGATATGATTCCTGCTTTTTTTTAAAAAAATAAACTATTTCGTGTATATTTCCTCAAATTTACTGAATACCTTACCTGTTATGTCGTTATTAGAGCATTAATCTCACAAAAATGCTAAAATCTAGCTATAGATTTTTATAGAAAGAAGTGATTTTTTGGAAGAGTATCGCGGCCTATTAGAAAAAACCATTTTATTGCAAGAAAAACCGATTATGATGTCTTTATTGATTATGAGCAATGGAGAAGAAAAAACGGAGGTCTTGATTAAAGATCGTTACCTCTCAGGTTATGTCTTCCGCCTGCCAGAAAATAAATATAAAATAAGAATCGAAGGCCGACGGAACAAACGAAACCAGTTGGTGGCAAAACATTTTGAGATCTTAAATCCTGATGAGTATATCAAAATTATCGGTGCCCCTGAATAATCAACGGTTTTATGTACTTGTTTGCTTTATGGACAGCCGATTCTAAGTAAATAAGTGAGAAAGAAATGGAATAGGAGTAATTTTTTTGTCAAAAAAGAGAAAGCTAGCTGCAGTAATTTTTATTTTAGTAGCTAGTTTTGCTGTTTACAGCATACAAAATCAGAGCCACCCATCGAAACCGACAACACAAGATCAGTCACAAGTCGTTGAGTCCCAGCAAGAGTTGGCCAAGCTTGACTACCAAGGAACACAAACGATTGAAATCAATCAGAACAAACCTACTTTTTCCAAAAAAGATTTGTCTATTGCCAACGGACCTTGGGAAAAATATGGTGACTTAGATTCTCTCAATCGTGCAACTGGTGCTGAAGCCTTATTAAATAAAAAGCTGATGCCGACAGAAAAACGCGGAGACATCTCTAGCGTGACGCCTACAGGTTGGCATAGTAAGAAAATCAATGGTCAATATCTTTTCAATCGTTCTCATTTGATTGGCTACCAGCTAACCGGCGAAAATGCGAATTGGAAAAACCTGATCACCGGCACGCGTCAATTGAACAGTCCTGAGATGTTGCGTTTTGAAATGGATGTCACCTATTATTTAGAAAAAAGCGAGAAAAATTACGTCCGCTACTCGGTTGTCCCAATATTCCGCGGAGATGAGCTTCTCCCTCGCGGAGTCCATATGATGGCTCAATCTATCGATAGTAGCGATATTTATTTTAACGTCTATATTTTTAATGTCCAAAAAGGAGTGGAATTAAATTATGCCGATGGTACAAGCACCACAAAACCATCACAAACTACTGACTCTGCTTCTGGAACTGAGAAATATGTCGATAGTTCTGGCAAGGGTCTAATCAAAGGATCAAAAAGTGGGGTCTATCACTTACCCGGCAGTAAGTACTACGATAAGACGACCAATCCAAAAGCATGGTTCAAAACAGTCGATGAAGCGAAAAGAGCAGGCTATCGCCCCGCAAAATAATGGAAATCATTTTTCTTAAAATGTCCTGTTTTTTATCATTCAACTAAATAGCGAATCTGTAAGTCGGATCATCGGTTAAGACATTCGTTAGAATAAATCAATAACAGCGAAAGGATCGGCAAGTTGTCACTCACCGATCCTTTTTTATTTTTGTTTTTCTTGATAAGTTTGCCAATCTGTTTCGAATTGTTGAATTCCATTGGTCGTTAACGGATGACTCCATAATTTAGGAAATAGATTTCCTGGAATAGTTGCAATATCTGAGCCGGCTAAGGCTGAAGCTTCTACGTGTCCAAGATGGCGAACACTCGCTGCAATAATCTCCGTCTCAAAACCATAGATATCAAAAATCTCCCTCAAATCACTAACTAGTTGAATCCCATCAGAAGCAATATCATCCAAGCGACCTAAAAAAGGACTGACATAAGTTGCTCCAGCTTTAGCAGCCATTAATCCTTGAGCCGCTGAAAAGATCAATGTGACATTTGTTTTGATTCCTTCTTTAGAAATCGTGTGAACTGCTCTAAGCCCTTCTTCTGTCATAGGAATTTTTACTACAATATTATCGGCCCATTGATTGATTTGACGAGCTTCACGAATCATTTCTTCACTGGCTAAAGAAGTCACTTCAGCACTGACTGGACCATTGACTAACCCGCAAATTTCTTTGATGACCGTTTCAAAATCCTTGCCTTCTTTTGCGATGATTGTAGGATTAGTGGTAACGCCGTCTACCAAGCCGAGCTGATTGATTCGTTTGATTTCCTCAATGTTTGCTGTATCTAGAAAAAATTTCATGTTCTCCCCCTATACTTATTTTCTTTCCTATCAACACTTTTTAGAAAGCGCTTTCTAAGATGATATATGAAGTATACCACTTTTCTTTGTTTCTTCCTATCCGCTAAATGATTTGTGACAGTTTTGTTAGCTATAAATCAGTCTCTCGTCGGATTTCCCCTTCTCAAAACCTTGATAAGCTAGATTTATCAAGATTGAAGGGAAGATTATTTAAACAATGTTAAAAAAAATACTTAGTATGATTATCGGAATATTTATTTTATTAGTTGGTGCGATGCTCTATTCCAATCATTCAGCTAGCGAAGTCGCCGGTACCTTAGATCAGCTTAATCCCCTAGTACCAAAAGGCGTGCTTTATGTAAAAACTACGGAGCCAGAGTCAGTCAATGGATACGGAACCGCCAGTTACAAACAACTTGCTGCTAATAAAGACGGAAAAACTCGAACCATCCGCTTTAACGGACTCACGCGATTGAAAACCAACCGCTATTTAAAGCTGACCAACAAAGGAGCTCATATTGAAACATATGAAGAGGTACGACGCGATCAAGTACCAGAAAATGCCTTAAAGGAAATTGATCATCGAGCATAAATGTATAATCTGTTTTCTAGTTCTAAAATCGATGGACTTTCTCACTGGCAGTCCCTTTTATAATACATTTAACTGATGCTTTTGATCCAGAAACTATGACCGAAGAACTGTCATAGTTTTTTTGTACCCTAAAAGATAGTCTATCAGGAACCTGTTTATCTTCATCACTTAAAAGCTCGCTATTTCTTCAGTCATTTAGCTAGTAGACTTTCTTACAGTAGTGTTAAAAATAGGTCTTAAGTCGGATAGTTTCACTATACTATGTAATATATAGTATGGGTATAGCGAGGTGTTGGCATGGATAGTCAATTAAAAAAAGGATTAATCGAATATTGTGTATTAGCCTCATTGGTGCAGATAGATTCTTACGGTTATCAGATTATCAAAGAAATTCATCCGCAACTTGAGTTGACGGAATCGACACTTTATCCGATTCTAAAACGGCTAGAAACAACTAAAAAAGTCACTACGTATTCAAAAATCCATAATGGCCGTATACGAAAATATTACCACTTAACAGATTCAGGGTTTGCTAGCATCCAGAAGTTTTTACAAGATTGGTCTGACGTAGAAGCTGTTTATCATTACATTAAGAGGAGTGTTGAAAAATGAATCGTGAAGAGTTTATCAAGGCGTTTAGCAATTATTTAGCTTATGAGGTTAGACCTAATGAGATCCAGCGGTTGATCGATTATTATGATGAAATGATTTTAGATTTGATCGAAGATGGTTACTCTGAAAAAGCAGCCGTCGCAAAACTAGGAGATCCTAAACAACTAGCTGACGAAGCGATTGGTGTAGGTACTGAAGTAAAAGTTCCTCGTCGCTTCACTTGGTTATGGATTGTTCTTTTGATTCTCGGTTTTCCCTTGTGGGGAAGTTTAGCCCTTGCCTTCTTTCTGATACTTTTGAGTATAGATATTGTGATCTGGTGTATTCCGTTTACAGGCGCGTGTTTAGCAGGCGGAACAATTATTGGCGGTGTCGTTGCTGCGTTTACTAGTCCATTTGTCTTATTTGATTCATTCTTTATGGGAATCTCACAACTTGGTATTGGCATGCTTCTTTTTGGTTTTGGTTTATTATGTATGTGGGTGACTTATAAATTCAGTGCCGTCTTTATCACGATGCATTACAACTTAATGCGCATTATCCGCCGAAATATTTTTCAAAGAAAGGTCGTTTCAATATGAGAATAAAACATTTGGTTCCTAAAGTTGCCGCTTATTTAATTGGCAGCGGACTTTTATTGCTATTGTTAGGCTACGCTTTATCAGGCTTTTCCATCGAACAGTATAAAACAACATCTGACCATCATCGATGGTACAATGTTGTAAATTTAGGTGATTAGACGATCAAATCTGGCTGATTCGATTTTTTTACTATGCTTCAGAACGCAAATGACACCTTATTTTTAAAAATAGACAAAACTAATTCTTCCAAAAAGATTCCCATAAAGGATACTCAGCAGAAACTAGTCAACTATTCTCAAATTTGTCTGCGCTTACAATCGTTTCATCGTAGAAATCTGGCTTCTCATGCTATAGGGTGCTAAAATAGCTAGGAAGAAAGGTTTTAGAAAGGACAGGATTTCCATGAGTAACAGACTTAAAGATTATGACTATTCATTTCGCAAGCTAAGAAATGCAGATTTTCATGATATGACCTTCGAAAATGTAGATTTTTCTAATGCAGATCTGACTGGGGCGAATTTCGATAACTGTTTGTGCCGAGATTGTGATTTTTCTAGTGCCCTTTTACAAGGTGCTTCCTTAAAAGGAACTGATTTTCAAGGCTCCAATCTGCAAAAGGCAGATATCTCTGGCGCAAATTTATTTTTTGCTATGTTAGAACATGCAAATTTAGCAGGGATTATCCACGATGAACAGACGCAGTTTTTTGATCTGTATTGTCCAGCAACAGGGCCTTTCATCGGTTATAAGAAGTGTTTCGACTTTCGAATTGTACAATTATTGATCCCGGCTGATGCTCGCAGATCTTCAGCCACAAATACTTGTTGTCGCTGTGATAAAGCCAAAGTATTAACAATCAAAGACATGTATACAATGGAAGATTATGACGAGGCAGTCTCTTATGTTGATAGTGAATTTATTTACCGTGTCGGTGAATGGGTGGAAGCAAAAAAATTCAATCCCAATCGTTGGGCAGATTCTACTGGCGGGATTCATTTTTGGTTGACTCGCAAAGAAGCAGAGGGCTACATGTAATTTTTTTTAAAACAATTAAAAATTCGTTCCCTGCTCTTTTCTTGAGAAGTACATCTCTTTCAAACCGGAATACGCACTAACTTCAAGTCTTACCCAGCACCTAAAACAACAGCGGCCAATTAAGCGGCGATTATTCTTTAAAGCTCAATATTTTCCGATTATTCAGCGCTTGGCATCCACGATTGTTTCTTCCGTGGATAGCAATAAAACGTTGAATCTGCTCTGTCGATACTTCTAAAACGGTATGCATTAAATACCACTCTACCCCTTCTGTCAAAGGCGGTGTCGTCAACGAGCCAATGTAATGATAATAACTTTTATTTTCAGGAATCAAGTGGGTTACCGAGAACTCACCTTCTCCTTGCTGGTGATCATATTGGTTTAAAATATGGTCAAAATCAGGATTGTGTTTTCCTGCTCGATAAAATATTCCCATAACTGCCTGTTGACCATTGGACGTCTGGAATAAGAAATGTCCTTCTAAAGGAAACGTCTGTCCATCAATTCGATGTTCAGAATCGGCATGAAAATGCACTTGAACAAATTGAAACAGGCGCTGATTGAACAATGCTTGTCCGGATCCTAACAATTGCAAATTCTGTCCATTATTAAGAAAGGTAGCAGTCGTTTTAGCAAAGTTTACCTGCACTTTTGCAAGCGCATCGGTTGGTTCAATTCGAGTGGTTTGAATATCAATTGGTGATTGCTGCTGACCACATTGCGGCTGCCAATCCCCTTGGTGACAATAATCAATCAGAAATTCTGCTCTCATACAATCCCTCAAATACTTAGAATTTTTTCAATAATATCATTTTCCAGAATTTTTTTCCATCCATTTGCAAATATCATGAAAAACTGTAAATTTTTGAGCCTCATTTAACAATTCATGTCGAGCTTTTTCATAGAGCTGGACTGTCACGTGTTCTAGCCCGGCAGCTTGATACGTATTCGCTGCTTTCATCACTCCTTTTCCAAATTCACCAACTGGGTCCTCTTTACCAGATAAAAATAATAGTGGCAAGTCTTTAGGTATTTTCTTCAGTAAATTAGGATCTTGTGCCTGAATGATTAGGGTAAAAAGTTCCTGATAACCACTCAAAGTAAATAAAAATCCGCAGTTAGGATCAGCTAAGTAAGCGTCAACTTCTTCTGGCAGACTAACTAACCAATCTTTAGCTGTTCTTTTATTCGAGATTTTACGATTCATATTGCCAAAAGCTAGCTGATCGATGAATCTGCTAGGATGTTTGTCTCCTTGAAGCTTGCCTAATAATTTTGCAGCTTGTTGACCAAAACGCGTCAGCCAGATCGGCTGCTGGCCAGTCCCTACTAGAATGGCCCCTGTAATCGACTGACCAAAATCAGATAAATAATTGCGTAAGACAAATGATCCCATACTATGTCCTAGGATAAAAAGCGGGACATTCGGATAGCGATTATTTCCCCATTGAGTTACTTGATATAAATCTTGAACCATGCCGTGTGTTAGCGTTTGATCATGAAAATATCCTAAGGGCTGCCCTTGAACAGATCCGCCATGGCCAAGATGATCATGACCGATTACCGCGATTTTTTGTGTATTTAAATAATTCGCTAATGACTGGTAACGCAGTAAATGTTCTGCCATGCCATGCGTTATTTGGAGGACTGCCCATGGTTTTTCACAAGGCCAATGATAGCCTTTTAACATGGTTTTTCGATCAACAGAAAGCAATTCAAATTGTTCCAGCATAATAGACTCCTTTCTTCTCAGTTCATTTTAAATGAATTTAGCACAACGATAATTTTTTTGCTAGTGACTTTCTGGTATCTATTTAAAAAATGTTATACTGGTCAACAAATGGAGGAATGACATATGTCTTGTTTAGGTAATTTTATTTGGTTTATCTTTGGTGGTTTGATTGGAGGATTGACTTGGTGTGCTGCGGGGATTTTATGGTGCATCACTATTATTGGTATCCCAATCGGCTTGCAGTGTTTCAAATTTGCTCAGCTGAGCTTTGCCCCATTTGGCAAAGATGTCGTATATCACACAGCTGGTATGAATCTGCTGGTCAATATTATTTGGTTGATTGTTTCCGGTATCCCTTTAGCCTTAGGACATCTAATCAGCGCAGGTCTGCTTGCGATTACGATTATAGGTATCCCATTTGCGATGCAATCATTGAAACTTGCTCGGCTCGCATTGATGCCTTTTGGTGCACAGATTGTGTATACTCATTAAAAAAAAGAGGAACGACGACCGTCTTCCTCTTTTTCTTATCCAAAAATTAAATAGAACAGTCCTGCGACAACCAATACAATATTTAGCGTCACTTGAATATTGACCATCAGCGGAGTCAGCTTTTTTTTCTTTCGACGCGCAAGATTGAGATAGATATTATACGCTCCAACTAAAATGATAAAAATCACTAATATGATTAAATACAAAAAGCCACTTCCTTTTTTTATTGTAGTGTAACGTGAAATAATTGTGTCAGCAAGTAAAGTCCTAAAAATCTAATCCAATTGTTTGAAAAAATAGCATCATTTCTTCTTTAGTAAACAGCCCCACTATTAAAATAGTTTCTGCCTCTTTGATTCTTATCCATTACTCACCTACCATTCTTCAACAAGTTTTCTCTTTATCAGCTTCTATCGATAGAAGCACTCTTTACTCAATTACAATCGCTTGCTGATTAAAAATGATTTCTGAAAAAATAAGAAAACAGTTTATTCACTCTTTCTGAGCAAAAATAAATACTCTTAAATATAACTATAGTTATATTTAAAATAACTATTTTATGATATTTCTTTAGGATAATCCTTAATTTTTTGCCATTTATTAGTGATTAATTTGTATTAACTATTCTTTCATCTTATTATATATAACAGCGCGACTTGTTCTTAGTAAATCAGAATGGAGGAACATTCATGCTTGGGATGGATAGAAATACGCTGTTGAAGATTCAGATTATCGAAATCTTAGATCGTCTACAAATGCCGATCTCCTTAAAAGAATTACAAACACGTATCGGCTCAGCGAGTCTTGGAACGATTCGTGTAAATTGTAAGGAATTACAAACGATCATTGATGTACTTTATGCAGATAAAGATTATTCGTTAAATTTGCGGATAAATAATGGTCGTGGCATTCAATTAGAGCGTTCTTCGACCAATCTCCAATCACTGACCAATTATCTTTATCAACATGATCTTGCTTGTGAGATCATTCATACGATTTTAGCAAAACGAGAGCTGTCAGCTATCCAATTCTGCCTGGCTAAAAATATCAGCGAGTCAAAACTTCGACGAAAAATCAAAGAAATCAACCTTGAACTTAGCGATTATGGCCTTTATATTTCTTGTGCGACAACGATTCGTTTAAAAGGACGCGAAGTAGATATCCGGCGGTTCTATTATCTTTTTATTAGAGAATTCCACCAACAGTTCAGCCAAGTAGACGGAATCGATACGAATGCCTATTTCCAAATTGCTCAACAGCTCGAGAACGATTTAAAGCTCAGAAACAATCCAACAAATCTAGAAATCATCAGTTTTTGGTTATTGATCACGAATCAATCCCTGAGCAAAAAAGGCCAGCTTTGTTTCGATCAAGTCGAACTAAAACAGCTAGCTCGTTTTAGTTATCCTGAAAAACCAACTTATTTAAGAAATTGGAATACCGATGAATGGCAATTTTTTCTTTATGCACTTTATAGTTCCCTTTTGACTAATTTTGAATTACAGCCAAAAAATGCAGCGGAAGATTCATTCTTGGATCAAGCTGTTTTGCAGTGGATAACGTGTTTTACGCAGCATTTCAGGCCTTTGAATGAACAAGAACAAAGATTGATTGCTAAAAAATTAAACCAACATTACGCGGCACTAGAATTTTTCCAGTTAAATGATTTAATGATTGATAGACTTAGAAGCAGCGTGGCACTAAATTGCGTGTGTACTCAATTTCCTTATTATTCTCGCCGCTTTGAAACCTTTTGGAGGGATTTGATTCAAAAAATGCCTGATTATGAGCACAAGCAATTACGTGTCTACTCCTTTTTAACTTGTGTGACTCTTTTTCCTTTAGAGAATTGTTTACCAAAAATAACTGTTTATGTTTTTTCAGAGTATAGTGAGCTTTTCAGTGTCTTCATTCAACAAAAAATCCATTTATATTTCAAAAATCGTTATCAGTTGCACTTTGTTGAAGATCCTCGATCTGCTCAGCTGATAATTGGTACTTCACCATCTTGTAAAAATTTTCTACTAGAAGAGCAGGAATCCGTCATTATCCGGTCAAACATCTCTACTACCGATTACCAAGATATTGAAATTATTTTAGCTGCTCTGGTAAAAAAAGATTTGTCAAAAATCAGCGATCCTTCATCTTGAACTTGAGAACTTGATCAAAAACGGGTATTGTATTATTTATCACAAACAAAAAGGAGACTACTATGGTTTACGTAAGTGAGATGTATACGACCCCGCCGATCACATTTGGTTCTGAATTAGAAGAGTTGACCTACGAAACATTGACAAAATTAGCGATCCCTTTTTATCAAGTGGCCACTGGTGAAGCATTAACAATGAAAGATTGTAGCGCTATTGATGATCGCTTAGGAATCGAAGTAGTGAAAACGATTTTCTTGTGTAATCAGAAAAAAACGAAATTCTACCTTTATATCACACCGGCTGATTTTAAATTTATTACTAAAGATTTTGGTAAAAAATTAGCAATCCCCCGTGTTTCCTTTGCTTCAACAGAACTACTAAAAGAACGATTAGGCGTCATTCCCGGCGCAGCGACGATTTTTGGATTGTTAAACGATCCCGAACATGAAATCCAATTGGTCTTTGACCGCTCTGTTGCTCAACGTGAGTGGTACGGTTGCAGTTCTGGTTCAGTAACAAATTATATGAAATTGAAAACGGCTGACTTATTTGAGACATTTCTCCCTTATACTGGTCATAAGGCTGTCTTGATTGATTAGTGTTAGGAGCGACTACTCCTAACACTTTTTTTGATTAGTTTCGATTAATCGACACGATTTTTTGTTGGAGTCGATCATAGACTACTAGAAATTCTGCGATATTTTTTTCCGAAGTCGGGACACGGAAATAATAATCTGACTGGCCATCTGTCGGTGTATTGGTATGATAAAAGCCCGCCAAATACGCATGTGTCAAATCGCCGCGCGTTTCTTTGAATAAGTCAAAAAATCCGCTTGGATCAGTCAATTCGATGCTTTTTTCTAATGCTTTGAACTCGGTTTGATCACTATTTAGACCTACTTTTTTCATTTCACGATAAAGTTGCGTGTCCGTACCACGACGAACCACTTCCGACCAAGCTGTTTCAAAATCTGCTGACTTATCCAAATAGGTATCATCTGTTGTAATGACTGATTTGACCTCACTGCCTTCTTCAGCTGTCAATTCAGCTAATTCTTGCTCATTAAAACGCAGCCTTACAGTATAATCATGCCGCCTTCCATTTGTATCTGTAAAACTCCATACTTGACGTTGGACCGTCATCGGTTGATCGTTAACTAAGCGCTGACCAAAACCAATCAAATTCACACTGACAAAACCATTTTCTTCTGAACTCACCATAGGATAGATTTTTCGATAAAGGTCAAAACTATTTTTTCCCTCTTTAGCAGAACCGTAGATTTTCTCGATCGTGTCTGCCATTGCTTGTGAGCTTGAAAAGTTGACACTATCTTTAAATGCTTGATTTAAAGCTTCTACTTTCTCCATCTGCTGTTTTAGTAATTCTTGATCATTGACATCTCTAAGTGCTAATATTTTTAGTTTTGGCAATTCTTCTTTTTTCTTTGCTTTATCATCACTGGCAAATACACTAAACGGGATTGCAAATTGTGGGAAATTTCCACTTAATACAATGCCAAAAAAGCCAACGAACAACGCAGCCAGAACGCCCCAAAAGATCAACCATTTTTTTGCTGTGTTCATAGGTCACCTCATTTCCTCCTTATTGTGGCGACTAATTTATCAAGCGTCAAGTATTTCCAACAATTCTCAGACTATTTTAGGGATAATCTAAATTTTTTCTTGGAAAAATATGAATAGGATAGTTATTCTGTACATTTTCTATTACACTAGAAGAAATGATTCGATAAGGATAGGCAAATATGGCAAAAAGACAAGAACGACATCAGAAAAAAATAGAAAAAAAACTAAACACTCCGAAAAAAAAGAATTCCCGAAAAAAAATAGGCAAATCAACTAAAATCTCGCTAAGTATCCTTGCGGCGATTCTTTTATTAATAATCGCCGGAACGATTTTCTTCTTCCAAAAATATGGAAAAGAAGTGACTGCAGCGATTGATGCGGGTGAAGAACACGCCGCAAAAATCCAAGAGAGCGACTTCAAACAGCACCATCCTACAACGATTTTAGATAAAAATGGACAAGTCATCAAAGAGCTCAAGACCCAAGAACGGGATTATCTAACGTATGAAAAGATGGATCCATTAGTCTCACAAGCCTTGATTTCCATTGAGGACAAACGTTTTTATGAACATCACGGTGTCGATACACAAGGTTTGCTGACAATCGGATTGAACGCCGCAACCGGACGAGGGATTCGTGGCGCATCAACGATCACTCAACAATTAGTGAAGAATATCTATCTAACGCCGGAAGTCTCCATCTCCCGGAAAGTTGAAGAAATGGTGATGGCACAAGCTCTAGAAAAACGCTTCACGAAACACCAGATCTTAGAATATTATTTGAACAATGTGTATTTTGGTCACGGAGCTTATGGAATCAATGCCGCAGCGAAAGTTTATTTGGGTAAATCCATCAACGATACTACCTTACTAGAAAAAGCTACATTGATTGGCATCACCAATAATCCTGGGATTTTTGATCCAACAACTAACAAAAAAAATGCATTAAAACGAGCCAAACTAATTTTAAAAGAAATGAACGCACAAGGCTATATCACAAACAAACAATACGAAGAAGCTTTAGCAGATGATTTTTCAGCAAAGATTCACAGCAATGCACTGAATAATCAATTGGACAATAATGAAGTCGCCTTAGCCGTCGATTCTGCAACAAAAGTATTGATGGGACAACAAGATTTCCGTTTCCAATACCAGTTTGATTCAAAGGAAGAAGAAGAGCGTTATAACAAAGAGTACAAAACGGCATACAACAAAGTATATCAACGGATTCTTTCCGGTGGGTATCAAATCAAGACAACCATTGACCCTGCCCTGCATGACCAATTGCAAGGAATCTTGACAACTGTCATGAACGCTTGGCAAGATCGTAACGCTGAAAATGATTTTTATACTAAACAAGCGGCCATGACTGTCATTGATAATCAAACAGGTGACGTCGTCGCAAGTATTGGCGGACGTGGTGAAGAAGGCAATCATTACAATCGAGCCTTTCTTTCTTACCGCCAGCCGGGATCAGCGATCAAACCATTAGTATCTTATGCTCCGGCTTATGAACGCGGCCTGTTAGAAACAAGTACCGTTTCAGACGATCGGCCTAATAGTACGTATCCTAATAATGTGTATAACGGATCAAAAGGAAATTTGACCTTGCGGAATGCACTGGCAATTTCTTCTAATGTCGTTGCGTATAAATTAGCTGAGGAAAATCGAAATGAACTGAAAGAAGCAATCTACCAACCACTTGCACAGATGCAGTTTACTGGCTTAGATGTGGCGGATGATAATCCAATCATCGCTGTCGGTGGTATGACTTACGGTGCAACTACACAAGAAATGTCCAGCGGAATTGCAACTTTAGTAAACCAAGGAAACTACCGTACGCCTTTAAATATCGACACGATTAAGCGCAAAGATACTGGTCAAGAAGTCTTTACTCAAAATGATCTTACACAACAAAAAATTTACAGTGATGATGCCGCCTATTTGACCATCGATACGATGAAAGCTGTCCATCAAAACGCAGATGGAACAGCAGCAAGTTTAAATTTGGCGCACAATCAATATTGGGCCGTCAAAACTGGAACAACTGATGAAGCCAAAGATTTATGGACTGTTGGTGCCACACCTCATTATACCGTGGCCGTCTGGGCTGGCGATGACACGCCACAACCACAAGATAATACCAGCGTTGGTCAGGCAACTAAAGAGATCTTCAAGCAAACGATGGACCTTTTGAACAATGGAAAAGAAGACATTGATTTCCAAATGCCTGCTTCTGTACAAAAAGTTGGCGGTCAATTGATTACACGCTCTAGCCAAACCAAACAAGTTTTACAGACCCGTCAAAACGCGTTACAAACAGCAACAGCTGCGATTGATACATTAGCAAAACAAAAAGCGAATGAATTAACAGCTGCTAAGTTGAATACACCAATGGTCGAAGAAGCTTCTACCTTCAGTAATCAACTAATCGCTGAACGAATCGATACATTGAGTCAGCTTGAGATCATCGTGACCGACTCACAAGATAATTGGCAAATCTTTGATCAATATGCCCAACAAGTCTTCGCCCTGATTCAACAAGTCGAACCATCTGGTGGGACTCTTTCTGATCAATATACTAATGTCTATCGTAATAAAGAGGTCGAATATGCTCATGAAAAGGCCGCACGTGATTCAGAATTAACTACGATAAAAAATCAAATTACTGACACAAAAAATCAGAGCGCTGATCTCGATAAACGAATCAATCAATTAAAGAAAAAATTAGCTGAAGAAAAAGAGTAAAAAAATCTCCAATCAAAAAGAGCAATGATCTATGAGAGATCATTGCTCTTTTTATTTAGTCATCTTCTGCTTCTTCTGAAGAATTTGAGTCTGAGCTTTCTGAACTGGTGTGGGAATCAGAATCATGTGAGCGAGAATCTTCTGCTTCTTTGTGGGAAGACTCTTCTTTTTTACTATCTTCAAGTGATTCGAGAGCATCTTTATAAGAATCATACGTTTCTTGTTTCTTCATTAGCTCTTTTTTCAGCGCTGTCAGTTCCTTATTCCGTTCTGCCAATACTTTTGCTTGGCGTTCTTGATAATTCTTTTTTGCGTTTTCCATGGAGGCATCACTTTGCTGGATTTGGGTAGCAAAGTTAGCATTTTCATTGGCTAATTGGTTTTTAACGGGGGCTAACTTATCTAACAGCTGCTGTTTGAATTTCCCATCTGGTAACACAGCCAATGTTTTAACTCCGGTTAAATAATCTGATAAGGTTAAGTCGCTTCCTTTATTGACCAAATTTTCTACATCGTTCTCAGCACTGGAAAAATCCTTTGATTGGGTCTCAGCGATGCTTAAAAGCATCGCGATGTCTTGTCCCCACTCTTTCTCTTTTGCTGAACTTTCCTTTAACTGTTCCTTTACTGTTTGGATCTGATTTTCTTTAGGCGCTTTTAAAACTGGATGTGCAGACAAATCTAGACCGTTCAACACATCTCTTTCAAAAAGATCATTCAATCTGATTTGAATCTCAAAATTTTGCTTTGCTTGTGCAATATCTTCTAAGGTGCGACTATCTCCTCGTTGATTTTTTACTTCAGTTGCCAAATCATCAAACGTAGCAGACGAGATATCTGGTTTAAAATACCCCGACTGTTGATCTTCGTAAAGTTCAGTCAAGCGTTTATTCAACATTTCTTTGTTTGCTTTTTCTGATTGAATCATTTTTTCTTGATAGATATGGTAGCTGGCAAAACTAACTGCACCAAATACAACCAATCCTAATAATATCCAACCGATTGTCTTTTTCTTCACATCGGTTCCTCCTTCTCGTTATTGGATAATCGTCTCATTTTAGAAGTTTCAAATTTTGTTCCCTTATCATGTAAGGAACTGTCAGTCTAAAACCAAGTAAAAACTGTGCTCATTTCAACAGTTGAAATGAGTATCCTTTGTTGCATCATCAACAGTTTCATCTATCTTGCACTCATTTTTTTCGTTTCTTCTCTTACCTTGATTTACTGATCAGCTAAAATAGTCCCTCTAATATTCTTACATGAATTTTCAATATTATAGCATTTTAACCATTATCAGACATACTTTATAGTAAAATCGTCCATAACTCTTTTTGTTTTTTTGTTATTTTTAAATTTTCGTAATATTTTAATCGTTTTATTATTTTTGGAAGTTTTTTTAAACTAGCTCGTAGATTTCTGATAAAATTCTTTTATTCTTAAAAAAAGGACTGATTTTATTGGAAAGTCATGAAGAATTGGATAGAGGATTAAAAAATCGTCACGTTCAATTAATTTCAATCGGAGGAGCAATCGGTACTGGACTATTTCTTGGGTCTGGGAAAACCATTCAATTGACCGGCCCCTCGATTCTTCTATCATATACAATCACAGGTTGCATTATTTTCTTGATTATGCGCGCGTTAGGCGAATTGATGCTATCTAATTTAAATTACCATTCTTTTCTTGATTTTATTGCTGACTACTTAGGGAAAAAAGCGGCCTTTGTAACCGGCTGGACTTACTGGTTTTGCTGGATTGCTATCGCAATGGCTGATTTAACAGCAACAGGTATGTACGTGAGTTATTGGCTGCCAAATATTCCCCAATGGTTGCCAGAGATTATCGCCCTAGCTATATTATTAGGATTAAATTTAGTCGCAGTAGGTCTCTTTGGTGAATTAGAATTTTGGTTTGCTCTGATTAAAGTAGTCGCGATTATCGCTTTGATCATCGCGGGAGCTTTTATGATCTTCACCGGTTTTAAAACAGGAGCTGGAACAGTTTCGATTAGTAACTTATGGCGACATGGCGGTTTCTTTCCTAAAGGTGCCAGTGGCTTTGCTCTTTCTTTCCAAATGGCAACTTTTGCTTTTTGTGGAGTAGAACTTGTTGGGCTGATTGGCGGAGAAACTTCCGATCCAAAAACAGTCTTGCCAAAAGCAATCGATACGATTCCGCTACGGATTATCTTGTTCTATTTAGGTTCATTATTTGTCATTATGTCCATCTATCCTTGGTCAAGTTTATCTGCAGATCAAAGCCCCTTCGTTCAAGTTTTTTCAGAGATTGGGATTGCTGCGGCTGCTTCAATCGTCAACTTAGTCGTTTTAAGCTCAGCTATGTCTGCTTGTAACAGTGCGATTTATAGTACAAGTCGAATGGTGCGTTCGCTAGCACAAGAAGGCAGTGCTCCGAAAACTTTTACAAAGCTAACTAAAAATCGGGTGCCTGGTAATGCATTGGTTTTCTCAACACTGATCATCTTTCTTGCTGTTTTGATGAATTTCTTTGTACCTAGTCGCATTTTCACCATGATCAGTTCAATCGCGACGATTTGTTTTATCTTCATTTGGGGAATGATCGTCTTTACACATCTGCGTTATCGTAAAACTAATCCAGAATTAGCTGCCAAAAGCACGTTTAAATTACCGCTCTTTCCTTACACTAATTATTTAGTCTTTATCTTTCTTGCTTTTGTTTTGTTTGTTTTAGCACTAGCTACAGATACACGTGAAGCGTTGATTTTCTCTCCCGTTTGGTTTATCGCTCTTTTAGGGATTTACCATTTCAAATTCGAACGAAACAAACCGATATCTAGTAAAATTTTGCAAGATTTTGACAAACAAGATCAAAATTAGTTATTTATTACAACAGTGATTTATGAATATATTTCACAATAAAAGAACCGTCCACCAAATTATTTGATGGACAGTTCTTTTTATTTGTTTTAACTTTCATTATTATCTTTGAACAGCTGGCTTTCTCGACGCAGTTGATAGATTTTATGAATATTGATAATCAATGTTTTAATCACTGCATAAACCGGAATACAGATCAACATACCAAGGATACCGGCAACACTGCCTGCTCCGATCAAAACTAAAATAATCGTTAATGGATGGATATTCAATGACTTACCGAACAGTAGCGGCTTGATCAAATTCCCGTCTAATTGTTGAATAACTAGGACAGACAGTCCCATATAAAGTGCTTGCACAGGCGAAATAAATAATCCGACAATAATCGCAGGTACTGCTCCGATAAAAGGTCCCACGTAAGGAATAATATTTGTAATCCCGCAAAAAATAGCCAACAACAAACTATATGGTTGCTGAAAAATCGTCATCGCAATAAAACTCAATATTCCGATGATAAAAGCATCTAAAACGGTACTGCTGATATAGGCTGAGAGTGTTTCATTCAATTCTCGAACAGTTTGACGTAATTCTTTACGTATCGTTAAAGGAAAAAACTGAGAAACTGCATCCAAAAATTTATGGCCATCTTTAAACATAAAAATCAAAATAAAGGGTACAGTAAACAACAAAACAAAAAATTTCATTGCAAAGCTCACGATTAATGAGAGACTAGAAGTTATACTGACGATGCCCATTTGAATCAAATTATTGATTGTTAGATTTGCTGAAGCCAATTGATCTTCTAAATTGAAATTTTTAAATTCTTCTCGGCTGCCTAGCTCATTCAACCACTGCCCCGTCTCTTCGGCATAAACAGGTAAATTTTGTGTGAGCTGTACGGTTTGCTCAATCATCTTGGGAACGGCATTCATCATGATCAAAATGATTACAACAGCAATTACGATAAATGATAAAAGAAATCCGATGACCCGTGGCACCCCTGCTCTTTCCTCTAAAAAAATAACGATTGGATCAAACATGTAATAAAGAAAACCCGCAATCAATAGCGGCAACAAGATTGCAGAGATCATGCCGATTATTGGTTTAAAGATATTAGGCATTTGTAAAATAAAATAAATTCCTATAATAGTCAAGACAATCTCGACCGTCCAAAAAATGAGTTTTGACTGCTTGAAACGTGACAGCATAAAAGCCTCCTTTGAAAATTTTTATCTCGAGGATATGGCTTCATCTTATCATTTATCAGCAAAAGTAAGAATGCTTTTAGTAAAAATATAGAAGAAGTTTTATTTAAATCACAGATTTTTAGTCATTATCACTGGAGCCCGCCATTGATTGCTTTACTTTATTAATCACCAAGCAAAAAAAGAGTGGATTTCTCCACTCTCAATGAATCTTATTTTTTAAATTTGGGTAGTTAAACGTGCCACAAAACGCTCCAGTCGTTGGATTGCTTCCTTTAATTCATAAATCGAATAGGCATAGGAAAGACGTAAAAAACCTTCACCGCTTTTTCCAAAGGCAGAGCCGGGAATTACCGCTAACTTCTCTTCTTCTAATAACTTCAGTGCAAATTCTTCACTGCTTAAACCAAATTGGCTAATCTGCGGGAAAAGATAAAACGCTCCTTTGGCTTTGTAACAAGGCAAGCCCATCGTCTCCAATGCATGATGCAAATAATTTCGCCGTTCTTCATAAGATAGCCGCATAGATTCAACAGTTTCTTGCCAATTATTTTTCAAACCTGCTAAAGCTGCATACTGACTAGCTGTTGGTGCGGTCATAATAGTATACTGATGAAGTTTCAACAGTTGTTCCATAAATACTTTCGGACCAGCCATAAAACCCAAACGCCAACCAGTCATCGCAAAACCTTTGGAAAATCCGTTAATAACAATTGTTCGTTCTCGCATGCCTGGCAGTTCTGCGATACTAGTGAAAGGCTCATCATACATTAATTCTGCGTAGATCTCATCGCTGATTACTAACAAATCATATTTTTTCACAACATCAGCAATTTTGATTAATGACTCGCGATCCATCGTGCCTCCTGTGGGATTATTAGGATAGGACAAGATTAAGATCTTGCTATTTTTAGTTACTACACTTTCAAGTTCTTCAGGTGTCAATCTAAATTGATTTTCTGCCTTAAGATCAATCGTCACCGGTGTTCCGCCAGCCATTTGTGTAATCGGCTCATAACAAACAAAACTTGGTTGTGGGATGATTACTTCATCACCTGCATCCACAAAAATCCGCAACGCCAGATCAATGGCTTCACTTCCACCAACAGTTACTACTACCTCTGTTTTAGGATCATACGTGACCTTATTCCGAAACGATAAATATTCGCTGATTTTTTCACGTAATTCAAGTAATCCGGCATTGGCAGTATAAAAAGTACGACCTTCTTGAAGTGAACGGACACCTTCTTGAACCATATGAGAAGGCGTATCAAAGTCCGGTTCACCCACTCCTAAAGAGATCGCATCTGGTTGTTCAGATACAATATCAAAAAATTTACGAATACCTGACGGTTGAATATCTGTGATTCGTTTGGTTAAAAAATTTCTCATAGGCTCACCTGAATTCTAGGATCAGAGTCAGATTGATACAGATCAATTCCCCATTCTTTGTACTTATCTAATACAAAATGCGTCTGAGTTCCCGAGACATCTGGGATTGATGCCAGATTGGTCGAGATAAATTTTGAGATTTCTTTGATATTGCGGCCTTGTAATAACAAAATAAAATCAAATCTGCCACTGACAAAAAAGAGGGATTTGACTTCAGGAAATTTGCGAACCCGCTCAGCGATCTCTCGATAGCCTTCTTCTCCTTTAGGAATTGTTTGAACCTCAACGAGAGCCTCGATCCAATCATCTTCCACTTTATCCCAATCAATCAAGGCACGATAACCGCAAATGATTTTTTCTTGTTCCAATCGTTTGATTTCTGCAATAATGATTTGGACCTCTTCACCCAACATGATTGCATATTCTTCCATACTTAATCGACAATCAGATTCGATTAGTTTTAGTAATTGTTTGCGCTTTTTTTGTTCCATAGGACATCTCCTTTGATTCAGCAGTTTATCAGATGATTTTAATCTTTTGTCTATTATTCCCAAAAAATGATTAATTGTCAAATTATTTTGAAAATTCATGAATCAATGACCAAATAAGTACCAGTCCTTCTTTTGTTTAAAAAATTTTATTTTTTTTATAACACAAATAACTAGTTTCATAGTACAATAATTAAGATGAGTACTATGAAAAATATGCGTAAAGTCAGGGGGATTGTGAATGGAACAAGTAATCGAGCTATTTATTGAAAAACAGCGTCAGCGATTGGCAGACGGCAAGATCCGGCAAGAGGAATATGAAGCTTTTTTAGATGGGATCAATGATGCCCTTTCTTTTTTAGGATTACATTATGTGAATGGTTCAGAAACTGTAGAAAAAAATGAACGTAAACCTGTAACTTTTAATGAGATCGAAGAAAAGTACAAAAAACTTCATGAGTTGGCGATGTACAAAAATAGTTTCTTACGCGTAGCAGATATCATTAAACACTCTGGTCAAATGACTGATAACCTAAAAAAAATCACTGAAACTGTTCGAGAAGAACTCTAAGAAATGAAAGAAGCGATTACTCGCTTCTTTTTTGCTTATTTGTGGAAGAATCCAAAAATATTCATAGCGCAAATTGAAATACTCTAACTAAAAAATAGACTCAGAATTTCCGAGTCTATCCTTTCATTAATAGTTCATTATAAAAAGCTTGTCCAATTTCTTTTAGCTCATTTTTATGAAAAGATCTTGCGATCCAAGTTGGCAGCGGCACTTCAACTGTTCCATAGATCTCAATCATTGCTTGGATAAAAGTTTGCGCATCCAACTGATCGATTGCTTTTCTCAAACGACGAGACGGTTCAAGCAATTGACTTTCCATTTGGCGCGTACGATACATTCGGTAAATCGTCCGACCTTCCTCTGCCGCTAGTGAAAACAACGGTTGTTCATCTGCAATTGCTTGTAAACTTTCCTGTTTATAACGATCATAGCGCTGCTGCCATTCCAATAATTCCCCATAGACCAATTCGATTTTTTGCTTACGCACAGTTGCTAGAGCACTATAAAAATCAATTGGCAATTTTTCTACACGACGGTCACGCTTGATCCAAGTTGCTAATGTTGATTGTGGGATGCCTGCAAGTTTGCCAAATTGTTCAACTGTGATACCCAAATCACGGCGAATGTACATTTTTATTGGATGTTCGATCATTGTTATTCCCATTTTTTCACCTAGCTCTCCTGCGATATTTATACTTCATTATATAAAAGAAGGAAAAAAATACCAAGCCTAAAAGCTTAACTTTTAGACTTGGTATTTACTTTCGAGATCGACGTTGCTTCAAGTGTTGTTTTTTCAATGGCTTAGGATGATTGAGCTGCTCTTCTGTCAGCGATTTTTGCATCTCCATTCGTTGTCTTTGTTTTTCTAAACGAGCGATCTCATTTTTCACCCGGCGTGTTTCATTCTCGTTCAATGAAGGAAGAAGCCGCTTGCGTTCATTGATCTCCCCATTGATATACTCTTCCCAATCAGCCATGATTTTTTTCCATCGATCAGAATCATACGCTCTGCCATCTTTCATCGAGTCTCGCAGCAAAGCTGAATAGCGCCGCATCGAATTACCCCAGACTTGGTTTCGATCTTGAAAATAATCGGCTTGCTGTTGACTATCTAACGAGGCAATCAAATCATTTTCCTCACGCTCTACCATATTTTGTAAGAAAGCCATAATAGGTAGAACTAAATAGATGATCAATGTCGGTCTTATAAAAAACAGTCCAAAAATCAAAACGACCACTCGAAAAATTACAGACAATCCGTCTTGCTTATTCAGCAATTTGATGCGCAGTTCTCGTTGGTTATCGTCCAATACTTGTTTAGTCAGTGCAGTAATCAAACGCCGCATGACTACTGTCACAATAAGGGTCAATACACCGTAAATCAAGAGTGTCTGCTTTGTTGTATCTTCAATCAATAGACGTGTTGCAGAAGGGACTAATGATAGAAAAAACAACAACAGTAAATAAATGACCAGATCTCTATTTTTTACTTGCTCAATTTTATTAAAGGCATACCCTGTCTGAAACCACAAATTAGCTACAAAGCAGAAACTAATAAAATAAATCCCAATAGCTCTAAATAAGACAACTATATCAACCGTCCCATTTGCCGCTGTTTGAATCGGTAATTCCAAAACAATAATAGTCAAGATAATCGCAATGATTGCATCACCAAAAACGACAACCCGCTCTTTCATGTACTCAACTCCTATTCATCTGTTGAACCATCATATACTAAATAATAAAAAAAGAATATTGATACGTCGTCCTTAGTCAATCGATCACTTTGTCTTCTGGCAAGGTATTTTTGTCTGATAAACGTGTCAATAAAATTACCGAAACAATCACTACTACAAAACCTAATAACTGAATACTAGTAAATCGGCTATGGAAAAACCAAACGCTCAAAATAGTTGCTAAGATTGGCTCAGTTACGGTCAACACACCTGCTAATGATGCCTCAATAAAACGCAAACTAGATAATTGAAATAAAAATGGCAGTGCTGTACCAAAAACGACAATACTGATTACTAAGCCTAGTGAACTGACATCTAACTGAAATTGGGGCCGCCAAATTGGTCGAATCAATTGAAATACCAGACCCGCAAGCAGCATTCCTAAACCAGCAATCCGCATCTCTCCATATTTTACTAATATTTCTCGTGGCTGCACCGTATAAAAAGCCAATGTGACTGCCGAAGCAATCCCCATCATAAATCCTGTCGTTGAAATATTCAATGTTTGTAGACCGCCTTTGGCTACGATCAAAAAAACGCCGATAAAGGTCACAAGCAACAATACAACTTCGATAAGCTTGAGCTTTTTTTCTTTATGTAAAACTAAATAAACAAAAATAAAGATTGGCCCTGTGAATTGTAAAATCGTGGCGATTGCCGCACCACTGTATTGAATAGCCTTAAAATACGTATATTGGACTCCTAACATACCGATTAAAGAAAATAATAGCAAACTCACTAGATCTCTAGCCGAAAATTTCTTTGATAGAACCTTTTGCTGTTTTCTTGAAGTCGGCTGAAAAAAACTGATACTCGTAAGTAATAATCCCGCCGCTAACAGACGTACACTCACCAACCATTCCGGCGAAACAAACTTTTCAAAAAGAAATTGACACATAATACCTGACAACGCCCATAAAGCACCTGCTGAACAAGCCAATGCTACCCCTTTTAACTTCATATTCTACACCTTTTCATTTTTTTCTCAGTATAGCATTCAGCGAAAAAAAATCTAGTCATCCCAAAAACAGCAAAAACCCTAAAATTGGATGTATTCGCCAATTTTAGGGCCTTGTTTATTCACCAATCGGTAAGATCAAATGTGATTCTGCTAAGTCGATAGTATAATCAATGTCTTGGTTTCCGCGGACAGTCATCCCAAAATCTGTTCCATAAACAGCTAGACCAATTTGACGTCCTGCTGGTAAATGATACATCGTCGGCTGCAAGCTAATCTCGATTTCCACAAATTCATTCGCCTTTAAGTCATCAACTTTCCAAGGGTTCTCTCGATTTTGCATATTGATATGCCCCCGCGTAATCAGTTTGTACTCATCTTCAGCACCTAACTTAAATTCAACAAGATTGTCTTCTCGCCAATTTCTTCCTAGTGGCAGCCCATGCAATGCCAAAACATCCGGCACAGGTTTCAAACGTTTAGCAGTACCAAAATCGATCAATTCGATACTCAACATCCCAAAATCAACACTCGAAGCAACTCTGAGTTTTACTTTTGGGCGACCATTTAAGAAAATATCGTCACTAAGGATGGCTGTTTTAGCCAGATAACGATGGGATTTCATTGAATCAGCCATTTTCAAATCTTTTTCCCAAAGTGCAATATTCTTCGTATAACTTTTGTATTGTTCTTTTGGCAGCTGATCATTAAATGAGACTTGACCAGAACTGACTGTTGGCGTTAATTTATCAGCACCTAGGTAGTAAGTCTTTTGATTGATCGGTGACCAGTCAGTCAGCGTCTCCCACGTTTGAGCCGTCGTATTTTTTTGATAAACGATGTCTGGTAAGAGAACTTTGGCATCATTTTCTACACCATATAATTTATGACTCAACCACACATTCATCATATCTTGAAAATCTAAAGATGGCATATTATTGATATAAATATGCTGCCCTTGATGCAGAATCAATTTTTTTGCAACAGGTACTTCTTTTAACGCATCCCATAGATCTGCAACTTGGCGAGGTTTCACATTCCAGTCATTTAACCCATGGACCATTACCACATCACATTTGATGTCTTTAATGAATGGTAAATAATTTCGTTCATCCCAGAAAGTATTGTAATTTCCTGTTTTGCGATCTTGCAACTTCGCCATTTCTTTTAAGTAATCAGCGAAGAATTCTTTACTATGCAGATAATCCCCCGCGTTACGCATTTTGCTGAAGGTCTCGATTGCTAAAACATCCGCATCTTCGCCGGGGAATCCTCCTGGTGCAATGACTAACCCGTTATCACGGTAATATTGATACCAATCAGAAATCGCCGCCTCAGAGATGATTGTTTCTAATCCTTCTACTTGGCGAGTCGCACACGCTGTCGCTAAGGTACCAAGATAAGATTTTCCTGTCATTGCTACTTTTCCATTGCTCCACCAAGCTTTGATTTCAATATTATCCGTTCGATTCGTGAAGGCCCGACGATTGCCCGCCAACCATTCGATATAAGCTACCATCGAGGTTGTTTGTTCTACCGAACCACAGGTTTGAATCCCATCAGAATCCCGCGTCCCGATTCCTGCTCCATAGACCACTGCAAAGCCGCGTGCTAAAAAGAAATCATTCAAACTATGATTATTTTCACGACTAAAAGTCTCGGTCGCATGAGTCGCTTTGCCTTTTACTTCTCGTTCTGCCGGCAATTCTACTGGAGCTGGTTTATACTTAATCTCTTCGTATGTCGTCTCAGTTGGTTCTTTGCGTTCTAATGGGACATTCACATCATAGGTCAATTCTTCTCCTGCTGGACCATTGACACCTTGACTATAAGGACTCGCAGTAAATAATGTAGCCACTTGCAGACCATTTTCTGTTTCGGCTGGACGTAAAATCTCCAATTTCAAAAGATCGCGTTTTCCGTCTTTATCTGTGTCTAACGGGGCTTCCACATAAACTACTTCACGAATCAAACGTGCCGTATCAAAAACAGCTTGTGCTTTCCCATTGAAGAAAAATGGCTTACTGACTTCTTGATTCTCATAATAGCCATCTGAAGCAAGTTTATCCAAAAAATTCAAACCATTTTTTGTATGACTAGTCAGCAACAAATACCAAGCTTCAATCATCGTTTCCGTCGTTGTACATTCTCCCACAAAAATTGGGACACCAATGTTCTCTGCCTCTGTTAATACATTTTTAGGATCGAAATCAATCATTGGTTCAAATTCCAATAGTTGCAAACCTACAGTGTAAAAAACTTCTTTTGTTAACGTCGCTCCTGAGTGATAGAACGTTTTTAAATCCGTCTTTTCATCGGCCAAAAAGTTGCCAAGTTTATTTATAAATCCGCTTTCATCACGGACATTCAAAAAACTTTTTTGTAAAAATTCAAACCATAATTTTGTCATATCTTTTGACGAACCGATCGTCAAAAAACCTGCTGCCAGCAGTTCTTTTTTTGCTTCTTCAAATGGGACACGTTTTAAACCAAACTGATTAATCTTCATTCTCTTCGCTCCTTGCTCTTTTTTCTTGATAAAATAATTATAACAAAGACTGCTAATAAGTTCGGTTAAAGTTTAATGAAAACGATTACTTTATTTAGAATCCATCGCTTTGTTGAAGGAAAAAACATCCTCCAAGCAACTAAGCTTGGAGGATGTTTTTTTTAGATCAATTCGATATATTTTTCATTTTTTTCTAAATGATTTAAATAGATCAACAAACGATCATACAATTGAGTATTGGCTTCTTCAATGGCAGCACCAAGGTTTTCACCAATTTCTCTGACAGTTCGTTTCCCATCGATTTGTTGAAGGATAAAACTGCCGTATTTGTCGAGTTCCATCTCAGAAGTTTCTGGAATCTTGTAATGGATCTTACGTAAAACGCGTTGGATCCAAGCATTTTGCTCCGTAATGACAAAGACGATGCCATCCCGCACTTCATAATGCAGATCTTCTTTTTGACGGTATACTCGATCTAATAATACCTCAGTTTCAGGATTCACAGCGCTTCGCTGTTCATTAGTCATTGTGTTTCACTTTCTTCACACTTAACAATGGGACAACGATTGCAACAACTAAGATTGCTAGCAATAAGAATGCCGCACCATTAGATCCTAAGAACCCAGTTGGTGAACCTGGCGTAACGATACCAGTAATTTGTAAAATGATTCCGATCAACCCGATGATTGAACCACCTGCGATCAAACCAGATGACAAGCTGACACCTAAAGTGATACGTTCTTCAGCAACTTCTTCTGTTTCTTTTTTGTTCATTGTATCAATCAATTGACGGATCAACGCACCTACTAAGATGATTGAAGTTGTTGAGATTGGTAAATAGAAACCAATTGCAAATGTCATAATTGGAACTTTCATGAAGTGCAATACGATACCCATCACGACCCCAGCGATAACCATGTGCCATGGAAGTGAACCAGACATGATTCCTGAAGTTAGTGTTGCCATCAAGTTCGCTTGTGGCAAACCAAATGGTGGGTTAGAACCAGTAATAGCCAATTGTGGAGCCAAAATTACCATCATACCTGTAACAATAACTACACCAACAATGTTAGAGATTAAGAAGTAACGGCGACCTTCTGAAAAGTTTCCGCCCATTACAAAAGTAACTTTTTGAGATTGTGAATAACCACCAGCAACTGAGATAGCTAATACGATAAATGTACCGAATAATAGCAATTGTTGCGTATTTTCAGTGGTTGTCCAACCCATCATAACAAAAACTAACGTTAGGATAACCATTGATGCAATCGTCATACCAGATACTGGTAAGTTTGATGTTCCGATCGTACCAGTCAAACGACCCGCAACGATAACGAATAAGAAACTTAAGATGATTGATAGTAACCCGCCGATAAGTGCCATTGCGACACTTCCTGTGATGACAAATCCCATCACGATACCGATAACCGCACCGATGATCAATGGCAGCATACCGCCGCCTTCTTGTTCAACACCATCTTTACGGCCTTTTAATGTTGCTGAGATTGATGAAATGATTGTTGGGATCAATTTGATCGCACCGATCAATCCACCAGAAATCATCATACCAGCACCAATGTATTTCACATATGAACCAGAAATAACTGCAAAATCAGAAGCACTCAATAATTGAGAAGCATTATCCCAAATATGTGCACTGCTATCTGCCATGCCCATAAAGTAGCCTAATAATGGAGCAATCGCAAAGTTTGCTAAGATTGAACCTGCAAACATCAAGACAGAAACGTCCATTCCTACGATAAAACCAATCCCTGCTAACAATGGGTTCACTTCTGTTTCAAATTTCCATTTGTAGAAGCTTTCGTTTACATAACTGATCACATTGTTCATTACACCAAAAACCGAACCAGTCAAAGCAGTTAAAACACCACCGATTCCAAATCCGATTCCCATGTATTTCAATGAATCGCCACCAGTATCAGAAGCAACTAGTGTTTCAGAAATAGCCATCGCTTCAGGATAAACTAGTTTTCCGTGTTCGCTAACTAACATGTAGTCTTGAACGAGTGAGAAGACACCAACACCTAGTAAAACAGCACCGATTCCAAGACCAACACCTTGAATAAAGTTTACTTTACCACCGACTAAAATTACGGCTGGTAATACGAAAATCATTCCAGATGCTACAGATTCCCCACCACTTGACATTAATTGCAATAAGTTCTTACCTAAGATTGTTTTAGGTTTTACAAATAGAGCGACTAGCCCTGATCCAATAATTGCGCCTGGAATACCTGCAGCTACGGTCAAACCGGCTTTCATACCTGAGTAAGCTGTTGATGCAGCAAATAATGCTGCAAGGAAAATACCTAAAATCAGAATGATTGGTGAACCAGATTTTTTAGGCTTTTCTGCAACGTACGGGACATAGTCCTTACCGTTAATTCCGCCAAAAGCGTCTTTCGAGAGTTTTTTCATTATTTGAGATTCCTTCCTTACTATCTTTTCCCCAATGAGATGAGGAATCCCGTAAAGACAGGATTCCGTATCCTCTCATTACCGACTATTTAACTAAGCGATAAATTGCGTCAGCATAAATAGCTGTTGCTCTGAACAAGCTATCAATAGGCATAAATTCATTTGGTTGGTGCATTACGTTTTCTTCACCTGGGAACATTGCGCCATATGCGACACCACGTTCTAAGATTCGTCCATAAGTGCCTCCACCGATTGATTCTTCGTGGCCTTCAAGACCAGTATGTTCTTCATAAACGTCCAATAATGTTTTCACTAATGGATCAGTTGCGGGAACATAATGAGGTGTTTTCACATCACCAATGATTTCAATTGAAACATCCGCAGCTTTAAGAACTTCTTTCATGTTCGCTAAGATTTCATCTTTTGTGATTCCTTCAGGGTGACGAACATTCAAGGTTACTTTCTTATCGCCAGCTAGACTATAATCGAATAAGTTTGCAGATGACGTCGTTTCTCCCATTACATCGTGTTTCGTGTAAGCATTCAACTTCTTACCATTATAATCTAGGTGCATATATTCAGCGATTGTTTGGATATAATGTGCCCCGTTACCGTCAAGTTTGTAATCAACTAAGAAAGTAGCTAAGAAAGTAGCTGAGTTGACACCAAATTTTGGTTCTTGTGCATGAGCCGCTTTACCAATCACAGTTAAAGTAACTTCACCGTCAGCTTCAGCAAATTCGCCCTTTACGCCAGATTTTTCGATAAATGCAGTAAATGCTGTTTTCATGTCTGCAACTTTGGCTGCATCGTTTACTTTAAGAACAGCAGTTGCATCCCCTGGGACCATGTTTGTCCGTAAACCTGATTTAAAGCTTACAAGATCAAAGTCGCCAGCTTCAGCATCAGCTTGAGGTGCAAAAGTTACTTCGTAAGATAAGATTCCTTTTTCACCATTAATAATCGGAAATTGTGCATCTGGAGAAAAACCGACTTTAGGCATTTCTTCAACTTCCATGTAACGGTGGATCCCAACCCATTCACTTTCTTCATCAGTACCGAAAATAAAGCGAATTTTTTTAGAGATTGGTAATTTTAGATCTTTGATGATACGCATTGCATAATAAGCCGCGATTGAAGGACCTTTGTCATCTGCTGAACCACGAGCAAATAATTTCCCATCTTTGATCACTGGTTCAAAAGGATCTGTATCCCAGTTATCATCAACAGGAACAACATCCACGTGGCCTAATAAACCAAACATTTCTTCGCCATCGCCATATTCGATATGACCGGCTACGTTTTCGATATTCTTCGTAACAAAACCGTCGCGTTCGCCAAATTCCAATACTTTGCGTAAAGCTGCCGCTGGACCAGGTCCAAGAGGTTCTTCTTTGGTGCCGTGTTCCACGTCACGAATACTATTGATTCGGATAAGATCACCTAAATCTTTTAGTAAATCGTCTTTGCGTGCTTCTACTTCTTTTTGCCAATCAATTGTCATTGTTTAATCCCTGCTTTCTTTTTTTTGTAACAAGTTTTTAGACCTGTTAAATTCATTAGAAAGATCATGTCTAAATCTTTTTTCAAATTTTGACAGCTTAGAATAACTATTTCCAAAAAATAAGTTCATGGCCTTTTTTGAGAATGTACTACATTAAAACAATCAACGGAAAAGACCGTTCATGAATATCGAAATGTTATTCTATAATTTCTAATTCCGCAGTTTGTTTCACCTCCCAAGTTGACATTATACCGTAATTTTATTCATAAGTCATTGTGGAAAAGCCATCATTTAGAAGAAAGAAACTGATTTTTATTAAAAATAATATTTCCTCTAAAAATTTTTTTGTTATTCAAGCTGTGAAAAAAAGCGTCTGTTTTATTATGACATGATATATTCAAACCCTATAAGAAGTATAACTAAGGTTGTATTCGTTTACAAATTATATTTCATTCATTTAATCGTGTTTTTATCTCATTACTTTGTTATCTTTTACTAATTTGTCTATACTTGAATCAGTTTGTAAATAACAAAAAAGAGAGAGCACAAAAAAAGTGTCTCTCTTTCTTAAAACCTATCATTTTTTAATCAAAAATTCATATTAGTGTTTTTTTATTCGTTTCCCTTATACTTTTAACGCTCTTTGTGCCAATGTCATTTTTGCTTGGGGGATCCTAAATGGCGAGCAAGAAATATAATCAATTGCCAAATCATTTAAGAAAGTAATCGATTTTGGATGTGCCGCTGCTTCACCGCATACACCGATCTTCAAATTTGGATTTACTCGTCTCCCGCGTTCAATCGCTAGTTTCATCAAAGCACCCACACCCGACTCATCCAATACTTGGAATGGATCCTCTTTGAAAATACCATTCTCTAGATATTGCGTAACTATCCGCGGCGAGTCATCTCGGGATAATCCTAGCGCCATTTGAGTCAGGTCATTCGTTCCAAAACTGAAGAAGTCAGCATGTTCAGCAATCTCATCAGCGACAAAGCAAGCTCTTGGTATCTCAATCATCGTACCGATCTGATAATCAAGCTCTTGTTTTTGCTTCTCAAGACTTGTTTGAATTGCTCCTTCAATCGAAGCACGGACTTGTGCAAATTCATCGGCGTCAATAGTGAATGGAATCATAATCTCAGGTTGAATCACAAAATCTGTTTCTTTCATCACTTCACATGCTGCTTCAATGATTGCTTCTGCCTGCATTTGATAAATCTCTGGGTAAGCTACGCCTAAACGCAATCCCCGAAATCCCAGCATCGGATTAACCTCTGCTAAATTATCAGTTTTCCGCTTTACTTCATTAAATGTTTTTCCTAATTCTTTAGCGACTTCTCGACATTCATCTGCCCCTTTAGGTAAAAACTCATGCAATGGCGGATCAAGTAGCCGAATCGTCGTCGCTTTCCCTTTTGCTGCCTCATACATAAATTTGAAATCTTGTTTTTGGACTTTTTTCAAATGATCTAATACTTCTAGCCGTTCGGCTAAACTATCAGCTAAAATTAGTTGACGAAATTGTAATAGGCGGCTCTTTTCAAAAAACATATGCTCAGTCCGAGCTAAGCCAATTCCAACCGCACCTAAGGTCATTCCTGTTTTGATATCATTAGGCGTCTCAGCATTGGCACGTACTTTGATTGCAGCATGGCGTTCCCAAATAGTATGCAATTCATCTAATGCAACCAAATTGGTGACTTCTTCCATTGGTATTTCGCCAAAATATATCTTTCCGCTCGTTCCATTGACAGATAAGATCGTCCCTTCTTCGATGAGGTTATCACCAACTGTGGCTTTATTTTCTTCCGACACGATTAATCGTTCACATCCTACTACTGAACAAATTCCCATACCTCGAGCAACAACCGCCGCATGAGAGGTCATTCCGCCGCGACTGGTAATCACCGCTTCACTGACAGCGATTCCTTCGATATCTTCTGGTGAAGTTTCTTCTCGTACTAAGATTACTCTTTCTCCCCGTGCTTTAGCCGCAGTCGCTGCTTCGGCAGTAAAGTATGCCGCTCCTGTTGCAGCGCCTGGACTAGCTGCTAATCCTGATAAGAAAGATTCACGATTTTTCAATGCTTTTTCATCAAAATTTGGATGTAGAGCAGCTTCTAAATCTTTGGCTTCAATTCGGCTGACTAATTCTTTCTCATCGATGATCCCTTCATTATAAAAATCGAGTAAGATTGTCAATGCTGCTTTTGATGTTCGTTTACCACTCCGAGTCTGCAAAATAAATAATTTTTCCCGCTCAATTGTAAATTCGACATCTTGCATGTCGTGGTAATGCTTTTCTAAGCTTTCACAAATAGTTTTTAACTGTTGAAACTGCTCTGGTAGTTCATCAGCTAAGACTTGAATCGGCTTAGGTGTTCGTACACCGGCTACAACATCTTCCCCTTGAGCATTGATTAAATATTCTCCGAACAAGCCAGAATTACCTACTGATGGATTGCGGGAAAAGACCACACCAGTACCGGAACTTTCACCAAAATTCCCAAAGACCATTTCTTGAACATTCACAGCTGTCCCCAGATCATCGCTGATGTCATGTAGCCGCCGATATGTTTTCGCCCGTTGATTGTTCCAACTGCCAAAGACCGCTTCGATTGCTAAGTACAATTGTTCGATTGGATCTTGCGGGAACTCTCGTTGCAATTTCTCTTGATAAATTTTTTTGTATTCGGTTACAATTTGTTTCCAGTGCTCTGCCGTCAACTCCGTATCAAACGTTAGCCCTGCCGCCTTTTTTACTGCCGTAATCCGACTTTCGAAATCATTATTATCCATTCCCATCACAACATTCCCAAACATTTGCAGCAATCGACGATAGCAATCATATGCAAAGCGTTCGTTTTGACTATTTTCTGCTAATGCCACGACCGTACGATCATTCAGACCTAAGTTCAGCACAGTATCCATCATCCCAGGCATCGAAAATTTTGAACCACTTCGAACAGAGACTAATAATGGATTTTCTAAATCATCAAATTTTTTGCCAGTTTTTGCAGCCAATGTTTCAACAGCTGTCATTACTTGTTCTTTTATTTCATCTGTTAATTGTTCGCTATGATCTAAATAATATAAGCAAGCTTCGGTCGTTACCGTAAATCCAGTAGGAACCGGCAGACCTAATTTTGTCATCTCTGCTAGATTAGCACCTTTTCCGCCTAATAAATCTTTTTGTTCTTTCGAACCTTCTGAAAATAAATAAACCCAACGATTCATGTAATTCTCCTCTTAAAAAGTTTTATTTGATCTATTTACAGTTTAATACGCGGATTATATAAAGTCAATAAGATGTTTATATAATTTAATCATACACATATATTGCATATAATGATTTGTTTGCCAATAAATGATTGACTATTTTTAGTTACAAAAATAGACCAATCTTTTATAAAAGATTGGTCCTCATCACATCTATTCTCGGTAACACAGCGCTAATCCCTTTAGAAAATTACGCGCATACTTATCTCCGCAAGGTTTAAAATTGCGATGACCTTCCTTTCGTAAAATCGCTCCAAGTTCTCCTTTTGAAGGATAGACACCCGCTGCCGCTAAAATATCCAGCATATCCTCACTAGTCAACGCTAAGGCGATCTTTATCTTTTTTAATAAAATATTATTGATATGCCTGATCTCTGTATTTGCTGTTTGGATTGATTGGGTTGCTTTATTCTTTGGCTCTCCACGCTTGACTATAATAAAACCATTTAAAAATGTATCCAGTGCTTTATTATTGATCATTTTCACATAAAGATTTTTTTCGAAGGAATCACTAACTTCTCCTTCTTGGTTGTTTATTTTCGTCAGCATCGCTTTTTCTTCTTCTCTAGAAATATCTATTCCGCCTAATTGAAAGGCCTTTATGATCTCTGTATCTTTGATGTCTAAAGCATATCTTAACCGTAACAATATATCATTATTGTTCATGACTTACCTCCGCAAGTTTCGACTGATCCTCATACTATACCATAAAATAGACTTCTGCGATTGGCGAGGAACAACTTAACAAAATTCTTGATATTTTATTTTGCCTTCTAAGTTTGACACAAAGATGCTGAGGATTATTTAGCGAGCTCTTCAATCACAAATCCGTGCTGCAGCAATTGATACGTAGCATTTTCATGATAATTTTGACCAAATAAACACTGACCTGCTTTTTTTATTTCTATTGGATCACCTTCATTAAAAGTAGCAATCACGGTTTTTTCTTTGTAATTTCGTGTTAAAGAGACTATCTTTTTATCATCATCATAATGCCAGAGCATATTCCCATAGCTAAAAACTTCAAAAAATTGTTTTCGTACCGCGATCAACTGCTTGACAAACCGTTGAAGCTCTTCGTCTTGTCCTTCCCAGATCATGCAACGACGACAATCTGGGTCCATTCCTCCTTCCATTCCTACTTCGGTACCATAATAAATACAAGGCGTTCCTTTTTGAATGAACATAAAGGTCAGCAGAGCTTTCAGCAACGCTTTATTGCCCTGACACAAAGTTAAAATTCGTGGTGTATCATGCGAATCCAATAAATTAAAACTGACCTCATTGGTTTGATCACGGTAAAGCAGTTGTTGACGATTCATGCCAAAAATCATTTGGGAAAGAGAGAGAGACTGCTCTACAAAAAAAGCTTTGATGCGGTCAGTAAACGCATAGTTCATGACTGCGTGAAATTCATCGCCTTGCAGCCAGCGTTGAGAGGAATGCCAAATCTCTCCCAAGATATATACATCCTCTTTTTGACGCAAGACTGTATCATGGAATTTTTTCCAAAAATGATGATCCACTTCATTTGCAACATCCAAACGCCAGCCATCGATATCAAACTCACGAATCCAATACGTGGCGATCTCCAATAAATAATTTTGAACTTCAGGATTGGCAGTATTTAATTTTGGCATATGAGGATTGAAATTAAATGTAGCATAATTCAAGTCCTTAGCATTTTCAGAGTCAGGAATTGCTGTATAACGCGGAGGAAAAGAATCAATATGAAACCAATCCGCATACGAAGACGCCTTACCATGTAAAATCACATCTTGCCATTGATGTGAACTCGCTCCTAAATGATTAAAAACGGCATCAAGCATCACTCGAATCCCACGTTCATGTGCTTTTTCGACCAATTTGCGAAAGACTTGTTTATCGCCAAAATGCGGATCAATCTCATAATAATCCACCGTATCATATTTATGATTTGAAGGAGCCGTGAAAATCGGACAAAGATACAAACCATTTATCCCTAAATCTTCTAAATAATCCAGCTGATCAATCACGCCTTGTAAATCACCGCCAAAAAAATTTTCACGTGTAGGTCTCTCACTTTCCCAAGCTAGCACGTCTGCTGGATCATTGGTAGGATCACCATTATAAAAACGTTCTGGAAAAATTTGATACCACACCGTTTTTGCTACCCAATCCGGCACCTTGAAACGGTCAATTTCTTGGAAATAAGGCATCCGAAAATATAAATAATCCCGGGTTAAAAATTTTTCTTCATATTTGAAGATTCCTTGATCAGTATAAAAAATTTCTGTGCCGGAAAAATCTGTCACACAAAATGCATAGGCTAACCGCCGATGAGGTGCAGTCACTTCGATTTCCCAATAATCGTGGGTATCTGTTGTATAAGTTTTATGCATCAATTGCTGTTTCTGATACCATTTTTCTTCGGCAAACAAATAAAAGTCACCGCTGATTAAGCCGACAGATTTTGTATCATCTCGCGATGTCTGTATACGAATCCGCAATCGATCTTTTGTATAAAGAAACGCAAATTCACTTTCAGGCCGGTGATAGATTCCTGCATTGTTCATCTTACTCCCTCCTCTTCTGTATTCATTGTATCAGATATCTCGATGGCGTCTCTATTTGAAGCTATTCACAAGCGTACAAAGGGATTATTGACGCTGAAATATGCTATTATAATAACAGAATAAATATTTTCTTCGCCTCGTTTATCGAGGATCACTCCAGGGCGTAGCATGTTTGGGGAAGCGGCTGCGTCCGTTTTTTTTTTGACAAATATTAAAAATTTTGTTTTAATGAATTCATCAATATTGAAACGAGGGATCATGCCATTGAAAAACTAAGCGAATGTTGGAAGTTGTACACTAACCTTAGAGTAACTTATGTTAACGGGATTAGTGGGCAAATTTTCAGGATTGGCTTAGGGTTTCAAAGGTAGGTCTCTTTTTGTTCATTATACATATTTTGCTGACAGTTCCACTTTCTGGCAATACGGATGTGAATGAATATTTTTTCAAGATATTGAAAAATGACTAAAGAGCTCATTATCTCTGATCCTTTCCTGAAAATTGGTTAGGATTTTTTTGTTTCCGCCTGGAGACAAAGGAGGGATATTTATGACAACCATTCACATCACCCATCTGACTTTTGGTTTTGATAAACAAGTCGATTTATTATTTGATGACACTGACCTAGTCATTGATACTAGTTGGAAATTAGGATTAGTCGGCCGAAATGGTCGAGGAAAAACGACATTGATGCAATTACTATTAGGAAATTATCCGTATCAAGGAGAGATTCAGTTTCCTTTACAACCCGTCTACTTTCCAGTAGCAGTTACTGAGACAGACCAGCTGACGTATTATGCCTTATCAGAAGTTGTTGATTTTGAATTATGGGAACTAGAACGAGAAATGAATTTGATTCAACTAGATCCGCAAGTGCTTTGGCAGCCTTATCAAACGCTGTCTGGCGGTGAACAAACCAAAATATTATTAGCTCTGCTCTTTACTCAAAACGAGTTTTTCCCCTTGATTGACGAACCAACCAATCATCTGGACCTGCAGGGCCGCCAACACGTAGCAGACTATTTGCAACGCAAGGATGGTTTTATTGTCGTCAGCCACGACCGACAATTTTTAAACCAAGTCACCAATCACACTTTGGCAATCGAAAAAAGTCAATTAGTACTTTATCAAGGTAATTTTTCAACTTATGAAGAGCAAAAAAAATTACGTGATGAATTTGAGCTAGCTCAAAATAAAAAACTAAAAAGAGAGATTGGCCGATTGAAAAAAACAGCGGCAGAAAAAGCCGAATGGTCACGATCTCGAGAAAAAAACAAGTACGGGAAACCGGCAGAAAAAGGCAGTGGCGCTATTTTTGATACTGGTTTTATCGGTGCTCGAGCAGCACGAACGATGAAACGTTCAAAAACTATTGAACAACGGATGTATGATCAAATCGAAGAAAAGCAGGATCTATTAAAAGATCTGGAGGATGTCGATCGTTTGACGATGAACTATCGCTCAAGCCGGCATTCACAGCTTTTAAAAGTAGAAGAGTTGACTTTGCGTTATTCTGACCAAGACTTGCTTTTTTCCCCGCTTTCTTTTGAATTGAAGCGCGATGAAATTATTGCTTTGACTGGGCCGAATGGAATCGGAAAATCGAGTGTCTTGCATTACTTGCTCGGCTCTTTTACCGGCGAAGCTAGCAGTCGCTTGTTTCGACCACACGCAAAAATCAGTTATGTAAGACAAAACTACGAAAGTAACCATGGAAATCTACAAGAATTTGCTGAAGCCAATCAATTGGATTACTCTGCTTTTTTAAACAACCTGAGAAAATTAGGTATGGAGCGCAATGTTTTTCAAAATCGAATTGAAGAAATGAGCATGGGCCAACGAAAAAAAGTAGAGTTAGCTAAATCATTAGCACAAGAAGCAGAACTCTATATTTGGGATGAACCATTAAACTATCTTGACGTCTTCAATCAAAAACAATTAGAAGAACTCTTGTTGCAAGTCAAGCCGACCATGCTGATCGTTGAACACGATCAAACCTTCTTGGAAAATATCCAAGCACAACAACTTCTATTACAAAAGAATTAACTATTATACTAACTCCCAAAATTTTCTTATCATAAAACAAATAGCTAGAACTGCTTGATTAGCAGCTCTAGCTATTTGTTGGCAATAACAACAGAAAATGGCTTTCTGTCTACCTATTGAATAATTATTTTCGGTTGGTCTTTTAATATCCGCCCTTACTTTTGGGGTGATTTAGGCGGAGATTCAGCTACTTCATAAATCACCTCCTCAATTTTCCGTATAAAATTATCAAATAAGATTATCAAAAATTTCTATTAATTTTCTTCGATACTTGCAATAATATTCTCGATATTCATATAACGAAAATCATCTTTGTTGATAAAAATAATCTGAGCTTTACACTTCTCCTTTTTGATAATCTCTTTTACTTTTTCCTCCGAACGAGCAACTTGAGGCGTCAGAAGCAAAACATCATATCCCTTAGAATTCAGCTTTTCCTCAACTCGTCTTATCGGTGCATAATCTATCTCATACGATAGCCTTTTTTCTCTGATCGCTTCGAGTATTTTTGATACTAGCAGCGATGCACTGATCCCTGTCTCACAAATAATCAGTATATCCTTATGCATAATACTCTCCTATCTTTTACTTTTTCCTTTTAGTGAGCAAACCCTATTGGCGAAAACGCCACATAAGTTAAGATAACAACGACTACTAATACTACCGCAGCGATTTTACTGTATTTCCAAGGCTCGATGTTTACTTTTGTATCAAATGAATTCAGGACAAATTCTCCATCTGGTTTCACTTTAGAGACAACTAACAGAATAATAATATCTAGGATAAACAACGCACTTAGAACATACAGAAAATGAATATCTTTGAAAAGCATTTTTGACAATGCGTACAAGATGATGTGAATAGCGATTGTCATTTTTGCTCCAAAGGCAGTTGCTTTTTTTGAATAAAAAGCAAAGAGAATAATCACTAACAGCGGCATATTGTACAATCCATTAAATTCTTGAACAAATTGATACAGGCCTGCTGGAGCAAACGAAATGAAAGGTGCTACAATAATGGAGATGATCCCAACAACGACTGTTACTGTTTTACCAGCACGAGCGATTTGTTTGTCATCTGCTTGCTTATTGATGATTGGTTTGTAAAAATCTAGTGAGAACAATGTCGATGTCGCATTTAATGCTCCTGCAAAGGAGGACAAGATTGCGCCAAAGATCACCGCGGCGAAAATACCAAAAATCATTTTCGGCAGGACTTCAGTTACTAAATACGGATACGCGTTATCTGGATTTGACATCAAGGCATCACCGAAAATGTTTCGCGCGACGATACCAGGAAAGACTAAGAACAACGCACCAAAAATTTTGAAAATTCCTACTAGAAAAGCACCTTTTTGTGCTTCTGCTAAATTTTTTCCTGACAGTGCTTTTTGGACAATCATCTGATTGGTACACCAGAAATACAAATTATTAAATAGCATTCCTGTGAATAGTGTATGCCACGGTACAATTGCCGAATCGATTGCTCCTACAGAGTTAAGTAGCCACGGCGTATTTTCAACGACGTGTTCAATCCCGCCGACAAAGCTGCCACCCCCAAGCTTCATTAAGCCTAAGATTGGGACCAGGAGTCCGCAGATTAACAGACCAACACCATAAATCGAATCACTATTGGCACTTAGAGATAAACCACCGATCAGCAGATAGAGAATCCCAACAACTCCAATCACCATAGCAACAATAATAATTGCCACGATCGGCTTGACCCCCAGCAGCTCATCAATATGAAAAATCTTATTGAATACTAGCGAACCTGAGTAAAGGACCACAGGTAAGAAAGAGGTCATGTAGGTAACAATAAATAAAATCGAAATAATTCGTTTTGTAACCGTATCATAACGAATTTCAATAAAATCTGAGATCGTATTAATTCCATACTTAAAATATTTTGGCAAAAAGATGACAGCCAACGCCACAATCGCGATCGTAGCAGTTACTTCCCAAGCCATTACTTCCATTCCGGCATGGTAGCTTTGACCATTTTGTCCGACAATTTGCTCCGTGGACAGATTCGTCATAATAATCGTGCCGGCAATAGGCAATGCGGCTAAGCTTCGGCCACCCATGAAGAAGCCTTCTGATCCAGAGGTATCGACATTTCTGGATCGAGAATAGGCAAAAATCCACACAAAGATGACAATCACTAGGAAACTGATTATAGAAAAAAGATTCATCGTCTAGCTCCTTCTCAATAAATTAAAGACCGGTGACCTCTCGGATATAGCTGCGTGCTTTGACTGCATACTCAAATGGATTTGCTTTGGCTGGATCTTGCTCCGCTTCAACAACAATCCAGCCCTCATAGTCACTTGCTTCAATCGCTGTCCAAATCGGGGAGAAATCAATCATTCCATCACCAGGCACTGTAAAGACGCCCTTTTTGACTGCATTTAAGAAGCTGTCTTTTTCTGTTTTAATTTCCTCTGCCATTTCTTGCCGAATATCTTTGAAATGGATGTGTTTGATGCGATCTTTGTAGCGATTATAAATCGTGATTGGGCTTTCACCAGAAAAGACGAGATGCCCCGTATCAAACAATAGTTTAACTTTCGCTGGATCAGTCATTTCCATTAAGCGGTCGATTTCTTCCGTTGTTTGGACCCCTGTTCCCATGTGATGATGGTAAACAATTTCCATATCCTTTTCGTGAGCCAGATCCCCTAGTTTTTCCAACCCTTCAGCTAATTTTTGCCACTCTTCATCCGTAAAAATCGGCTTCTCATCGAAAACTGGTGCTGTCATAATACCTTGGATACTGTGCCCCTGCTCTGCTACTACGATGACCTTCGCCCCCATCTCGTGCAGAAAATCCCGATGCGCTTTAAAGGATTCAGCAGTCTCTTCGAAAGGTTTAGTTGTCAGAAATGCACTGAACCATGCACTAGCCACCTTTAAGCCACGAATGCTCAGATATTGGTCCAAAACCTTCGGATCTTTTGGATACTTGTTACCAATCTCTGTTCCGGTAAACCTAGCGAGCGACATTTCACTGATACATTGCTCAAAAGTATTTTCACTTCCAAGTTCTGGCATATCATCATTGGTCCACGCAATCGGTGCAATAGCTAGTTGAATTTGTTTGACCATTATTTCACTCTCCTATTTTTTTTAGTTGTACTAAACTATTCGTATCAAATGATTCTTGACAAGCTAATGCGATTCTTGTTGCTTGTAGACCGTCCTCTGCATTAACTACTGGTTGGCGGTTTTCTTGAATGCATGAAACAAATTCTTGCGCTTCACGAATAAAGGCTTCTCTAAATCTTTCTGGGAAATTTTGAGAGCATGGACGAATAACCCCCTGATCATTCATAATCGTTACAAGATTTTTTTCAGGTACTTGTGCTACTCGCAGCATTCCTTTGGTTCCAATAATCTCTGTTTCAACATGATAGCCATGAGCTGCGTTTCTTCCAGCGACTAATAAAGCCATTGTTTTATCGCTAAGACTCATCATCGCTGCCCCAGTTTCAAGTTCACCGGCTTGATCCAGTTCCGGATAAGCAGCATTCTTCCCAATCGCCCAAACTTGGTCGACCTCTTGACTGGTAAACCAGCGGACTAAATCTATATCATGAATTGCCATATCTAGGAATAAGCCACCACTGTCATTATTCATCGCGAATTTTACAAAGCTTTCCAATCCTTCGCTTGGATCGATACCATAGCAGCGAATCAGCGTAATATTTCCGATTTCTCCGTCTTCTACCATCTTCTTTGCGTACTGGTAAGATTCATCATAGCGGCGCATGAAGCCTAACATGAACACTTGCTCAGGATGGGCTTCAATAACCTTCTGAGTTTTTTGAATATCTTCTATCTCAAGTCCTAACGGTTTTTCAGTAAAGACGTGTTTCCCATTTTCCATTGCCAAACGTACCTGTTCACAGTGAAAGCCTGAAGGTGATACAATAAAAACTGCGTCAATGACAGAACTTTGGACCATTTCCTCATAATCAGAAAACGTATGCTTAACGCCTAATTCCTTCTGTGCAAATACCAGTTCTGATTCAACTAAACTACATGCAGCAGTGAGCTCACACCCATTAACAGCAGATGATAAATTCTTTGCATGCACTTTTCCTAATCTTCCTAATCCCACAATTCCTACTCTAATATTTTCCATGAAATACCTCCGTTGTCTGAGAATTAACCATTGTATAATACTGGTCGTTCATCCATTTGGATAATCACTTTTTCCCCTGTTTCACGAGAATCATGACAAGCCATCATCGTAATCGCTGCTACATACCCATCCCAGGCAGTAGGACCAACGAGCGCGCCATTTTTAATCGAATCAATCCATAATTTGAATTCATAGTCATAAGCATCTAAAAATCGTGTTTGCCAATCTGGTGAAATCGGTGTATAATTTTTTTCTTCTGCTTTGATTTGTGTGTATGCGGGATCAGTCATTCCTACTTCTGCCGTTTCAAAAACCACATCACATTTAATATCATAGCCAAAACGACAATTCACAAAAATTTCCAAATCGATTGTTACACCCGATTTTGTTTGAAAGATCAGCAGTTGTGGGTCATGTAAATCAGCATGGGTATTGCTGGTTCTCTTCGGTAAGATCATTTGAACAGAAGCATAATCTTCATTTAACAACCAACGAAGTACATCGATCTCATGAATTGCTGTGTTACTGATCGCCATTGGCGTCTTATAATTTTCATCTGCACTGGGATTTCTATGGGCACAATGAAGCATCAACGCTTCGCCATAACGTTTTGATTCAATCGCTTTTTTCAGTTCGATATACCCACGATCATAACGGCGCATGAAGCCAACCTGAACCAGCTTTTTCCCATAAGCCACTTCAGCATCCACAATCCGGCGGCAGCCTTCGGCATCCATCGCCAATGGTTTTTCACAGAACACGTACTTCCCATGCTTAATTGCTTCCAGTACATATTTTTCGTGTGTTGGGTCCCATGAAGTAACGACTACAACATCCACATTCTCAGAAGCAATCAGCTCCTCTCCTGTTTTGAAGAATTTGGCACCAATTTCCTGGGCAATCTTACTTGCTGCTTCGACATTGATATCTGATACTGCCGTCACATAAGCACCTTGTGTCTTGTGATTAATTCTGTCGATATGTTCAATCCCAATTGCCCCTGTTCCGATAACACCTACTTTTATTCTCAATGGTTCATCCCCCTATTTCTTTGTCTTACGCATAACAAGTATGCGCTTACAAAATTATGTTTATGCAGCTATTATTGCTAAAAGGTAGAGCTCTCTCTTTACTCTGCCTTTTTACTACCCATAGGCTTGTATATATAGATCCTTAATTTGACCATGATTAGGAACTTTTTTATTGTTTTGCGGACTGCCACTTGCTAAGGCATCTGTTGCCATTTTATCTATGGCTACAAAAAACTGTCTCTGATCAACGCCGTAATTTTTAATCGTTGGAATGGCTAACTGTTGACACAATGTCTGTATCTTCTCAATTAATAAAAGCGAGGAATCCTCCACCGAGAGTTCCTCGGCTGTTGGATAGATGTACTTCGCAATTGTAGACAAATCTTCTTTGATTGCATCCTTTGAAAACTCTAAAAAAACCGGCAACAGCATCGCATTTGAGATTCCATGTGGAATATGGAAAAGCGCTCCTAACGGACGACTCATTCCGTGGATCAATGTAACTGATGCATTAGAAAAAGCAAGCCCCGCCTCTGTCGAAGCTAAACTCATTTGTTCTCTAGCTAAACTATCTTGACCATTTTCATACACAACAGAAAGCACATTCATAATTTTCTTCATTGCTTCTAGTGAAAATAATCGTGTCACTTCATTAGCCTTGACCGATACATAGGACTCCAAGGCATGACATAACGCATCAATTCCCGTTGCGGCTGTGACTTTAGCCGGCACAGTAAGGGTAAAGTCAGCATCAACGATGGAAAGCTGCGGCATGAAAATCAGATCTTTCATCATCATTTTGACTGCTGTTTTTGTATTGGTAATAACTGCTACATTCGTCACTTCTGAGCCAGTCCCCGCGGTCGTTGGGAGTGCGATTAGAGGAATACTAGGTTGAAGCAGATCATAGCGTTTTTCGTAAAGTGCTTCAAGGCTCAGCTGATTGGCGGCTAATACCGCGACAACTTTTGCTGTATCCAGACAGCTCCCACCTCCAAAAGCGATAATGTGATCACATTGATTTTTTTGGAATAATTGCAACGCAGCATAGACATTTTCTTGCGTTGGCTCTGCTTGAATATCTGTATATTCCGCTAGCTGAATGCTTGTTTTACCTAACAGCGCTTCGATTCTTTTTAAATGACCGGTTTGCTGCATCACTGTATCACTGATAATTAAAGGATTTTCCCCCAGTTGTTTTGATTCTTCGAAAAGATTTTGGATTGTTCCTCCGCCAATTATTAAATTGGCGGGCATTTTTAATTGAATATTCACAGAAAAAACCTCTCTCTGGCGAATCGCCGATAACAGAATCCTCGAAGCTCTTTTTACAGAGTTTCAAAGTAAATTTAGTCAATCTCACTTGGCGCATACCGGGCCGTCACTACTTTTCGATGGGTATAAAATTCTACACTATCATTTCCATTAGCATGCAGATCACCAAAGAAAGAATGCTTCCAGCCGGAAAAAGCAAACCAAGCCATTGGTGCGGGCACGCCGAGATTGATCCCTAACATACCTGCATCAATATTTTCTCTAAAATAGCGAATTGCAGATGCGTTGCTAGTGTATAGACATGAGCCATTCGCGAATTCTGATTCATTCGTCAGCTTAACTGCGGCTTCCAGATTTTTCACCCGAACGATTGATGCGACTGGAGCAAAAATTTCATCTTGCCAAATCTTCATCTCCATCGTGACATGATCAAAAATCGTAGGTCCAACGAAATAACCTTTTTCTGGAATATTTTCTCGGCCGTCTAGCAACAGTTTTGCCCCTTCATCTATTCCTTTCTGAATGTATTCAAAAGTCCGTTGTTGTGCTTCTTTTCGAATAACTGGTCCTAAAAAGATTCCTTCATCCAAACCGTTACCAATTTTTATCATTTTTGCCGCAGCTCTAAATTTTTCAACAAATTGATCTGCGATAGCTTCTTCTAATACAATGACAGAAGCAGCCATGCAGCGTTCGCCAGCAGAACCAAAGGCACCGCCAATGATATCTTTGACTGCACGATCAATGTTGGCATCTTTCAATACAATAACGTGATTTTTCGCTCCAGTTAATGCCTGCACTCGTTTTAAATTTTTTGTTCCTTCTCGATAAACGTATTCACCGACTTTTTTTGAACCTACAAAGCTGATACCTTTTACCAGTGGATCACGCAATAAAGTGTTCACAACATCATGAGCACCGTACACAACATTAAAAACTCCGCTAGGAAAACCTGCTTCTTCGATTAGTTCAACAATTTTTTCCATCAGTAGCGGTGTTTTTTCTGAAGGCTTCAACACTACGGTATTACCTGCTGCCAGCGCCATGGGGAAAATCCAGAAAGGCACCATCATTGGAAAATTAAACGGTGTGATTCCTCCAATTACTCCGATTGGGTAACGATAATTCGTAATCTCAATATCAGTAGCTGCTGTCGACAGAGAATCCCCCATGATTAAATTCGTGATTCCCGTTGCGTGTTCTACATTTTCAATACCTCGCTGAACTTCTCCCAACGACTCGGATAGAGATTTCCCGTTTTCAAGCGTGATTAACCGTGCTAGTTCATCTTTATGTTCTAGTAATAAATGATGCAATTTGAAGAGATACCGTCCACGAACAGGAACACTCACTTTTTTCCATGTTTGAAAAGCGACATCAGCAACTCTTATTGCTTCTGCTGTCTCTGCCTCACTAGATAATGGGACATTGGCTAAAGGTTCTTCTGTAGCTGGATTGACAACTTTTTCAAAATCAGTCGCTTTGCTGGCGACCCACCGTCCGTCGATATAATTCCTTAAAAATCGTGTCATTTATTTTCCTCCTAAAAAAATCTGCTTATTCATTTTATCCGCACCTGCTGATTGACTACTTGCGCTGCAAGATCCATTCGTGCTTCTTCTCGTTATGGAATTTCCAAATTCGCTCAGGTCCTGCCATCACATTTAAATAATAGGAAGTGTACCCATCCGGCACACCCACAGGATGATAGCCCTTAGGAACTTCAACGACATTTTGATGCTCTACCGTCATCGTTTCGTCTAACGAACCATCCTCTGTATACACTCGTTGGAAAACAAACCCTTGCTCTGGATCAAGTTCATGATAATACGTTTCCTCTAAAAAGGATTCATGAGGCAAGTTTTCTTGGTCATGCTTGTGAGGAGGATAGCTGGAAAAATTTCCTCCCTCAGTATAGACCTCCACTACCAATAAGCTACTCGCAATATCGACATTATCCGGTAAAATATTATGCACGAGCCGTTTATTTTGATAAAGACCGCGTTCTTCAATGATATTGTCCTCAGCTCGAATCACATGCACTGGCAAAGCTTTTTTTGCCACCGAGTAACAAAGTGCCAATCGGACATTATCCGAAGCTGACACAAGCTCAAAGGGGGTTCCCGCCGGTATATAGATACTATCCGTTGGAATCTTCTCAAAAACAGATTCCCTCGTACCTAAACCCTCATACCACTTACCTTCTGTCTTAACATTGATTTTCCCAGTCAGTACAACGATACATATTTCTTGTTCGCTACCAACTTCTTGATAAGCGGCGCCATTTTCTAGCTCAAGAACCTGAAATTCAATATATTCTAAATCAGCATTGGTTTTCCGAATATTTTGAATTTGTCGAACACCAGGTGCTAGTTCTTTCATTAAAGATTGGTGCTTCAATGTCTTTTTCAATCAATCTACTCCTAACTTTTTAGCCTTATGATAAATGCCTAATATTTTTTAGCCTTGGCAAGTTTTTCTTTTTTTGCTTTGTATGCGTTTTGCACTGCTACTTTTTCTGATACTTCAGCAATTCCAACATTCCACCAACTGCCATCATAGCCATCTGTCATTGTTTTAGGAAGAACCTTCACTTCAATCATCGTCGACCGAGTTTGATTTTTCGCATCTGCAACCGCTGATTTTAGCTCTTCAATCGAATTTACTCGATATGCTTTCGCTCCGTAACCTTCAGCGATTTTAGCGTAATCGATGTTCATGATCTCATCTCTGGTATTTCTGAATTCCGTTCCTTGACTGGAACCACCATTATCCATTTGCAAATTATTGATGCAGCCAAAACCAGAATTATCAAAAAGAATAATGTTGATTTTTTTATCGTATTGCAAAGCAGAAACCAACTCACTATGAAGCATTAAGAAACTGCCATCACCTACTAATGCATAGACCTCCTGATTAGGCTGAGCCATCCGTACACCCATCGCGCCAGCGATTTCATAACCCATACAAGAATAGCCGTACTCTAGATGATAGGTATTTTCCTTCACTGGATTCCACAATCGATGCATGTCTCCCGGTAATGATCCAGCAGAGCCGATGACGATGGCATCATCATCAACAAAATCATTCAGATGGACGAAGACCTCTGTTTGGGTCAAATTTGTATCTAGTGCCTCCGCATAAGCATTTAAAATGTCCTGAGAAAAATGATCCTTGATTTCTGGAATAAAAGCTTCCCGCGTAAAATGGGTTATTTTTAACCGATTCCGCTCGCTGAGCCATTCTTCCTTCAACTTGCTGATTTTCAAGCCATAAGTTGCTTGATATCCTTCAATCATTGGTTTAAGTGCCTCTAATGTTGCTCGAGCATCGCCGACAACCTGTAGTGCTTCCATTTTGTATGCCTGTGGCCTACTTACATTAATGTTCATTATTTTTGATTGCTCAAAATTGAAAATACTTTTCGATGCTGTCGTAAAATCGGTATAACGTGTTCCGATTCCGATGATCAAATCAGCTTGCTGAACAGCTTTATTGGCTGCTGAGGTACCTAAAATACCCATTCCGCAAAGATTGTTTTCAAAGTTCCATGAGACGGTCGATTTGCCGGCATGTGTTTCCACTAATGGAATCTGATGATCTCTTGAAATTTTTTCAAGGATCTCACCAGCTTCCGAATACTTGCATCCACCACCAACAATAATCACAGGCCGTTTACTGGTTTTTATCTGTTGACTCGCTGCTTGAATCTCTCGATCTGTTGGAATCCTACGATCGATATAATGAATCCGTCTTTTGAAAAACTCCACTGGATAGTCATAGGCTTCTGACTCTACATCCTGCGGCAGACAAATCGTCGCAGGACCTGTCGTTGTGGGGTTTGTCATGACTTCAAAAGCCCGCAGTAACGCTGACATCAACTGTTCCGGCCGATTGATTCGATCCCAATAGCGAGAAACCGCCTGGAAAGCATCATTGGTAGAAAACGCGACACTAGCGGCGTGTTCCAACTGCTGCAAGACAGGGTCCGGTTGACGCGTAGCAAATGTATCCGCCGGTAAAAACAAAACAGGAATATTATTTGCAAATGCCGTCCCTGCAGCTGTCAATAAATTAGCAGAACCTGGTCCAGCAGATGTTGAGACAGCAAATATTTTCTTACGCAAACTTTGCCTAGCAAAGGCAACCGCTGCATGTGCCATGCCTTGTTCATTTTTTCCACTGTAGCTTTTTAAATGTCCTGGGTTTTGCTCCAATGCCTGACCAATTCCTAAAACATTTCCATGGCCATAAACATGGAAAATCCCTTCGACATAAGGCGTTTCTTTTCCGTCAATGCTGATATATTGTTGATTCAAAAATTTTAATAATGCTTGTGCTGTTGTTAAACGAATCGTCTTTTCCATTTTCTTCACCTTAAATCCGAGCGACCATCTCGCCGTATATTTCCTTCTCCAATTTAATAAAATCTTTTACCTCCTGAGTAGTCGGCAAAGAATCGGAACAGTTATTGCTTTTGACCATCATTGAAGCCTCCGCCGAGCCAAATTCTAAACAATCGATAATTTTCCAACCTTCGAACAACCCGTATAAGAAGCCGGCCGCATACCCATCACCGCCGCCGAAGCCTTTGCGTGCTTCCACCGGAAATGGTTTGATTGAAAACTGCTGCTGATCCGCGGTATAGGCGGTCGAGCCTTTCATCCCATGTTTAATCACAACTATCTCAGCACCGCACCCACACCAAAAAATAGCGCTTTCATTATCTGACATATTTGGCTGGATTAACTTTTCAGTTAAATCAAACTCTTCTCTTGATCCCATGATAATATCTGAATCCTTGGCAATCATGGAATAATAAATTGAAATCTCATCAGCATTTTTCCAATTATATGCTCGGTAGTCGATATCAAAAATAATCTTGACATTATTTTTTTTCGCCAGCATCACGGCTTTGAGCACAGCTTCCCTAGAAGGACTCTCCGCCAGTGCAGTACCCGAAATCAGTAACGCTTTTGAACGTTTCAAATAGTCTTCATTGATATCTTCTACACTTAGTTTCAAATCCGCTACCTGGTTTCGATACATCAGGATACTGCTTTCCTTAGGAGAAAGCATTTCAGTAAAGGTCAATCCAAGCTTCTCACCATGTTGTGTTTTACTGATTTGAGAAGTATCAATACCTTGTTCGTTAAAATAATCAATCACGTACTCTCCAAACTGGTCATCCGAGACTTTACCAATAAAACCAGCTTTCATTCCATGTTTAGTAACACCCACAGAGATATTAGCAGGAGAGCCCCCCACGAACTTTTCAAACATATGAACATTTTTTAATGGCTTAAATCCTTCTTTAACTTGATTGTTGTAGGCTGGGTTAAAATCGATAGCAACTCTTCCTAGAAGTAGCAAGTCAAATTCTTTTGATTGATCAAAACTTATGTAACTCATATATCCACCTCTTCTTCATTCTTCTATTTCCGAGGTAAGTATAGCACGCTCATCATTTGCGTGCAATACTTATTTTTACACATATGATCGCGTGCGTTTAAAAGCGGCAAAAAAATAAGCGTGAATCGCCTTCCAGCATGATTCACACTATTTTTTAAATATTGTATCTTGTTTTAATAATAATATCGGTAAAGTGCGCATCCTTTGTAACCGTTTTATTATTCTGCAACTGGTTTGCTAACAACAACAAAGAACGGTAACCTTGAGTAAATCCATCTTGATCGATTAGAAAATCAACCTGATTTTTTTTTAGCATTTCAATATTATTTTTAGTTAAATCATAGATAATCACATAAGGACGCTTCTTCTCATCAATTGTTTCTAACACGCGGGAAATTCCTGCTTGCCCACCAGAAAAAATAACGACACCATCTAAATTTGCATAATTTCCCAAGGTATCTCTTAAAATCTTTTCAACCTCAGCACTTGAGTCAAAGCTACTCTGAACACCCGTTAGTTTCAACTCAGGAAATGACTGTTTCAACTCCTTTACAAATCCATCGACACGTAGGCTATTGACGCTGTTTCCAAAATATCCAGTGATGGCTAGAACATCTCCCTTGCCTTTCGTCAGCATCCCCAGTAATCCGGCGGCAGTTTTTCCGCTTTTAAAGTTATCCATCCCGACAAAGCATTGCCGTTTTGTTCCGACAATATCAGAATTAAAGGTAATGATGTTGATACCTTGCTCTGTCAATTGATTGATTTTTTCTCTGATACCAACACTATCTACCGGCATAATCGCAATGCCTTTTACCCCAAGTTTCGCCAATCGGTCTAACGCCTGTAGCTGCGCCGCTTCATCAACTCCATCAACTTCCTCTAGAAAACAATCGATGTTTCTTTTTTTCAGGTCGCCTATAATTGATTGTAAACCTGATCGAATTGGGATCATAAAAGAAGACTTTGCCAATTGCGTGACAATCCCTAATTTAAGAGGGGCATCTTTTGCCGCCTTTTTTTTCTTTGGAACGTAATCCATTTCCTTAGCAATTGCTTTGATTCTTTCAGCAACCTCTGGATTGATGCGCCCTCGATCATTCAATGCCCGATCCACAGTTCCTCTGGACACACCTGCTCTTTCAGCTATTTCTTTAATCGTACCTGCCATTTCACTTCTCCTTTTTCCCTATTAAGTTTATTTTACCATAAAAGCACGCAAAAATGCGTGCTTAAACCCCAAAAAATATTTTCTTTATGATAATATCCCTGTCACAGGCTAAAGGAGACACTTACTTTAATCAATTGCTTATAAGAATCATTAGCCAAAGGCTTGCTCTGTTCGTGAAATGATCTCATCTTGCAGCGCTTTTTCTAGATTATTGAAATAGTCGCTATAACCTGCCACTCGTACGATTAAATTTTCGTATTCTTTTGGATGTTTTTGTGCTTTTAATAAAGTTTCTCGATCAATTACATTGAACTGGATATGATGACCATCCAAAGCAAAGTAGCTACGGACTAACGAAGCCATATGGGTTATCCCTGCTTCACCAGCAACCACACTCGGTGTGAATTTTTGATTCAACAATGCGCCACCAGTTTTGGTCTGATCAATTTTTGAGGCAGATTTTATCACAGCTGTCGGTCCATTGCGATCCGCACCTTTTTCTGGTGAGATACCATCTGGTAATGGAATGCCTTTATGACGACCATTAGGTGATGCTTCCATGACTTGACCAAAGTACACGTGACAAGTTGTTGGTAAAAATTCGACTACTGTTTTCGATCCTTTTGGTGTTGGCCGTCCAGCGATCACTTCTTGTAATGAGTCAGCAACATCTCGTAATAAGCTATCTGCATAATCATCGTCATTTCCATATTTTGGTGTTTCATTGTAAACCTTGTCATAAATTTCTTCATAATTTTCAAAATCTGCTTCACAGGCTGCTAATAACTCTGCCATCGTCATATTTTTTTCTTCAAAAACATTGTGTTTGATTGCAGCTAAAGAATCAGTGATTGTTGCGATACCAACGCATTGGATATAGCTTGTATTATAACGTGCCCCGCCAGCATTATAGTCTTTACCGACTTTGATACAATCATCAGACATCACCGAAAGAAGCGGAACGGGCATGAATTCCATGTACATCCGTTCAATTAAGTTATTTCCTGCAACTTTTACATCAACTACATACTGCAATTCTTGATGAAATGCTTCAAAAATCTCCTCGTAAGTGGTCATCTTCGTGAAATCACCAACATCGATACCAACTTGTTTATCCGTATAATGATCGTAGCCGCGATTCATCGCTAATTCGAAGACTTTTGGGATATTCAGATAACCTGTTAACACATACGCTTCTTTTCCAGCTACCCCAACTTCCACGCACCCTGAACAAATACCGCTTTCTCTAGCATCATCAACAGATTTTCCAAGGTAACTAAGTTCTGCCAAGATGGCTTCGGAATTATACATCGCCGGTTGTCCCCAACCTTTACGGGAAACTTTTAAGGCTTCACGCAGGAATTTTTCCGGCGATTTCCGCGAAATCTGAACATTTGAACTAGGTTGCAACAGCTTCATTTCATCCATCACTTCTAAAATCAAATAACTAACATCACTCACCCCGCTCGTTCCATCTGGACGCAAAGCCCCAGTGTTCAAATTACAAAAATCTGTATATGTCCCGCTTTCTTTTAAAGTAATCCCAACTTTTGGCGGAGCCGGTTGGTTATTGAATTGAATCCACAGATTTTCTAATAATTCACGAGCTTCTTCTCTAGTCAAACGACCTTCGGCGATGTCTTTTTCATAAAATGGCTCTAAATGCTGATCCAGTTTCCCTGGTGAATAAGCATCCCAGTTATTCATTTCAACAGTGATACCGATATGAGTAAACCAATACATTTGAATTGCTTGGCGGAATGTTTGCGGCGCATGTTCTGGCACCACATCGCAGACTTCTGCAAGGTCTAGTAATTCTTGTTTCCATTTACGATCCGTTTCTGTAGCAGCCAAATCTCGGCATTGTTGGGCATAGCGTTTGCCGTAAATGATCATCCCTTCGCAAACAAGTTTCATTCCTTCTAATTCTTCGCGCTTGTTCAAAGCTTCCATATCGTTGTTGTAGTCAAGATTGTCAATCTCTTGTTGAATCTCTGCTTTAAAATCAGCAAACCCTTTTTGATACATTTTTCCATCTGCCACTGTATGACCTGGTCCTCGCTGCATCAAAAACTCGGTATAAAGACCCGCATCAAACAATAAATGCCACTCTTCTGGCAATAATCGATTCATTCGTGTCATCATCGCACGATCATGCCAATAAGGAATGATTACCTCTTCTTGGATACGACGGTCTTCTTCGCTTACCCGAAAGAAAACTTTTTCACGGTTATGCATATTGTCAAAATCTTCCAATGTATGACAGCACAATTCAGGAAACGTCGGAGCAGCCCACGGTCTATCCCCTTTTTCTCCTAAAACTAGAGAACCTTTTTCAATATAGTTCGTCCGATTTTCCATGATGTATTTGAAAGCTTTTCCTCGTAATACCGGAGCAGAAACTTTCCCTTCCCACTTTTTGTAGGCTTCAGTCAATAAAACCGCTCGCTCCATTGAGATACTCGGTGTACATTCTTTGTCGCTGATTTCTCGCAATCGCTTGATCCGTTCAGTACTCCCTCTTCTAGTCGGTTCCAATGTTAATTCCGTCATTTTTCTTCCTCCTTGATCATAGCTTGTTTATTGTTTTTTGCTAATTCCCCAATTATCCACCGATGGTTACTTGATATCCTGCCGCTTGATACGTTTCTTTGATTGACATCACCTGTTCATCAGATGGCTGAGTAAAATTTTGTGTACAAGTACGCTGTAAGCGGTCATACTTATCTCGCCCAAAATCATGATACGGCAACAATGATATTTCACTTACATGAATCCCTTCATCTGTTAACCAGTCAATGATTTCTTTTGCTGTTCCTTCATCCGCATTAATCTCATCCAGTAAAATCAATCGTAAATTGATTTCAGCCTGATGATCTGATAAAAAACGTAGATTTTCTAAAACTAAATGATTATTAGCACCTGTATACAATTGATGGATATGTGAATCAATGAACTTTAGGTCGTATAAAAATAAATCGGCATATGGCAATATCCGACGAAAATTTTCTGTCGGTGCTACTCCACATGTATCGATTGCAACAGTAATCCCTAGTCGCTGACATTCTTGAGCCAGTTCTACCACGTAATCAATATTTTGTGCCATTACTTCGCCGCCAGAAAAGGTCACTCCTCCACCAGATTGATCATAAAAGATTTGATCCGCTTGGATTTTTTTGACTAATTCATGAATGGAGTATTCTTTACCTATCCATTCTTCTTTTCCGTATTTATTCAACATAATCTCTGGTGCAAAAACCTGACTTTCAGGATTGTGACACCATTCACATTTTATGGGACACCCTTTGAAAAATATTGTTGTACGAATCCCTGGCCCATCATGGGTCGAAAATTTCTGGATATTAAAAACCGTCGTCTTTTTCACGTGCTTCCCTCCCGCTTTCATTATAGATTGTCTACCAGATAGTTGCAAGCGCTTTATTCATTATTGTGAATTTTTTATTTTGTTAATATGATTTTTTTCATTTAGATGATGATTAGAAATTCCCTAATTTTTCAGGTATACTAGTTAATAAAGAAATTTTTATCATGAATGAGGAGTATCCAGATGAATATTGGTGAAAAAGTTAAAAATCTGCGCAACGAACGAGGAATGACTCTCAAACAACTTTCTGAAGAGACAGGATTATCTACGGGATTTTTATCTCAATTTGAACGAGGGATCACTACCATCGCAGTAGAACACTTAGCTACTATTGCAGATTTATTTAAGGTGAAAATCAATTACTTTTTTGAAGATGAATCGGTGAATGAGCCTATCGTTCGCGGATATGATCAACCTGTAATCCATAAATTAAACAATATTATTTATAAACAACTAAGCCGTTCTCCCAAAGATAAAATGATTGCACCAAAGCTGATTGAGATCATGCCTCACGAAAATAGAGAACTTCCCACTACCTATCCTCATCAAGGAGAGGAATTTATCTATATATTAGAAGGGATTTTGACCTTGGTAATTGAAGAGACTACCTACCAACTTTATCCTGGAGATTCAGCGCATTATTTTTCCACCATCAACCATAATTGGGACAATCAAACAAACAATGTCGTAAAATTTATCGTCGTACACCATCCTAATGATTATTAGAAACTTCCCAGATTTTTTATCCTTTCGTGATGCTCATAATTTTTTACTCCATTAAAAAACCGACAAGAACAATTGATCTTGTCGGTTTTCTCTTCATTTTTCTATTGCAGCTAAACGCTTATATACATCAATCAATTCTTGAGTTAATCCTAGATAAGAGATTGCATTCATCAAGTGATCCTGACTATGAACCATTAATAGTGTTACTTCGGTATTTTTCCCACTAGCTTCAGCCGTCAATAGACCTGTCTGAGTATTATGAGCTTCGACTAACGCATCGTTTGCAGCCTTCATGCGCGCATCAGCTTCAGAAAAATCATTATCTTTTGCAGCAGCTAAAGCAGCCACCGCTTCGCTTTTTGCATTGCCTGCGTTCATGATTAGACCCATGACTACTTGTAATTGTTCATCATTCATTTGAAAAAATTCCTTCCTTTAAAAACAAATTCGTTCTTCTAAAGCTTTCGTATCATTACCTTTAGCTTTTTCTGCTGCTAACAATGCCATATTTTTAAATGAGTCGTTCAAACCGATTCCACCTTTTTTAGGCATTTTTACAATTGGGACTTCTTGTTGATACACTTGAGTTGCCGGATTTTCAATTGACATGGCCGCAATCGCGGGAATTCCATATTGGATAAAATATTTAGTCAAAGAGCCTGCCATCTCTCCAAAATTTGCATAGTGCATAGCTGGACCACAGATTACAGCATCTGCTTGAAATTTTTTTGCAAACCCTATAAATTTCTTAGCTACCTCTTCTTGGTGTTCCAAATAGTAATGATCCCCACAATACAATGTAGCAATAATTTCAGCTTCTTGTTCTTTTAGATAGGGTGTAAGAGTCTGCCCCGGACCTAATGCGGCTTTTTTCCCGCTAGGTGCTAGATTGGCATGTTCATCACTCCCCATTCCTGCCTGAACATGATTAAGAACTAAAATAATTTTTTTCACTATATTCACCTGTCCTAGATTTCATCAAAATCAAATGTATCAAAATCGATTTCTTCTGCTTCTTTTTCTTCTGCTTCCTTTTCTTCACGTAAATATTGATCATCCATTACTTTGATAAATGGATAATAAATTACCATCCCTAAAACAATCAGCAATGCTTGCAACACAGATGCCTGCCAACCGCTTACTAAAAAGCCAGAAATGATTGGCGGTGTCGTCCACGGCAATTGAATTCCATTCGTGTAGGGAACGATTCCCCAGTCCATCGCAAAGTAAGAAATAATAATATTAATCGTAGGTACAAGTGCAAAAGGTATTAAGATAATTGGATTCAACACAATCGGCAACCCAAAAATAATTGGTTCATTGATTCCGAAAATACTTGGAACTAATGATAGTTGCGATAATTTTTTCACTCGTTGACTCTTACAGAAAATAATCATTACGATAATCAGAGACAAGGTTGAACCGCCCCCACCAAAGGTCGCGAACATATCTTGAAATTGTCCTGTGATGATATTGGGAATCTCATGACCATCTTTGAATGCTTGCATATTTTCCACAGAAAGTGCTCGTAAAACAGGATTAAATACTGCGCCTACCACGCTGGATCCATTGATTCCGAAAAACCAGAAAAAATGTAAGAACAAATACGCAATAATCATTGCACCTAAGGTATTTCCTAAACTTAATAATGGCGTTTGTAAGAAGGTAAAGATTATATCTTGTAAATTCCCCATAGGTGTTAAGGAGACTAACCAATTAATAACAAACATAATTGTTACAACAACAAAACTAGGAATCAATGCTTCAAAAGATTTCACTACTGTTGGCGGAACTCCTTCAGGCATTTTGATTGTCCAACCACGATGGATTACCGCTGCAAAAATCCGGGTAGAAATTAATGCAATGATCATTCCTAAAAACAGACCGCTTGAACCCATCCATTTTAGCGGTAAGCTAGTTACATCGAAAACTTGCGTGCTATTTTCAGGTGTAAATTGGGTCGTAAACGGTGTTAAAATAAAGAAAGAAACTAAAGCCAAGGCACCTGATTGGATCGCGTCGATATCCAATTGTCTTCCTAAACTATACGCAATTCCTACGACAGCTAAAATCGTCATAACGTCAAAACTAGCTGAAGCCGGTACTGACATCAAAGATTCCCAGTTGTCACCTAAAATTGGAGAAATGATATTGCTCCAATTAGGAATCGGAAAATTTGCAAGTAACAAGAAGAATGAACCCACAATTAATAATGGCGTTGAAATTAAGAAACCATCTCGGATAGCAATTAAATACTTGTTTTCTCCAATGATTTTCGCTAGTGGCGTTAAAATTTTTTCTAACCAATTTAGAAATTTCTGCATCTTTTTTTTCTCCAATCGTTGATTATTTCTTTTTATTTTCTTTAATCAGTTTTAAAACTTCTTTCATCGCTTTTTCGCCATCCATCATGCCATAAATTTCTGGTGAGATCACAGCAACTGGAATTCCTTGTGGCGTAAATTGCTCTTTGGTTTTTTCAAGTAAGAATTTCACTTGTGGTCCCAATAAAATTGCTACAGGTTTCTCTTTCTCCACAACTTCTTGTGAACGCGCTACTGGAAATGCTGTGATCTGAAGCGGCATATTGTGCTTATTCACAACTTCCATCATTTTATTGACCATAATACTGGTTGACATCCCGGCATCACAAAATAGATAAATCTGTTTTTTACTCATTTTTTCCACTCTCCTAATTTTTATTCAATTGGTGCTTTGATCCGTTTTTCATAGGCATCTAGCCATTCTTGTGTAATCGGTTGGATATCTGTGGTGTGGTTGACACCCATGTTCGCAATAAAAATCTGCGGTTTTTCTTGATCGTTTCCCACACTAAAAGTGAATTCAACATTTGTAGCAACACCCCATTCTCCTTGAGTGTTCATAGCAACCAATGAAAAAGCTCCAGCCTTTCCATAACGAGCAGTTAACTTATCATGAAATTCATAAACTGCTTTATCACAGGCTGCTTGTGGTTTCATCCCCTCACTCATCAATCGGACGATTTCATAAGACAAACAACCTTTCATCAAATCTTCTCCCAATCCAGTTGCTGCTGCACCCCCAACTTCACTATCTACATAAAAACCTGAACCAGATAATGGTGAATCACCTACACGACCAGGTTTTTTCATAAATAATCCTGAACTGGAAGTTCCAGCTGTCATCGTTCCCATTTGATCTAATGTGATTGCACCAACTGTATCGTGACCATCATAAGGATTTAAATTATTCTCATGAATTTCTTTTAACCGCTTTTCCCAAATTTTATGAGCTCGGTCAGTTAACATACTTTTTCTTTCAAAACCTTCTAGCATTGAATATTTTGTTGCTCCATCCCCCACTCGAAAACTGTTGAATTTGTCTTTACTTAATTTCCGTGCTACCGAGATAGGATTTTTTACATCTGTGATTCCTGCAACTGCACCAATTTCAAACGTATCTCCATCCATAAAGGCGGCATCCATTTCTAAGATTCCTTCAGCGTTTGGTAATCCACCAAATCCAACTGATTTGTAGTAAGGATAGTCCTCTACCGTTTTAATCAACGTTTCTACGGCATCGCCAGCTACTTCTTTTTTTTCTAATAATTGCAATGCTTCTACTACGCCATCATGTGCCATACGCCATGTGGCAATTGCTCCCCATGCCATCGTTATCCTCCTTTTACGTTACCGTTTACATTTCCAAAATTCTGACTTCATTATAAATAGTATATACTGTTTTGTATATACTAAATCAAAAAAATTTTTATCTTTTTTTAATGGCTCATGAATATAAAAAAGAAATGCGAAAAAAACTACGAAAAAGACCTAGCATATCACTGCTAAGCCTTCTTGTTCAATCATTCAATTAATTTCAACATTCCTCGCATATAAATTTCCATGTTTAATAATAAATCTTCTTCATCCATGTATTCATCTTTGTTATGAGCAATTCCTTTTTGACCAGGAAATGATGGACCAAATGCAACGATATTTGGTACAAAACGCGCATAAGTAGCTCCTGTAGTCGTTACTGGTGTGCCATCCAAATCTGTTACATCTTCATAAACTTTGGCTAATAATTGTACATTGGAATCATCCTTAGGAAAATGGCTGCTTTCAATCCGACGAACAACTTTTAACTGACTTTGGGGAGGTAGATGCTTTTCTAATACTTCTGTCACTTCTGATTCAGTTACTGATACTGGATAACGAATAGCTACCGAAAGAGCTAATTGATGACCTTTTTTTATTAATTGATACGGAGTAATCATCAATTTTCCACTGTCTGTATCTGAAAAAGCGATGCCTAATCCTTCACCGTGATGTTTTTTTGCCAAACTCCGTACAACCCAAGAAAAATACTCATCTAGTTTCCCTGCGACCAATTTCTCTTGAATCAGTTTTTCTGCTAATAAGGTAATCGCATTTTCACCAAGTTCAGGGGCATTAGAAGGAGCTCGTTTGCCAACAACGTGGACTTTTTCTCCATTGATTGTCACTGATAGTTCGTCTGGAACGTGATCTCGTGCTTGATCACCAATAAATTCACTCAAACTATTTGATTCAATTTCAGGAATGGTTGTTAGAATTTCATAATTAACAATTCCTCGTTCACCATAGACTACCGGATATTTACAATCTGGTGTGAACCCAAAACGAGGCGCTTTTTCTTCACTCAAATATAACGGAATATCAGAACTGCCATTTTCTTCATCTGTTCCAAAAATAATCCGAATCGTCTTTTTTGTCGGCAAGTTTAACTCTTTTAATAATTTCAATCCAAATAAGCAAGACAGAATCGGCCCCTTATTATCCAAAATTCCTCGTCCATAAAAACGTTGCCCTTTTTTGCTTAATTTAAAGGGGGGAAAAGACCAGCCCTCGCCAGCAGGTACAACGTCCAAATGACCCACTACGCCAATATAATCTTCCTCATTGCCCCATTGCGCATAACCAACCGCATCATTTACTATCGCTGTTTTAAACCCATATTTCTGAGCCAATGCCAACACGGCATCTAACGCTTCTTTAGGACCTTTTCCAAACGGAGCGTGTTCAACTGGCTGTCCTTTGACACTCTCTATTTGCATTACTTGATCAAGATCTTGATAAAATTGTTCTTTATTTTCTTCGATCACTTTCCTAAAATCAATTGACATGAGAAAGCCTCCTAATTTCTATTTATGTAATTTTTTGAGAAGCATTTTATCTATAGATATTTTAATGATTATAACGTGTCAGTGTTGTTTTAAATATATAACGATCCGAGCGGTAGTATGAAATATCATAGAAAATCGGAGTTGCATCTAACGCATAGGTAACAGAATGAACTTGTAGTAATGGATCTCCCATTGGAACATCCAGAAGCTTTGAAAGTTCTGATTTTACTAAAATGGCCTCTACTTCTTGATGTGAATAAGCAATCTCTGTCTTTTCTTCTAGTAATTGAAATAAAGAACCGATAAAATCTTCTTTAGTCAATCCCTTTACATAATATTCAGACAAATAAATTTTTTCGACTGTCATTGGTTCATTGTCTAAAATTCGCCGACGAACCAACTCATAAATTGGAGTATCTTCCTCTAATTGCAAAGCATTTATTATTTCATCTGCCGGTTCATTAATTTTTTTAAATGAGATAACTTCAGTACTGCTTGTTTTTCCGTAAGCCTTTGCTGCCTCAGTAAATCCTTGCAGCCCTGACCGTCCACTTTGAATTTTCGGCTGTGTCATCACGTAGCTTCCTTTGCCGCGATGCTTTACTAAAATATTTTTTTTGATTAAATCATCAATGGCTTTACGAATGGTTAAACGACTGCAGTCAAACTCTTTTGCTAAATCATATTCAGAAGGTAATTTTTGTGCGCTTACGTAGATTCCTTCATGGATTCGCTTCTCGATTTCGGCTGATACTTGATCAAACTTCGCTTTTGTCGTTTTCTTTTCTTTCATATTCGCTCCTTAATTATTTTATTCTGATTATCAAATGATCTTCAAATTCACTATACTGATTCTTAGATCAATTTACTAGATTAATTTTTATATAACTTATTTCGGTATATACTTTATAGTATATACTATAACTAGAAATCAAAAAAATTCAATCATTCTTAAGCGTTTCTCTCAAAATAATTGATTTCAATAGTGCTTTCCCTTATTTTATTGCTTACTTATAGCAGGTATAAACGATTCTGTTTATTAATACAACTGTATTTATTGATAACTATCATGGTGGTAGTTTACATTAGAGAGCTCAAACATAGGAAAACAGGATCAATAAATATCTCGATCCTGTTTTTCCTAGTATATTCACCATTCAATCACTGACTAGTTTTATAGCACGTGGTTAGTTTTTCAGATAGGCTTTTTAATAGACTTGATATTCTTGTCCTGTTTGTTTCCCTTCGATACTTTTGACATAAGCCATTGCTACACGTTCTGCTGGTACTGGTACAAATCCTTTGAATGAATCTTTGTGTTTTTCATAAGATTCTATGAGAACATTTGGGCTGACACAATTAATCCGAATCCCTTGGGTGAAATCGATCGCTGCTGATTTTACAAAAGCAGATACTCCTCCATTTGCCATCGCTGCAGACGCGCCGCCAGGGATTGGGTCGTCTTTCATAATACCTGTAGTCAAAGTAATGCTGCCACCTCGATGTAAGTATTTTTGCCCAATCAATGCTAGGTTGATCTGTCCTAGTAATTTGCTTTGGACTGCTACTAAGTTATCTTCTGGAGTCATTTTTTCAACTAACTGAATTTTAGCGGTTCCTGAAGCATTAACGATTGCATCTACATAGCCTACTTTTTTAAACATCATTTCAATGCTACTCACTGATGTTAAATCAACTTGAACATCACCACTAGTTCGGCCAGCAATAATCAGTTCGTGTTCGTGTAATTTTTCCACCACAGCTTGACCGATCGTTCCTTTACCACCAACAACTAAAATACGCACAACTAGTCACTTCCTTCACTTTTACTTCTATTATAATGCAACCTAGACGTTCTTTCAGCAGATTCAAGAAAAAAGACCTGCGGCTGCAGGTCTAAAAGATTATTCTCTCTCTTTATCGATTTTTTTATTGATCTTTCCGGCAACGTCATCTGCTGTTTCTTTGGCCTTATCCTTTGCTTTGCCGACACCTTGTTGAATCTTTCCTTTTAATTCAGTCGATTCATCATCCGCGATTTTTCCTTTTGCTTCGTTCACTTTACCTTTTAATTCATCATTATTTGTCATAAAAGAACCTCCTGTTTGATAAAATAAGCGAAAATTACTTCTAAAATTATTCTACCATCGAGAAAATAAGAAGGCTAAGAATCTGCTTACATTTTCAAAAATCCTTCCACTTGTTGAATCTCTTGTCGCAAAGATTCTATCCGCTGATCTTTCAATTCACTAGAAAATTTTAACTGCTCCAATCGTTGCAATTCATTTTTCACTGCTGCTAATTCCTTCTGCGCCTCCAAAATAACGCTTTCATTCACTTCCATTGTACATTTCCTCCCAAGCATCTTACACTAATTGCCAACTAATTCTATGCTACACTGCTTTTGAGGTGAAGTAAATGCGAAATACTTGGTTAGAAGAACAATTAGCTACCATTTCAGATGAAAAATATCAGTTCATTGTAACCGAAACTCTCAAGTACATCGAACAATTAGAAGATGACAATGAAAGTTTGCAAATTGCCCTTGAAGGAAATATCTGGAGTCCAAAAAAATGGAACGAAAAAATAGAGAAGTAGGCCATTAGTATTGGCTTACTTCTTTTTGATGACTTAATCACATAGTAAATTACATCCATCATTTTTTAACATTAATTCTCAATAATTTTTCTTGACTCACATTATTCGTACTAAACTATCATCAATTAAATATCTATCTCATTCATATAACAACAAGCCCTTCTTATGAAGGACTTGTTAATTCTGTTTTCTAACACTTGATATAAGAATATCTTTGTTCTTGCAATTTAACTAATCCAATCACACCAGACTCAACGACCTCAACTTGCTCATACATTTGTTTAGAACGGACACGAAAATTACGCATTGATTGATGGCATGCTTGATAAGTAACATCTTGATATTCCTTCATAAACTTGATCATTCGCGGCAATAAATAGCCTTGGACAGCTTCACCATTCATTAACAATACGATATCTGCTTTAGGCTCTGTCAACAACACATATTCGATATTATGCCGTGCCTCTCTGATCATTCCTACTTCATCCACATGAAAAACTACTTTCATTTAGAACGCCTCCTTTAATTCAATTAATGGATACCCATTATATTTATTGTTACGAAATAGCTAGCAACTGTCACCGCTTTCATTATTGGTTATATTTACTAGAGCTCTCTTTAAGAGTAGCCGAAAATATAGAAAATTACAAAAGAATTTTGCAGACTTCTTCTATAATTTTTCTTTCACGCTAACTCTCTCGCATTTAAAAAAAATTCATGAGTTTTTTAATAAAAGCCTTTTCTTTTGCTTAGAAATCTATTATTTTGGTAATAGTATGTATAAATTTAACTAGCGGAGGACGCAAGATGTCTTATCAAGAAATGCTTTTTACTTTCTTAGGTGGATTAGGAATTTTTCTTTTCGGAATCAAATACCTAGGAGATGGGTTACAAAAGGCTGCCGGAAATCGATTACGTGAGATTTTAAATCGGTTTACTTCAACACCTTTTCGCGCAGTCTTAGCAGGAATTATCGTAACTGGTTTGATTCAAAGTAGTTCAGGAACAACTGTTTTAGCTGTGGGACTTGTTAGTGCAGGTTTTATGACCTTGAAACAAGCAATCGGAGTAATTATGGGGGCAAATGTAGGAACGACTGTCACCGCTTTCATCATCGGTTTTAATTTAAGCGAGTATGCTCTACCTATTATCGGTACAGGAGCAATCTTGTTGTTTTTTGCTAAACGAAGCTCTTTACAATCGATTGGACAAATTCTTTTTGGATTCGGCGCACTTTTTTATGGGTTAAAATTAATGGGCGGCGCCATGGATCCTCTTAAGGACCTTCCCCAATTTAATGAATTAATGATTCGGGTCTCCCATCACCCTGTATTAGGTGTAGGTATTGGAACCTTATTAACGATGGTATTACAAAGTTCTAGTGCGACAATCGGTATCTTACAACAATTATATATGCAAGGCAGTGTGACTTTAACGGCTGCGTTACCGATTCTTTTTGGTGACAACATTGGTACAACAATCACTGCAATCATCGCCTGCTTAGGGGCCAGTATCGCGGCAAAACGAACAGCCGCATCTCATGTAATATTCAATTTAGTCGGCGCAATAATCTTTACTTTATTGCTGGGACCATTCACCCAACTCGTCACTTTATTTGCCCAATCGTTAGGGTTGAATCCGGCGATGCAAATCGCTTTTGCTCACGGACTTTTCAATATTTCTAATCTGGCGATTCAATTCTGGTTCATTGCTCAGATCGAATTTTTAGTAAAAAAAATCGTTCCTGGCAGCGAAAAAAATTTGAACATTCGGCCAGTTACGTTAAGCGAAGCTGTCATCCACACCTCCTCAGTAATGGCAATCGAACAAGCCAAAGGAGAAATTATTCAGATGGGAAATTACGTTCTTTCTTCTTTGAAAGGAGCACGCAAATATTATCACGACAATAAAGAAGAATGGCATGATGATGTCTTACAGTATGAAGAAGCCATCAATCAATGTGATGTCGAGCTAACAGAGTATCTAGTAAAAATATCCACAGCAGAACTTTCACCGTTAGAAAGTCAAGAACAAGCGATGCTATTAGAATTTACTAAAGATTTCGAACGCATCGGCGATCATTCTATGAATATTATTCGCTATGTGGAAGAATCTATTGCTCTTGAAGAAAAACAACGAGCAAAAGACAAAAATAATAAAGCCAAAACAACGAGCAGTCGTCAGACTTTCTTACTACAAGATGAAGATCTTGAAAAACTTTTTGATAAGGTTTTGAAAAACATATACAATGCCTTGCAAGTTTTAGAAAATGACGACATGGCGCTCGCTCAAAAAATGCTGTATCGTGAAGAAGAAATCAATCAACTAGTCGAACTGCTTAGAAAAAAATATATCCGCTTGATGACTAAAGGTGAAGGTCGTGCAGCAGACGGTGTCCTACTGATTGATATCAGCTCAAATCTTGAACGCTCCAGTGACCGCACATTACACATTGCGAAATACTTTTTAGGAAATAAATACAATTTCAAATACGATACGACAAATTTTCAGTATGAAGAAGCAGAAACTTTACCGCTTACTAATATCGTTGATGTAAAAAATTAACAGCTTAAGGCCTTATCTCACTCAAACCAATTTCAAAAAATCTAATTTTTTGGGATTGGTATTTTTTTATGTTTAACAACTATTAAACAGCAGGAAAATACACCCTAAGATATTAAATAATTTATCTATATTGGATAGATACTCAAAACAGCATAGCTCTAAAACAGTTTGTTCCTAATGAAGACCGTGAAATTTGTTTTGAAAGCATTCAAAACAGCATAGCTCTAAAACATACGTGCTTTGATTACCTCTCTGCGTCTCGTTTTGGAAGCATTCAAAACAGCATAGCTCTAAAACTGACCCAAAAACTGGTGAAGTTAAAACAAAGTTTTGGAAGCATTCAAAACAGCATAGCTCTAAAACGGGCAAGCTATATACACGCAACAGAGGGTTGTTTTGGAAGCATTCAAAACAGCATAGCTCTAAAACGTTACAGATACAGCAGTAGCAGTTTGCAATGTTTTGGAAGCATTCAAAACAGCATAGCTCTAAAACGCTGAATTAGTTGGTACAGCAAGTGAGGACGTTTTGGAAGCATTCAAAACAGCATAGCTCTAAAACCATTTCTGCTAATTGTTTGGCTAAAGCTTCGTTTTGGAAGCATTCAAAACAGCATAGCTCTAAAACAAGCTTGGAACGTAACTTGATAAGTCTTCTGTTTTGGAAGCATTCAAAACAGCATAGCTCTAAAACTCTTTTGCTTGTTCTAGCATCTCTTTTCTCGTTTTGGAAGCATTCAAAACAGCATAGCTCTAAAACACTGCCGCTAACGCTCCGCCCGAAGCAAATGTTTTGGAAGCATTCAAAACAGCATAGCTCTAAAACAATTTTGATAGAGAGGACGTGACTCCAGATGTTTTGGAAGCATTCAAAACAGCATAGCTCTAAAACACTGCATATAAGTCCTTTAGCTGATCATCAGTTTTGGAAGCATTCAAAACAGCATAGCTCTAAAACTCTCCACAGTCATTCTGTTGTAGAGCGCCCGTTTTGGAAGCATTCAAAACAGCATAGCTCTAAAACAACAGAATTGGATTCATTAAAAGAGTCAGCGTTTTGGAAGCATTCAAAACAGCATAGCTCTAAAACACTATCCGCACCCCAATACTTCAATTCCATGTTTTGGAAGCATTCAAAACAGCATAGCTCTAAAACAGTCCTCGCAGCGTTTGCGGAATGGGGAATGTTTTGGAAGCATTCAAAACAGCATAGCTCTAAAACCAAAACGTTGAGTATTACTTTTACAAGTGCGTTTTGGAAGCATTCAAAACAGCATAGCTCTAAAACGAACCAGGCGCTTTGGAATATTCAGCAGGCGTTTTGGAAGCATTCAAAACAGCATAGCTCTAAAACAAAGAATCGTAACGAAACGATTATCCGTAAGTTTTGGAAGCATTCAAAACAGCATAGCTCTAAAACGTTTAATCTCTTGTTTATCAACAGGAGCTAGTTTTGGAAGCATTCAAAACAGCATAGCTCTAAAACAACTGCCGGTGCAGTACGGTGCCGTATGTAGTTTTGGAAGCATTCAAAACAGCATAGCTCTAAAACTACACTTCGTTATCGACCCAACGAACAGAAGTTTTGGAAGCATTCAAAACAGCATAGCTCTAAAACCTCGTAGACCAATTTGGTTTTCAAAGATTTCGTAATCGCGCCACTCATCCATAGCAAGATTTCAGTTTTGAATGCCTCATTCATTATTTATATTTTATTATCAAAGAACGCATTGAATCTAGTTTCCCAATACAAAATTTAAGAAATAATCTTCATCTAAAATATATTGATCAGTCTCTGCTACTTGTCTTGGCTCTAAGTAAAGAACAGTCGTATTGTATAAAGAAATATAATTGTTTAACTCTACTAATTCTTCTTTTGTCAAATAGGAGCATACATTAATGAAAACCAACAATTTTTTCTTTGTTAAGTTTTTGAAAACTTGAACAATTTCTACTAATTTTTCAAAAATTGAATCACTAGTTGTTTCAATTTTGATTCCTAATGCTTTAAATAATTCAATGATAGTGATCTCATCACATTCTAAATCTAGCTCATGTTCCAATAACTCATAGCCGATTAGTTCACTGATTGTTGCAGTCAGCTTGTCAATCATCGATTTTACTTCTGGTCTTTCATTTAATTGTAGCTCTAAATCTGTATAAATCAACTTCAATGTAGCCGCTGAGTTAATATCATATCCTAATACATCAGTGACTAGCATTAGTTCTGAGGGTTTGATTGATTTTTGCTTATCATCAAATAATCGTAATTCGGATTCATCCTGATATTGATAAAAATATTTTGTTAATAGGGCGAAAATTTTAGTGTCTTCTACTGTTAAAATCGTAGCAGAATTTAGTTCGATTGGCTGATCTAACATTTCAAAATTAAGTTTCATCATAATTATCCCCTAAAAAAACAATTCTGTCATCCGTATTTCCAATACAAGTGTCATGCTGACCATTTAAATAAACCATTCGTGAAAATTGTTTTTCAGTCACTGTTAGCAAGGTAATCAGGCCCTTATTGGGATTATTTTGTTTTAGCCGTGCAATCATTGCCTTAGATGCTGTCCCATTTAACAGAATTTTACTATAGACTGAAAACTGATGCATGATGAAACCTTCACTTAATAAAAATTTTCGAAAAGTACGATATGCTTTTCTTTCATCAGCTGTTTCAGTCGGCATATCAAACATTAATATCATCCTCATATAACGATAACTCATATCCTAAACTCTGGAATCCTTTCTGATTCTTCATTCAATACTTTAACTACCTTTTTTGTATAATCACTGACTATATTTGTCAAAAACATTGTCTTAGAATTGTAAACATATTGGTTGGTAAATAATTCAAAAATCGCACGTTTGATTACCTTGAATTCGTCAGTACGATTTGCATAAACAATTTGATCAACAATTGGGCGAAACGGCTCCATCAAATCACTGGCTAAATTAAAATCATTAAACTGATTAGCATGTTTCAGCCCAAATTGAGTCATACAACCGCATTTAACGATTTCCCTGGCAAAAATGCTCATCAATAAAGTATAGCCATAATTTAATCCTGCATTGATTGCATTTTCGCTGTCTCGTGAAAAATCATTACCAAATAACGTATTAAAATAAATTCTGGCCGCATGTCCTTCTCGATTTGATGGATCAAAAATCTCAAGCTCATTGTGTAAATTGATTAATGCTTTTGTTTTTTCTTGAAACTCTAGTTCCATTAAAACTTGACATTGATTCAAGATTTTTTGTGAAATAATTTCTGTCCAAACAATCCCCTTCTGTTCTAAGGTCCAATTCAATTGTCGGCTTAATTGTAAACTACTATCATGACGACCATAAAAAGGTAGCAACTTGCCAATAGGCAGACGTTTATCATCACAAAATAAAATCAAAATATTTTCATCAACTAAGCGTTTTATCAACATCGTTGTAATCATAATATCCGTAGTTTCCAAAAGTAAGACATCGATTTCCGATAGATGGATCATTTCAGTTTGAGAAGCTGATTTATAGACTAAATGATTATTTTTATAGGCTAATTTTGAATGCGTATTTACCACAATCGTTCGCCAACCCATAACTATTCACCTAATTTCCAATGAGTTTCATATAGACCCGTAATCGATTGGTTAATAATTGTTGCAGCTAAAAGTTCTCTTATATTTGTATAACGTTTACGAGGAATCGTTGTATCAAAAAATTTGAAATCTGCTGGTGCGCCCATTGCATTAAATTGCATTAAATTCAAAAAAGATTGAGCAATTAATTTGATATCGGCATCTTGATTTTCTTTAAATAGACTTTCTAAGTTCTGCAAATTTTTATCCGCTAATGTATAGTTTTTAGCAAACTGTTTCACTATCTCAAACAGTTCAGTAAACATCGGCTTATGATCTATTAGATACTTCAAACTTTTCCCGTCTATTTCTTCATAATGCTTCGCATGGTAAAGTAATTCGATCAAATGACTTGGTAAAACCATTTGATTGCCTTTTTGTGCTTCGGTGGCACTAGCAACTAATCGTCGGCGACCATTCTCTAACTCATATAAAGTGTATTTTGGTAATTTTGCTATAACTTGTGGATTATTATAGCCCTTTTCAGTTAGAAATTTCTGTGGATTTTCTTCAAACCTCTTTCGTTCCATAATGGTGATTCCCACAATCGCTTTTGTGACTTTTTGCTGTTTTCCTTTTTCATAAGTGATAACGACTGAATATGCGATATTTGGGCTATCAAAGCCGCCATATTTTTTAGGATCCCAATCATTTTTTCTTGAAATCAGCTTCGGTGAATCTCCTTTTGGCAAAACTGATTCTTTAGAAAATCCTCCCGTTTGAATTTCGGGTTTCTTTACAATGTTCATTTGTCGATAGTTCATTACTTTTTTAACCGTTGAGATATTTTTCTGATCCCAAAGAATTTCACCATTTTCGTCAACTTTTTTTTGACTACTTTCGAAAAAAAGCATTAGATTACTATAGAAGTTTTTCTTAGCAGTCGCCTTATTCTCTTTAAACAAGTTAAATTTGTGATACTCGCCATAAACAAATTCTGGTTCAAGCTGTGGATAAACTTTCAGTAAAGCTTGCGAAACAACACCGTTTAAATAGGCATCATGAGCATGATGGTAGTCATTCACTTCACGGATTTTGTACAGTTTGTAAATCTGACGAAATTGACTGGTCAGAGCTGATTTTAGAGTAATGACTCTGGTCGTATGCTCTTCATTGATATTATATTTTTGATGTAAAATTCGGGCGACATGCTTGGTAATTTGGCGTGTTTCAACTAATTGTCGCTTAATAAAATGTGCTTTATCCGCCTCGCTTAATCCTCCACTAACTCCTTTAGTTAAATTATCAAATTTCCGCTGACTCATCAGATTGGCTTTTTTTAATTTCTCCCAATAACTGATCATTTTATTTACGACACTCTCGCTTGGAACATCGTTAGATTTTCCTCGATTCTCCTTTGAACTAACTAAAACGATATTATCGATGGAATTGTCTTTGATAAAGCTTTGTGGAATAATGTGATCGATGTCATATTGAGCAAGTTTATTGATGTCCAACTCATCTCCGGTATACATATCCTTTCCATTTTGTAAATAATATAAAAATAACCGATCGCTTCTTAAATTCACACCATCTAAAGGATATTCTCTCAAAATATTACTACCGAGTTCTCTCATCGCATCTTCCAACACTTTTTGTCGAGCGCGTGACTTGTTTCTTCCTGCATTCGTTGTCTGATTCTCTCGAGCCATTTCTACTACAATATTTCTAGGTGGGTATCCCATAATCCCCACGATTTCATCAACAATTTTTAGACTTTGCAAAATACCCTTTTTGATTGCTGGACTGCCTGCAAGCTCTTTGACGATTTCATGTAAATCTGCTGATTGATCAACGGATTGATGTTGCTCAATAATTTCTTTAAAGGATAGCGTCTCATCGTTGATTAACTGCATCAAATTACGATTTTTATTTCTAGGAAAATCATCGTCGCGCATCAAGTAATCTAAAATAGTTTTCTTTGATTGTTTGTCTCGAATCCCATTGATTAGTTCTGCTGATAGACGTCCCCAACCGGTATAGTGTCGTCGCACTAATTTCTTAAGAATATTTTGATCAAAATAAGAATCAAATTTACTTAGTTGTTCTCTGATCATTTTCCGATCTTCAAAAACCGTTAAAATTTTAATGACTTCTTCAAACAACGCTTCATTTGCCGGATCATCCAATATCTCTTGGCTGACTCCTAATTTTATTAAGTCCTGATATGTGCCATAACTTGCATTAAACCGCTGCTCAACCCCTTTGATCTCAGCAGTTTCAATCATATAATGATTTTTCAAAAACTTCTCAAGTAGCTTGCAGTCGACTTTATGATTCTTTTTAAACAATTCGTTAAATATCTCTTGTTTTTCAACACTTGAAAAATATTGTATCTCTCCTCGATCATCGACATAAGATACTCGGGTCAATTCATTAAACACCATATATTTCTCATAGAGCATACTATGCTTTGGCAGCACTTTTTCTTGTGGCAAATAACTGTCATAATTAATCATTTTTTCTATAAAAGCGGTCGCTGATTTTCCTTCATCGATGATTTCCGTGAAATTCCATGGTGTAATCGCCTCTTCGTTTCTTCGACTCGACCAAGCGAACCGACTGTTTCCTTTGGCTAGAGGTCCAACATAATAAGGGATACGAAAAGTAAGGATTTGTTCAATCTTGCTTTGATTCTCTGCTAAAAATGGATAATAATGCTTTTGCTTGCCAATAATTGCCTGCAATTCTTCCAAATGAATCTGATGTGGTATCACTCCATTATCAAATGTCCGTTGTTTTCTTAAGAAATCTTCTTTTCTAACCTTATCTAAAAAGTAATCAGCTCCTTCTACATCTTTGAGTAAATTCTCCAAATATTTATAAAAATCAGCCTGCGTCACACTATTTTCAATATACCCAGCATAGCCTTTCTTTTGTTCGTCTCGAAATACTTCAAAATATTTATCAGGCAATTCTTTTCGAATAAAACTTTTAAATTTTTCTAAATCGGCTTTATGATCCTCATAACGTTTCACTAAACTTGCTGATAGTTTTGCTTTGGTACTTAAATCTTTCACGGTCAAAATACCCGATAATTCCACTGCATCATAAACAGTTTTGGCGGCAGCAAAAACTTCTGCGTACTCATCTCCAATCAAAGCCAAAAGACCCTCTAGCTGGTCTTCATATTCGTCTTTAGAAAATTGTAATTTAAATTCTTCATCCAATTGAAAATATTTTTTAAAACTTCCTTGATTGCCGACAATCATTTTTAAAAATTGCATAAAAATTCCATTGGTTTTTTCTTCAGGAAACAACTTAAGTACGTTTTCTGCTTTTTTCTGACGCGATAAACGCTCCTGTAGCAGCACACTGATTTTTTCTACATCAGTCGATTCACAGTTGTTCTCCTGAGTGTTAAATGTTTGATTGTATGCCTGGATAAAAGTTCTAAAAGTTTCTTTCACGGAAGAATTTTCGGTGTTCAACTTCCCTTCAATTAAAAAATTTCCCCGAAACTTGACAATATGTGCTAGTGCCAAATAAATCAGGCGTAAGTCAACCTGTTCAGATGCATCAGCCAAATATTTTCGTAAGTGATAAATTGTTGGAAACTGCTCATGATAAGCAATCTCTTCTTCCAACGTTGCAAAAATTGGATGACGCTCATTTCTTTTTTCTTCTGGAACTAAAAAACTGTCATCTAAGCGATAGAAAAAATTTTTATCAACTTTAGCCATTTCTATTTGAAAAATTTCTTGTAGATAGCGAATTCGATTGCGTCTGCGTGTGTATCTTCTGCGTGCAGTTCGCTTCATCCTTGTTCCTTCAGCAGTCTCTCCTGCTTCAAATAAACGAACACCCCAAAAATTCTTTTTACTTTTTTTCTTTGAACCGTTTCCTTTGATTTTCATATTTTTTTTGATCAAATCGTAGTTCGGATCTAGAACTGCCCAGCCAACTGAGGCTGTTCCAATATCTAGTCCAATTGTATAATCTTTATTCATTGTGTCCTCCCCAAATGATTTTTTTGATTTAGACTTTTACTTTTTCTCTATTCTTGTTATAATGAATTTGTTGGAAGTTTTCAAAACAACATAGCGAGTTAAAATAAGGCTTAGTCCGTAATCAACTTTTAAAGTGGCGCTGTTTCGGCGCTTTTTTTGTGTCTTCAAAAAGCTTGCATGTGCAAACGTTTACTTAGAGTTTATCACTCTTCTTCTTTACATAAAATAGAAATTTAATGGTAAATCCTCTCTTTTTTTAAAAAATATCTTTCTTTATTTTGCACTAAAATTTATCTGTATTTTAACGAATAATCCAGGTCTATATTAGTGAAATCGGTAGTTGTGACCAGACAAAAAAACCATCCCTTTAACCAAAGGGATGGTTTTTTTATTTTTCAGGAATGTCCAAAAATTCGCTATGCATTTGTTTGTAGTGTTTAACACTCAATGTTTCAAAAACAGCGATCACTGGATTTTCATAATTTAAATCTTTTTGGAACTCATTTAGTTGTGCAGCTAATTTTTTATATTCTACTAACTCTTCCGCAAACAAATAGCCTTTCAACGCAATGCTTTCATGTTGATCTTTGTCAAAACAAAAGAGGCTGCCGGTACGATTATGACGGATATTTTCGGCCGTTCGTCCATCACCGTTGATATAAAATTTAAAATAGTAGAACCCATTTCGTTCAAGTGGTGGTGAAACAGCAATCATATGCGGGAATCCGCGATTATCAATCGTAGTCAGCGTAAATGTGTCGGCATTAGCTAACAAAGTCTCCATATTCTTATCCATTTTAAAACCCCTCCTAAACTTTATTCTTTTATTTTTCTGATACATCTGGCAACATAACTTATTTTTACTTCTTCTCTTTACCTTATCATCTTTATCCTAAAAAAACTGTTCCGACGAACTGAATCTGCAAAAATTGATTATTTCTGCTTTTTTTCTCAATAAAACCTGATATGATAAAGCACAGAAAGGACTGATAAAAATGTTTGAACCAACGAAATCACGAAAAAGTACGGTCCCTTTTGATCTTGTCCCTGAACACATGCAGCAAGAGATTTGGCACATGATCTTCATGCGACCTTCTAAAGGACTGCCGCTTACATCCCCACAGCGCTTTCATTTCTTCAAAAATAAAATAGCACACACATTGAGTCTCGTCTATTCCCAAAGTGAGCCTTATTTTTCTGACGGGATTACTGCACCGTATGTTCAGGACTACGAAGACGTAGAATTTCCTAAAGTCATGTATGTCTATGACGATGGAACTGAATTGATTATGACTCTTGATGAAAAAAACGTCTGACTTTTCATGTTAGACGTTTTTTTGATTATTTTACTACCATGACATTACATGGTGCCTGATTCACTACATAAGCAGTGGTCGAACCAACAAATAACAACGATAGCGCACCTAACCCCGTTGCCCCCATCACGATCAGATCTGTCTCCAATTTCCCTGCTAATTCCACAAGCTCTCGTTTTGGATTTCCTGCAATAATCTGGGAAGTCAAATGGACCTCTTGTTCTTCTGCGATACGATGATGTTCTAATTCTGCAATGATCCTCTGGGCCTTTTCTCGGACTTCTTGCATCAATGGAATCGAATTTCCTCCGGTTGTTCCGCTAAAACTAGCCGTATCAATAACTGTTGCTAAGGTCAATTTCCCTTTATTTCTTTTTGCGATATTGATTGCTTCATCAAATGCTTTTTTGGATTGCGCGGAGCCATCCACAGCAACTAAAATATTTTTATATTCATCAACCATCTTTGCCGCCCCTTTCAATCATAGTCTATCATTCTACCATAATTACTAAAAATATAAATAACTATTTCTCTTTATTTTTTTACTTTTCAAAAATTAAACCAGCTTAAAAGATGTGGAAAAAAATTGTTCTTTTTATCTCTAGGTGCTAAACTTTATCAACCAATAAAATATTGACTTAACTGCTCATCTAAGAAATATACCATACTCTTTATAAAAAGAGATTTGACTAAAATAAGGAGAATCTATCATGAACAACGTCCAACGAAAAAAAGCCCATCTCATCATCCACAGCGCCTCGACTGCTGCAGCAATAGTTGGTGCAGGAATGGCACAATTTCCTGTCCCTGATGCAACAGTTTTATTGCCAATCCAAACTGCGATGGTAATTAGTCTAGGAAAAATTTTTCATATGAAACTAGAAGAAGGTGTCGCAAAATCACTGGCTACCCAATTTTTAGCCCAAAAAGCCGGACAAATGACCACGCGTTTCTTAATTGGGAAACTTCCGATTGCGGGTTCTGTCATCAACGGTTCCACCGCAGCGGCCATTACGGAAAGTTATGGCTGGATTATTGCTAAAGAATTCGCCGAAGATTCCTCAAAAAAAAATAAAGTATAAAATTTATTTAATTACTCTCCAGTTCCTTTCAAAAAAAACTGACTTCAGTATACTTATGAATGTGGATGAACTTGGTGTTTTACTCGTTCAATGATGTAGTCCGCATTTAAGACAGAGGTGCTGGTTCGATTCCAGCCGTCCACATTTGGACTCAACACACCTGCAAAAGTTATGGTGTGTTGTTTTTTTATCCTTTACTTTCTTCTCATCTTGCGGTAGCATTTTTGTTAGAGACAAGAGGAAAAAGGATTATTTTATGAAAAAATTTTACAATTGGCTGTATCGTCAACCAAAACATATCATCCATCGCTTGATTTTCGTGGCCTGCCTGTTTTTTTGGCTCGCTATCTATTTTATTTTAATAAAATAATCAATGGGAAACTTCTAGCTATAGCATAGAGGTTTCTTTTTTTGCGTAATTTATTTAAAAGAAACGTTTGCTAGCAACTTTACTTTTCGAACAAATGTTCGTATACTATTAATGAGGTGATAACCATGTCCATGATTAGTCCAGACTCTGTTGAAATTTTTTATCGAACGTATGATTCCTTAGTAAAAGATTCGCTTCCTTTAGCCTTGTTTTTAAATCAAATCACTACTAAGATGGATGCGGAAGACCGTGATTACTTTGTTATTCCAGCTACAAAAACTGGTCGCAAAAAGGACATCTATTTTCAATTTGAACGAAAAAACGATGAACTTATTTTCAAAGGTATCCATACAAAGAAAAAGCTTGATCGTCAGTAGAAAAATATAGACAAAAAAGAAGAGGCTGCAATCATCTGTCGCAGCCTCTTCTTCTGTTGATTAGTTATCGAACGACCATTACATTACAAGGTGCATTATTAACAACATACGCTGTCGTTGAACCTAATAACAGCCGCGAAAAAGTTCCTGTTCCTGTGGCGCCCATCAAAATCAAATCGATTCCTTGATCTTCTGCATAAGTCACGATGGTCGCTTTTGGATTTCCATCTTCCATGGCCGTAGTATAGGAAATATCTTCTGGAATTGTTTCTTCTAATGATTCTACAACCGCACTAGATGCTTTATGTGCTTCTTTTATGATATGATCCACCGCATAAGGTTCAGTTCCTAAATGATTGGTGTCTGATACCATCAAGATATACAACTGTGCTTGGTTTCTCCGAGCAACTCTGATTGCCTCTTGGAATGCATGACGCGCTTGTTCAGATGCATCGACTGCGACCAATATTTTTTCGTATGATTCTTTCATAATAAGCCCCCCTTTTCTTCATTGTATCGAATCAGAGGCATTTTTGTACAGTAATTATAAAGCGGTTTCTGCTCGCTTTTTTTTCGTATAATAAGAAAAAAGTCATAGAATCCTTAAGTATCAAGGTATTGAGAAAGATTTTGGAAAAATCAAACACAGTAGCATTTTTAATCATATTTTAATATTTTTATTTCTTTTTTTGATTTTTATTGTATAGATTTCTTGATTATCACCCGTATTCAGCATTTTCGATTTATGTAAAAAAAAAGTTGTGACAAAACAATCACAACTCTTCTTCAATAAGTAAAGTGGCTGATTAAGCATAATGTTGGATGATTTGATACAACACTTCTGTGGCACCATGACCACTTTTATCATCATAATAATGAATAAAGCGTTCATCTGCCAAATACATTTCGCTTAGTCCTTTATGTGCCTCACCGGAGTATTCTTTCCAGCTAAACTGCAGCCATGATTTATGCAAAGAAAAAATTTCTTCTGCTAATTGACTGGGAAGCTCTTCTGCAACTAAATATTGTGTCAGCTTATCAATCAGTGTCTGTTCGGTAAGCTGCATTTTTTGATAGTCAGCTTCACTCATATTTTGCCATTTTCGATTGGATTCTTCTACAGATTTCTCTCCATATTTTTCACGAATTTCTTGTCCATAATTTGCTTCATTCTCTGCTAATTTCTCTTGCTTAAATGCGTTAAATTTTTCCTTATTAGTCATTGTGATCTCTCCTTTATAATAACGTAGTGTGTCATCAAGAACTTGTAGTAAATGATCCAACTCTTGCCGTTTTTGTTCTAGTTGGTTCCTTTGTTCAAGCAATGTCTCTTGAATTTTTTCATCAGGCCGATCGATCAATTCTTTGATTGTTTTTAACGGCAGTCCCATTGACCGGTATAATAAAATTTGCTGCAGGCGGTCAACTTCTTTTTCGGTGTATATTCGATAACCAGCTTCGCTCAAAAAAGCCGGTTTCAACAATGAACGTTCATCATAAAATCGTAATGTTCTCGTACTCACACCGGAAATTTCCGCGATTTGTTTGATTGTATATTCCATCTTTTCCCTTCTATCTTGTGTACTTTATCGATTTTTTAGCCAATTTTAGCACAATCATCGGCATAATTGGCTACTTACTAATTGTATTCAATAATTCGATCGCTCCCTGACAAAAACAGCTTACACCTTGACGCAACGTGAAGGTCAAGCTAAAATAAATAACTTTTTTGATAACTGTTTCTTGATTGATGTGTGACAATGGCTGATCGCTAATAAACAAAAAAACACCTCGAATTATTCGAAGTGAAAATATAACTTATTTCTTTTCCAAGTAAAGCGATTGTTGATTGGTCTGATCATAGATTTTTTCAAGGTCTGACCAAGAAACTTGCCGATTTTTATGACCATATGGATCATTGACATAAACAATCTTTTTTGTACGATCAAAACCTGTGATAACCGCTGCATGAATCAATGGTGTAACATACATACTTCCTTGATCGGTCTCCCACAATATAAAATCATTGTCTGTTGGAACTTGAAAATCTACTGTCGCTACAATCCAAACTGGCGTATTATCAGCTACAATTTTCATAATCTCATTGAATGATGTTTTTTTACTTGAGACGACTTGGTAAGTGTCCGTGACATATTTTTTAGCTAATTTTGCGATTGGTTCAACAGCAACACCCATCGCCTCGTCCCCGCCAGTGATATCACCAACAAATCCTAAGTGAGGATTGCCATGCTTACCAGATTCTGTATATAACGGCTGGTAATCCAATTCATTCGCCAATTTATTTTTATTTGTGTCATAGCCATAGTAACGCAATAACATGGACAACGCAGTAACTTCACACCCGTTATCCAGCGCGTCACCTGAAAATTGACTTTCCAAAGGAACATCTAACTTTAGTGTCTCTTTGGGCTGTGATTCTTCGATCAGTTCGACAAGCTCATTTTTTTCTTTAGGAAAATAACATGCTCCACCAATCCCTACGATAAGAAGCGAGAGTAGGGAGAGTAAAATCAATTTTTTTCTTCATAGCATCACCTATTAGTTAGCGTCTGTTACAAAGTATATATTCTCGTAAGAAAAACAACAAAGAAAGATGATCAGATTACTGAAATTTTAATCTTTTTGGTCTTTAAAAGAACAATTATTAAAGATTTGATAAACTATACTCTCCTTGAAGCGTTTACAAACTTTTTGTTAGTAGAATTTCGTTTTTTGTGTTACATTAATAAGTGGAATTTCGTTATCAACGTAATAGTTGCCTTTCGTCACAATAAGAAAGACTAACTATATAGAGTCAAGTGAAAATTAGCTAAATCAAAAAAATATTTTATAACAGTTAATTCCAAAAAA
>NZ_JARPZC010000013.1:0-91071 GCF_031927985.1 Enterococcus dongliensis
TTATCGAACACCTTTGGAAGTATTTTTGAGTTACGTAAGTATTGATGATTTGTCTAACTTAATTTGACAATTAAGATGTATAAAAAAATTTGCGCATTTAAGTAAAAATTTTCGTTAATAAAGTAGAACGAATTTTGCAAGGAGGCAAGCATATGCAGAAACATCCCTTTACAATCTATCAGTTGTTTCATTTGAAACAAAAAACATTAGAAAAACGTATCGCTGCCTATTATCAGACGAGTAATGACGCAAAGACAGTCATCAAACTGATCCGCCTATTGCAGATTCGTGGCGAATTAGGCACGGAAGCAATCGATACACCGTGTTTCGAGCTGATTCGGACACTGTATATCCAGCAAACAAGCCGCCATCTGAAACGCTATTTTTTCTATTTTCGAACATATTTTTCACAGGCAGAATGGGAGACACTATTGCTGCGCTTTTTTCCAGAGATACCAGCCATTAAAGTATGGCGTGAATCATTGACCTTGACTTTATGCACTGTTGTATTCCATCAATTTACAGTGCCATGAGAGGAGTGAAAGCTTCTATTTTTTCTAATAATTTTTTGCATAAAAAAGGAAGCTAGACAGTGCTAACTTCCGTAAGTAAAAATAAGTACCTCGCTTTTAATTGTTAAAAAGTAGAGCAGTTTATTCCGCTATCTCATATTTAAACACACCGTTATTTTCGTAGTTCTCTAATTTGACTTCGGATAGACGGCGTTCAAAAAAGGAGCGTTTATGGCCTGTTTCGTCGTACTTATCTGGCAAAATCAGTGTTGGTCGACTATCTGGAATTTCTTGGGATAGTTGTTCTTTTAAGGAAACAATATGGCGATCGTAGACGTGGGCGTCATCGATGCACCAATGCATCGTGCCTAGTTCAAAGTCTAAGTGATCTGCGATCAAACGGTGCAAGATGGCGTATTGATAGACGTTGAATGGATTGCCTAGTGCCATGTCGGCAGAGCGTTGTTTGACATGGAGATCTAGAACATTGTTGTTGACTTTCCAATTAGTTGCCCAAACACAAGGTTCCAAGGTCATCTCATCCAGATCGTCGACATCCCACAAACTAGTCATGATACGGCGCGAGCCGGGATTATTTTGTAATTGGTGTAAGACGTATTCGACTTGGTTGAGTTTTTCTTTGCGATCAGGCAGTTTGCGGCATTTTTTGGCGAGTTGATAGCCGTATGCTTTGCCGATCGTGTTGTTCTCATCAGCCCATTCGTTCCAAACTTTGCATTTATGATCTTGCAGCCAAGTTACGTCGTTGGATAGTTCTTGCCAGATCCATTCTAATTCGATTAAGGGAGTCTTTTGGAAGACGCGTTTTGATTTTAGAATCGGGATACCGTCAGCTGGGGTGAGTTTAAAATGGACCCCTTGGATAAAGCGCGTGGGAGCGGGAGTGCCGTCTGCGTATTTAGCTCGTACCAATGTCGGGTCTTGATCGGTACCGTGTTCGATGATTTCCATGACGATATTGCGATAAATGTTGTCAAAGCCAGTATATTCAGTCACAAGAATTCTCCTCTTTTTTTCTTTTGTCTGAGTTTAACATATTCAACTAGAGTATTGAATTATATTTTCTTGTCAATTTGATGGTATTTTTTTAAAGGTAATCGAATCTGAAAAACCACACCCTTTGGCAGCCAATCATGTACAGTGAGCTTGCCTTTGTGCTGTGTAATAATCTGTTTAGCAATGGAAAGACCGAGTCCATACCCGCCAGTTTCTTTGGAGCGGGAATGATCTTCACGATAAAAGCGTTCAAAGATATATTTTTTGTCTTCATCACTGATGGAAGGACCGTTGTTTTTAACTTCGATTAGCCAATTGTCACTGGAAAGTTCTGATTGCAAAACAATCATTTCTCCGGCATTTGTATATTTTAAGGCATTATCTAATAAAATTACTAGGACTTGATGGATCCGTTTTTCATCAATCAGCATAGGTCGATCTGTAAAATTTTCCAAGACAAAGTGTTTAGCCTCCATTTCAGCGATTTCTTGAAAAGGTTGTGCTAATTGTTGGATGAAAATACTTGGATCGATCTGTTCTTTTTATAAGACAAGTTGATTGGAATCACTGCGTGCCAGAGTTAAAAGATCTTCGGTCAAACTTTTCATTCGGCGGGTTTCATTCAAGGCTTGGGCAATCGGTTCGGATTCTTCTAGAATCGTATGCTCAGGTTTGGTAAATAATCGTTGCAAGCTGTTTTGAATAATTGTTAAAGGCGTACGTAATTCATGAGAAGCGTTTTCCACGAATTCTTGTTGTTTATGCCAGGCATTCATGATTGGTTTCATATTCATCTTTGAGATATAAAAACTTATCCCAATCGAAATCAGCCAGAAGATTACCATACAGACAATCAATATCGTCTTAAATGTCTTCATAGAGTCTGCGATTTGGTTGGTATTGGCTAAAAATTGAATGTAAGCGACCTGACCATCTTGGTCATCTTCTTTGATTGTATAGGAATGAAATGACAATTTTTGTGTTACATACGAGGTATTTTTTAATGTTAAGGTTTGGATAGCATCTAAATGCTCGTTGTCCAATGACAAGCTGGCCAATTCAGTAAAACGACCACCTAAAACATTTTTATTCAAGATCTTACCGTCTTTTGACCACAGAATAATCTGACTATTGAAGCGATTATTGCCATCAGGTCCATGTTCAATCCGTTGATTATTGGGTTGTGCTAAGAAAGGATCATCTTGTTGGTAACGGTTAATTTCCATTTGGATTAGATGAGTATTTTTAGCCATTTGCGTCAAGGAAAGATCAGTTTGCCGATACGCCGAGCTTTGTAAAAGCTGCAAAGTGATGAAGCCAAGTAATAAAAAAATACTAGCAAAAGCGGCGACATTGATGAAGAAGAATTTTAATCGTTGATTTCTTGAAAGTTCTGTGTTCATAATATCAATCCTTTTGTAAGATGTAACCGACATTTCGCAGTGTTTTAAAACAGCGATCGACACCGGTCGGTTTGAGGTGTTTCCGTAAATGACTCATATAGACTTCAACGACTGTGATTGTAGTATCCGAGTCAAATCCCCAGATTCGATCAAAAATCTGTTCCTTCGTCAAAATCACGCCTTTATTTTGGATGAAATAAACTAATAGATCGAATTCCTTTCCTTGGATTGGCAGAGTCTCTTTCTTTACGGTAACTTCTTTTGTAGCAAGGTTACAGTTAATCGCTTGATAGGTTAATTGATTTTCGGAAAATAATCCTAATGAACGTTTTAATAAAGCTTTGACGCGTAAAATCAATTCTTCACGATAAAAGGGTTTGGTTAAATAATCATCGGCCCCTTTTTGAAAGCCGGTGATTTTATCTTCTAAGCCATCTTTGGCGGTTAGGATTAACACCGGTGTTTGGATATTCTTTTCCCGCAATTCTGCCAAAACTTCATACCCATTTTTCTCTGGCAACATCAAGTCTAGCAAAATCAGATCATATACTCCGCTTTCTGCCTCGAATAATCCTTCAGCACCATCATAGACTTGCTTGATTGTCCCTAGGTCCGCCAAAATTTCTTTTATATTATTTGACAGTGTTGCCTCGTCTTCTACTATCAATAAATTTATCACGGATTTTTCCTCCCATATATATAACAGTCCTAGTGTACCATGCTTTCCTAAATCAACCTTAAACTTTTTTTCACTTGCTTAAGCTTGAGTTAAGGCAACGTGACTATGCTACAAACAGTCACAGATGACGAAATTGAAGGAGGCATTACTATGAACTATATCAAACGAGCGCTTCAAAACCTTTGGGCGAAAAAGGGACGCAGTATTCTCATGATCGCCGTTTTTTCTGCCATATTGATTTTTGTTTTAGCAGGTTTAACAATCCGCAGCGGAGCTGAATTAGCGACGACTAACGCGAAAAAAAATGTTGGAGCGACCGTTACCTTGTCGCAAAATCGTGAGGCGATGTTTAAACAATCATCTGATTCAGAAAACAGCCGACCAGAGCCGGGGAGTTTTGAACAGACGCCGATCAATCTAAGTGATGCAGAAAAGATCGCTAAATTAGCAAATATCAAAACGTATTCATTTGAAGCTAGTACATCGGCGGATAAAAGCTCAGGAATTACCCCAATCTCAAGTGATAGTGAAGAAACCGCAGCTAGCGAAGCAGAAGGCAAAGGTGTACCAGCAGGAATGAGCCAAGGGGATTTCCAAATTAAAGGAGTGTCACAAAGCAGTGCCTACAGTGATTTTTCTGCAGGAACGGCTAGTATCGCAGAAGGTGAAGCAATTACAGCAGACGATGAAGGCACGAACAATGTGTTGATTGAACAGAGTTTAGCGGAATCCAACGATCTAAGTGTCGGTGACACGTTCAAAATTAAAGACACAGACGATAAAGACGTTGAAGTTACGATCAAAGGAATCTATAAAACAAGCAGTTCCGGCGATAGTATGAGCGCACGCTTCAATTTTATGAATCCAGCCAATACAATCTTTTCTTCTTATACACTAGTTAGTACATTGACGGGCTCAGAGGGTGAGACGATCGATTCGGCAGTCTATACATTAGATGATCCAAAAGAAATGGATAGTTTTGTTAAACAGGCCAATAAGTTGATTGATACAGACACGTTTAGTCTGGAAACCAACGATCAAATGTACCAGCAAATGCTGCAGCCTTTGAACAATGTCTCAAGTTTTGCGAAAAACATCGTAATCTTAGTGGCTACTGCTGGAGTAATCATTTTAACGTTGATCATCATGTTGTCGATTCGTGAACGTAAATATGAAGTGGGTGTACTGCTTTCATTAGGCGAATCACGACTCAAAGTCATTTCTCAATTTTTTGTTGAGATTTTTGTTTGTATGATTTTTGCTTTAGGAATCGCAGCAGCAAGTGGTAATGTGGTCGGTAATGCGGTCGGCAATCAATTGTTGAACCAACAAACAACTTCACAAAGCATTGATGGTAATACGAGAAATGCTGGACCTGGTCAAGCACCTAGCGGAAATGGTGGTTCGCGCAGCAGACAAATCGGCGGCAATCCATTTACTCAAATTGAAGAAGTAAAAGAGATGAATATTGCAGTAAAACCGACAGAAATACTCAATCTTGCAGGAATCGGACTTGGTATCAGTTTATTCTCAATCGTTTTATCATCTGCTGGTATTTTACGACTCAATCCGAAAAAAATCTTGATATCTTAATTAGGAGGAAAACAATATGACACTAGCAACGAAAGATTTAAGTTATTGGTATGAAAACAATGGACCATTATTTGAAAACGTGAATCTGATTTTTGAAAAAGGCAAAATGTACGCTATTTTAGGGACGAGCGGCTCAGGAAAGACCACTTTTTTATCTTTGATCGCCGGACTAGACACACCTAAAAGTGGGGAAATCCTTTATGAAGATAGTTCGCTGAAGAAAATTGGTTTACGAGAATATCGGCGCAAAGATGTCTCAATTGTTTTTCAAGCCTATAACTTATTACCATATTTATCAGCAGTCGATAATGTAGTGACGGCTATGGAAATCGCTCAAAGTCAGCAGACAGATAAACGAGCTTATGCGTTGGCTAATTTGGAAAAAGTCGGGATTACCAGCGACTTAGCTGAAAAAAAAGTGACTCATTTATCAGGCGGACAGCAACAACGAGTCGCGATAACACGTGCTTTGTGCTGTGAGCATGAGTTAATCGTTGCTGATGAACCGACTGGCAATTTAGACGAAGAAACTTCTGGAGAAATCGTGAAACTATTTCAGGAAATTGCACACGATAAACAAAAATGCATTATTTTAGTTACCCATGAGCAAGAAGTCGCTAAAGCTTGTGATGTGGTGTATGAGTTAAAAAATCAAAAATTCAGTCAAGTCTTTTGACGGAAAATAATCGGTTTTTAAAGATCTTCCATGCGAGAGAATTAAGGTAAGTATAAGGAGGAGCAAGTACGATCAGATTAAGGATACTGCCGTTTTTAATTGGTATGGTCGTTTGTTTAACTGGATGTGCAAGCAGTTCAAGTTCAAACGAAGTAAAAAGTGAAAAACTTTCGGTCACATTGATGGAAGTCACTCCAGAAGGTGAAACTGTCTTTGATGTAGATTTAACAGATTTTCCAACCAGTGCTTGGGCGTATCGTGCGGAACGTTTTTCATTATATAATGCCAACTGGCAGTATCAAGTACAAGAATAGATAAAAACGGGTGCGACTGTGTCGTACCCGTTTTAGTCGTTTTTGACTGAAGGCTGTGGGATAAAATCAGAGATTTTTCGGCTGACGAGACAGGTCAATAAAATGATTGGGAAAAATTGTAGTGGAAATAAAAACAATAACAATGTCGCTGCTACGATTGCTTGGTTTAAAATAACTGTTACGCTTGCTGCGGTCACGATTCCCACCACTAATCCAGGGGTGTAGGGAAACAGATTTGCTAAGGAAAATCCTAATGTCGTACTGGAAAAAATCGCTGGGAAAATTTTTCCGCCCCGCCAACCAAAGGCAAAACATAGATTTGTCAAAAAAGCTTTTCCTAAGGCTAACCAGAGTAAAAAACCGATTGTCAGATGCCGGTATTCGTTAGATAGAGGAAAAAGCTCATGCTCTCCGGAAAATAAAAAGTAAGGAGAAGCCATACCTAAGCCGCCAATACACAGCCCAGCTAAAAGAGCAAGGATGATGGGCTGCTTGATTTTTCCGGCGATTGTTTGACTGAATCGTTCGAATAACAAAAACAAATAGCCAAAAATAAGGCCTAAGATCAATGCAGGGATGATCAAAAAAAGGACTTGCTGGTTCCATTCGACCGTGGTGATTCGAATGTCAAAGACAGTTTCTTTAGGAAAAAGTCGTTGGACGAAAGTAAAGCCCACTATGCCAAAGAACGTCGATAGACCATAGAGAAATATTTTTTTCCACCGGAGTTTGATCGCACCTTTGGCAAGCTCTTCTTCTAGGGGTTCAGAAATCCCAACCAAGGGTGCGCGAAAGATCGACGCAAGCATCGCACCAATCCCTAGTTTTACAAATTGTTCCTTGTTTGCTAAGGTGAATTTTAAATGATCACCGACCCAACTGATAAGTCCGCCAAGAATGCTAGCTAATGCCGCTTCGGGGCCGAGACTTGCGCCGAAGGTCAGAACAAGCAGAGCCGATAAAAGATTTTTTCCCACTTGCTTTTTGTATCTCACCGTGTGAGTGGTCTTGAATTCATGCAATGTCTCGTGCATTGTTTGGGGATAGTCCCCGAAGCGAAACTGGAACAAACCTACAAGCAATCCGCCAACTAGTCCAAAAATGATGGGATAATAATTGGGCAAAGCCAATGTTGCGGAAGAATATCCCAAACAACATGAATCAAAAAATTAACGATGACTAGAAATAACGCTGCCAACACCCCAACAAAGAAGCCTAAAATGGATGAATAAACAACAAAGACCCGATTAAAATGCATTCTTTTCCCCCTTAGAATAGGATTTATAAATAGTTATTTAGTTAAAAGATCATACAGTACACTGGCATTGTTGTGTGTCTCGTTTTTTGCTCCATAAACGAGCGTAACGTTTTCTTCTTTTGCCAGAACTTCTTGTAACGTTTCCAGGGCTTTTTTAGCAGCGCCTGTTTGGAGTTCTTCCTGATACCTTCTTTGAAATTCAGGGTATTTAGTATCTTCATGATTAAACCATTTACGTAATTCAGGACTTGGGGCGATCTCTTTTAACCACAGATCAATTTTTTCCGTTTCTTTCGATTTTCCACGGGGCCACAAACGATCGACTAAGATCCGATAGCCATCGGAATCACTAGCTGGTAAGTACGCTCTTTTTAGTTGCAGCATGTTCGACACTTCCTTTATTCTTTCATTCTAACAAAGCTGCCCCAAAAAAGTTAATAAAAGCTATTCTGTCTGACTTTCTTTTCTAAAAAGCCCGTAATTTGGTACACTTACATAAAGTGATAGAACTGGCTGATGAAATGTTGAGTAGAATCAGTTGAACAAGAAAGGCGGTTGACGATGGTCGCATTTTTCGTGGTGTTTAGAAGTTTATGGCGTGTTTTACGGATTCTTTTTCGCCAACCAGAACAAAAGGCTGTGATGTTGGCGGTTTTGGTTGTTCTGATGATTGGGACATTTTTTTATCATAATATTGAAGGGATGACGTATTTAGACGGACTTTATTTTTCAGTAATGACATTAGCCACAGTGGGGTATGGAGACCTAGCACCTCAGACTGCAGTGGGCAAACTTTTTACTATCGGCTACGTGTTGATCGGGGTCGGTATCCTTACAGCAATGATCGCAAATTTCAATCGAGCCCTCGTTGAATACCATCAAAAAAAAAGAAATGAAAAAGAAAGTTAGCGATAGTCTGCATAAGTTTCTTAATCTTTGGCTAACGTGATTATAGGTGATAATAAGAGCAAGCTGATGATAGTGCCTTCACGCACCACCAACGTTAAATGGAAAGAAAAGGTCAGGACTAAAGCAATCAAAATACAGAACAAATCGATACTGTAGCGATAAAATTTAAAACTATGATGGGATTGATTGGCTAAAAAAAGACAGAATGTCTCGATTGGAAATTTCAGTAATTGATATTTTAAAACTTTGCCGGTGCCAAATCCTGCAATGATAGTCCCAAGGACAAAGAGCAGCCAGTTTAAAAGATAGGCATGCAAGGTGAACAGCGGAAAAATGAAATAAATGAACAGATTGATCGTTGAGCCAAAAAACAACAATGCGATCCCCATTGTGAAATAATTTCTCAATTTACGCTGAGGGTCTAATATTAAACAGCTTATTAAAAATAACAAATTCACGATAACTGTAATCGTGCCGATCTTAATTTGACTAAATTCAGACAAAGTCGCGTTCAATGAGTTGAAACTGCTGACACCGATACTTGCTTTGAGAGTCAAGCTGATACCAAAAGCACTGAGTAAATAGTATAAAAACGATAAGGTTAATTTTTTTTGTTTTGTCATAAAAGTTCCTCCGATAATTAATTGATAGGACCAGTATGTCGAAAACAAAGAAATTCAACTAGGAGATATCGCCTAATTAGGAGAAAAAATGGATAAAGAAAATTACAACAAGACACATGAATCGTTATTAAAGCAAGTACCGTACCCTTTTTTAACAGAACAACTGATGCGACAAAGTTTTTTGACCACGTATAGCCGAAATGAAAAAATCGTCAGCCAAGCAGGACAACTGACGTATTTATTCATCATTTTAGAAGGAAAAGCGCGGATTATCCAACAAGAGCCGAATGGGAAAAGTCTAATTTTACAATTTCTTGAAGTCGGTGATTTCATCGGTGAATTGACAGTGGTCCATGCAGAAAATACCCCAAAAGATGTGATCGCTATCGGTCCAGTCCGCTGTCTGGCAATTCCATTATCCATCGTAGAAAACTTGTTACAAGATGCTGATTTTTCTCTGTTTTTAGCACAATACATTGGAAAAAAACTATTGATGCGTATGGAACATTTTTCCCATGCTCAAACGTTTGAACTGAAATATCGCTTAGCAGCATTACTATTGGAAGTTTCTGTAAATGACCAATACACTGAAAATAATACGCAAATTGCAGATTATTTAGGAATCAGTTACCGTCATTTGACCTATACATTCAAATACTTGCGGGAAAATGGGTACATCAAAAAAAATCATGCCGGATATCTGATCAATCCGCAGAAACTTCGTCAACTAATCCAGCAAGGGTACCAATTATGATCGATAATTTAGTAAAATAGTTGGAAGGACTACTCAGGTATCAGCAATACGCGGTATTTTTTAAAAAAGTTAGTTGGAGGAAGACAGATGAAAGAGACCGAATTAAAAGAGCTCTTATGGCAGGAAAATGAAATTGAAAAAATTCAACGGACAAAAGGATATAATGTCAACGACCAAAACTTGCCTTTTGATGAAGTCGACGTTCCTAAAATGCCCAGCAGTAATTTTTTTAAAGAAGGCAATATCTTTATCAATAAACATCACCGATATTCTGCCATGCCGAATCACACCCATGAATTTGTCGAATTCAATTATATGCTGTCGGGAAGCTGCACCCAATATGTCAACGATAAAAAAGTCGTTCTGCAAGAGGGCGAAATCATTTTATTAGACAAAGACATCGTCCAGCGAATCGATCCGCTAGGTCAAAATGATCTGTTGATCAATATTTTATTGAAAGATGAATCGATTACAACAGAGATTATTATTAATATGGTGAAATCTAATGGCCTGGTCAATGAATTTTTAATGAATGCATCCAATAAGACTGGAAAACACGATGCATTTATCCACTTTCATTGCGGGGAAAATGAAGAGATTCAAGAAATAATCCAGAAATTAATCGCTGAGTATCTGCAAAAACAACGGTATTATATGCGAGCGGCGAATTTACTGTTGTCGCTTTTATTGATCGAGCTCACACGCGTGATTGAAGAGGAGAGTTTAGACAACTACCAGAAAAAAGATGAAGAGATTATTCATATCTTAAAGTATATCGATGTTCATTTTCGTCACCTCAGCTTGAAGGATCTGGCTAAGCGTTTTGGCTACAACGCAAATTACATCGGGAACAAGTTGAAAAAAGAGACCGGCAGAACATTTCAAGATCTGATCAACTCTGTGAAGTATCAAACGGCATTGGAACTGATGAAAGAAACGGATAAAAGTATTGAAGAAATCGCCTATGAAATCGGCTTTCATTCCTTGCCGTCACTGTACAAATTGTTTGCTAGATTTACCGATAAGACACCTAAACAATTGCGTAATCAAATAACTAAAAATTAATTAGAAAAAGACTTCCCTTTTTTGTAGGAAAGTCTTTTTTCTGTAGTTTGGATAAAAAACATATGGATTTAGGCCATGGTTGAAAATCAGTAATGCGCTTACACTTATCGCATAGTTGATCAGCTGGTAAAAAATGAAACGGAGTGTTTAATAGTGACTAAAAAAAATGATTCAAATAATTCGGTAGTCAAACGGTATTCACCGTTAGCAACTGCTGCTGGGATAGGTTCAATGTTAGGTTCAGGTTGTATCGTCGGCCTATCTGCTACTATTCCAGTTTGGCAAAAAGGATTGGAGATGACAACAGGTCAAGTCGGGATCCTTTCAGGTAGTTTGACATTTGCGATTGCGTTTGGTTCGATCTTTGCTGGAAATATCAGTAAAGGCTTTGGGCTGATTCGCTCATTCAACTGGCTAAATCTGTTTTATGCCATTGGTGCAGCAATCTGTCTTTTCTCGACAAATTTTTTGATGTTGTTGGCTGGTGTGGTCATCATGGGCTTTTCTTCTGGAGCAGATCTGCCGATTAGTTTAACCGTTGTCTCACATGATGCACCTGATGAAACGACTTCAGCAAGATTAGTTTCTTCGACTCAAATCTTTTGGCAAATCGGGGTATTTATTTCATATATTTGTTCGTTCTTACTTTCAGGTATTGAAGGCGTGTTAGGAGCACGTATCGTTTTTGCTATTTTATTTGGTTTTGCTGTAATTACTTGGTTATGGCGGACTCTTTCAAAGAAATTCAAAACATTTCATGAAGAAGGCAATGCCCGTCAAGCAGCCAAACGAATGATCACTGAACAAGGACAAGAAGTCTCTTTTAAAACAGTACTTTTTGGCGAGAATAAGAAAAAATTCCTTGGGTTCTTTTTAGCTATTATTACTTTTTATGTATGTTGGAACCTACTAGCCAATACTTGGGGACAATTCCAAACGTATGCTTTGACAAATGCTGGAGCAAGTCAGACACAAGCTACCGGTTTAGGAATCGTACTAAACGTAGTCTCATTAGTGACAACAATCATTTTTGCTTCCGTTTCAGGTGGTAAATATCGCAACAAAGCATTTTTCGTAGGTGCTTTAGTACAATTTGCTGCGATGTTAGGTATGGCCTTGATCGGCGGCGGCGCAGGATTTATCGCATTAGCGATCACGATTGCTTTTTATAATTTTGGAAATCCTTTAGCTGGCGAAGCAATTTACAAAGTTTGGACGCAAGAATCTTTCCCAGCTGAAACACGTGCCTCTCTTCAAGGATTCATCAATGGTTTCTCACGGTTGTGTTGTGGGCTGTTTGCCTTTGTCACACCGTACTTAGTTATGCCAGATCGTATCCAATCATCAATGATCGGATTTGCTGGAATCGTCTTAGTGGCAACGATTGCTGGGATTATAATGATGAGATTGCAAAAAAAATACGGCACATCGGAAAATCATGGCAAAAATACTCATGATGCCGATGCTACTGCATAGCAAATCAATAAACCGTACTGTTAGTGAGGAGAATGAACATGGCTTTTACGTTTCAAATTAATGACGATGTCGTTTGGGATTACGACGAAAATTTATTAGAAAAAGCAGATTCAAATATTCCCGAATTGATCGAGACGGAGATCCAACCGATTGGATTGGTTGAACGGGTCCCAGCCGATAAACGAACAACTGATTCTGAGTTGAAAGCAAGTACAAAAAATATTTTAACGTTAAGTGACTATGCTCTAGGCCGAGATGAATCATTGATTTTGGATCTAGGCGATCATTATGTTGGTCAATTTACGATTGATATTGATTCAGTAGGTTCACCGATGGATGCACCGTTGTATCTGCGCTTGAAATTTGCGGAAGTTCCATCAGAATTGTATGCCAAATCCGAAGATTATGATGGTTGGTTGTCTCGTTCGTGGATCCAAGAAGAATATGTCCACTTGGATGTGTTACCAGCGACATTGAAATTGCCTAGACGTTATAGTTGCCGATATGTTGAATTATCAGTGATCGATACGTCACCAAAGTGGAAAGCAAGCTTTAGCAAGCCAAGCTTCCGTGCAAAAAGTTCTGTTTCATTAGAACAGTTGCCTTCAGTAACGATTGAAGATGATGAATTAAAAGGAATCTACAACGTTTCAGTAAAAACATTGTTAGACTGTATGCAGACGGTCTTTGAAGACGGTCCAAAGCGTGATCGGAGATTATGGTTGGGGGATCTGCGCTTACAAGCGTTGGCTAATTATTACACGTTTGATGACTTATCTTTAGTTAAACGTTGTTTGTATCTTTTTGCCGGAATGAAGACGACGGAAGGAAAAATTCCCGCGAATGTTTTCACGGAACCCAAATTGACACCAGACGATACCTTTTTATTTGATTATAGTCTGTTTTTTGTAACTTCTTTATCTGACTATCTTGAACATACGGATGATCAGGATACGTTAGAACATTTGTATCCAGTAGCTAAAAAAGCGGTAGATCTAGCTCTTAAACAAGTAGAAGAGAACGGTCGCTTAGTTTTGACAGAAGAATGGCCGGTCTTTGTCGATTGGTCGAATGATTTCGATAAAACGACTGCCGGACAAGCAATTTTGATCTACTCACTAAAAAGATTTCTACTTTTAGCAGAAGCGGTCAATGAATCTGATGTCAATAAGTATCGACAAGTGTTAAATACAATGATTGAATTTTCGACTCACACGTTATTTGATGAAAATCAAAATCAATTCATCGTTGAAGCAACTAATGAAGTAAACGTAGCTAGCCAAGTTTGGATGGTCTTAGCAGAAGTCTTTGATACGCCAAAAAATAAGAAGATCATGGAAACGACGATAGCTAATCATTTTCCAATCAAAGGAATCGCGACACCTTATATGTATCACCACGTAGTTGAAGCATTATTTCTCTCAGACTGCCAAACAGAGGCAATCAAACTGATGAAAGAATATTGGGGAAAAATGATCGAACTAGGCGCCGATACTTTTTGGGAAGCATTCAAACCGGAAGATTTGGACTTCTCACCTTATGGCAGTCCTATTCTCAATAGTTATTGCCATGCTTGGAGTTGTACACCGGCTTATTTGATCGGCAAGTATTTATTGAAGAAATAAGAGGATCGTTTATAAAAAAGTGGTGGCAAATTTTTGTCACCGCTTCATTCATTGAAAACGTTTCTAATTAGCAAGCGGTTTATTTAAAGGAGTCTTTTTATGGAAACAATACAAATGAATAATCCTAAAAGAAAAGGGTTAATGAAGTGGCAACAACGGCTTGGTTACGGTGTATCAGACTTAGCTTGTAATCTTATCTGGCAGATGATCTCGTTATATCTTCTGTACTTTTATACGGATATTATGCATTTGAATGCAGCGGCGATTAGTCTGATGTTTGTTGTGACACGATTTGTCGACGGAATCACGGACTTATTAGTTGGCTATTTGATTGACCATACAAGTACACGTTGGGGGAAATCACGGCCGTACTTCCTTTTTGGTGCGATACCTTTTGCTCTTTTTGCTTTTCTTTGTTTCAATGTCCCTGACTTTTCTGCTTCTGGAAAGTTGGTATATGCCTATATTACTTATTTTGGTCTATCATTGGCCTATACTTTAGTCAATGTCCCAATGGCTTCAATTTTACCTAGTTTGACAAATGATACCGAGGAAAGAACTGCGCTATCTACTTCGCGAAAGTTTTTCGCATTTTTGGGCGCGACCATCGTCAGTTCAACAGCACTGGCATTAGTGGCGTTTTTCGGTAACGGCAGTGAAAAGTTAGGATTTAAAATGGTTATGGGTCTTTTTGGTATCGTCGGCAGTTTGTTATTCTTTGTGACGTTTTTTAGTGTGCGCGAACTGCCTGTCCACGGTTCAAAAAGTCCATCACTCAAAACCGTTTTCCACTCATTGAGAAAGAATCGACCATGGGTAATCTTTGCTATAAACATTTTGTTTATGTGGACGAGTTTCTTTATTCAATCTAGTGCATTGGTGTATTATTTTTCCGTAGTAGTTGGGAACAAATCGCTTTCAGTGACCGTTGCGACAATTATGTCTATCGTTCCGATGTTCGCCAATTTTTTGGTTCCATTTTTAGCTAGACGTTTGGGAAAACGAAACTTGTATATTTTGTCTTCGACGGTTCAACTTATTGGATTGATTGTAATCATGTTTGCAGACAAAGTCGTCTCTGGGATTTTAGTCGGTGCATTTATCTCAGCTATCGGTTATGGAATAAAAGAGAGTATCTACTTTTCAATGCAGGCAGATCCGGTTGATTATGGCGAATGGAAAACCGGTGTCAATGTTTCCGGCTCCCTTTCAGCAATCAATGGATTTCTAGGAAAAGTCGCCCAAGCAATTTCTGGTGGTCTAGCGGGGGCGCTACTTGCTTGGGGCATGTATCAGCCTGGCGAGACGTTGCAAAATGGCAAAGCTCTTTTAGCGATCAAAGCGATGTATTTGTATGTGCCGATGTTATTGATTATTTGCTCAATCATTACAATGTTATTTTATCATTTAGATAAAATCTATCCGCAAATAAAAAACGAATTAGTAACAAGAAAAGATAGGGAAGAAATGGAATGAGCACTAACCGTTTCCGACTATTTTTTAGGATAAACAAGCTAGGTGGAGCTCGCCTAGCTTGTTTTTGTGAGATTTTTTATTTGGCGCTCTCTGAGTAAATTCATCCTAAATAACTGATGAAAAATAGGACTTTTGGCCTATGACGAACAGAGGGAGAACTTGCATAATAAGAACATCAGATAAATGCTTACTGCAAGAGGAAAAGGGAGATAATAATGAATAAAAAAATAACGAAATCACAAAACAATCAAGTGTTGACCGGGACATTAGCTGGAATCGCAGAATATTTTGGAATCAATCCTACCACTGTTCGTGTGATTTATGTTTTTGCTAGTATTTTCTTGATCGGCGCACCGATTTTACTATACATCTTGTTGATGATTCTCGTTCCAACAGCAAAGAATAATCAACCAAAACAAGCAGAACCAATCAAAGGCAATACATGGAGCGATTTCTAAACGATTAAGCAAAAAGCGAAGGAGTTTTACTCCTTCGCTTTTTTTGATAAAAAAATAGGGGAATTTTTTGTGAATGTCAAAGAAAGCCTAAAGGACCTCGTAAGGAAGAAACGGCTATTCAGCTGATTTAATCAAAGGATAGATAATGTGATTATTTCAGATAATTTTTAGAAAATTCTTGACATTGTTTTTACTTGTAGGTATGATTACAAAAAATAAAATATTTTCCGTTGAATTGGAAAGTAGATTTTGCTCCCTTTCAGAGAGGCGTTGGCTGGTGAAAAGCGCTATGGTGAGAAAAATTGAAGATGGCCAATGAGGAACTTTTGGTGATAGGTAATCAAAAGCGGAATGTCCACCGATAAAAGGACCGCTGATCTTGCTTTTTTTAGAATGTCAGATAGAGGAGAATAGTGTTTCTCAAATAGAGGTGGTACCGCGTATTTGTCGCCCTCTTGTTAGTCTTGTAGGCTAGTAAGAGGGCTTTTTTGTTTTTAAAAAGTTGCTGATAGTTAGGAAGTGAACACAGGAGTATACAACAAGTGATCAAATGGCTTGGGTGAAAGGCTGAGAATTTGTCTGAAGATGAAAGATCAAATCAAAAAAAGCAGAGGTGAAAAAATGGATTTTGATATTATCAAACAAACCTTGCCCTTATATTGGGAAGCGGCGAAGGTGACGTTGACGTTAGGGATTGTGGGGATTTGTTTGTCAGTGTTGTTGGGTTTCTTTTTTGGATTGATTAGCTACTTTAAGATACCGATCCTTCAAAAAATCGTCGGAATATATATATCTTTGGCACGGAATACCCCACTATTGATTCAATTATATTTTTTATATTACGGATTCCCCAAAATCGGGTTACCGATAGGGAAAAACAGTGCAGCTATTTTAGGTCTTACTTTTCTTGGAGCGGCGTATATGGCGGAGGCTTTTCGCGGCAGTTTTGAAACCGTTCCGGCGGTTCAATTAGAATCGGGTCGATCGTTGGGTTTTACTAAATGGCAATTGGCCAAAGTAGTGATTTTCCCTCAAGGACTGCCACAGAGTATTCCGAGCTTAGGCGCAAACTGCATCTTTTTGTTAAAGGAGACATCTGTATTCAGCGCAATCTCTATTATGGATTTGACGAATACAGCGAAGGATCTGATTGGGATGTATTACATGACACGTGAGTTTTTGCTGTTGCTAGTAATCAGTTATGCACTGATTATTTTGCCAATGATTTTAGTGATCAACTTGATTGAAAGGAGGGTACGTCGTGCCAATTACGGGGTATAAAGTTTTATTAGAAGGGAACAATTTGGCACGCATTTTAGAAAGTGTCTTAGTAGTGATCAAGCTTTCACTCATTGCATTAGTTATTGGCTTGGTTTTAGGGGTATTTTTAGGTATCCAGCGGACCACTTCTTTCAAACCATTGCGTTGGCTCTTACAAGTTTATCTAGAAATTTTTCGTATCGTTCCACTGTTAGTGTTACTGTTTGTCTTTTATTATATCTTACCGGAAGCATTAGGTGCTGAAGTAGGAAATCAGACTGTTTCAATCCTAGTTTTTGTTTTATGGATTGCTGCTGAGATGAGTGATCTGGTACGCAAGGCATTAGAAAATGTTTCAAAATCTCAAATAGAAATTGGCCGATCGTTGGGTTTTAGTCGAAAACAGATTTATCGGGTGATCATTTTACCGCAAGGCTTACCAGCTATTATTCCAGATACATTGAACTTAGTGACTCGAGTCATCAAATCTTCCAGTTTGCTGATGATGATCGGTGTGCCGGAAATGATCCGTGTCGGGACTCAAGTCATTGAAAATTATGCTGTCTCTGTACCAACAGCTAGTTTTTGGGTCTATGGTGGATTGTTTTGTTTATATTTTGCTCTTTGCTATCCATTAGAACGCTTAGCTATCCACCTTAGTGCCAAATACGCGGCGCAATAACTAGAGAAAGGAACGTTTTTATGTCTGAGACAATTATCGCTACTAAAAAATTAAATAAATCTTATCAAGAGAAAGCTGTTTTGCATGATATCGACCTAGTTATCAAAAAAGGTGAGATCGTTTCTTTGATCGGTCCTTCTGGAAGTGGCAAAAGCTCGTTGTTGCGTTGTTTGAATGGACTGGAAGAAATCACTAGCGGTGAGATTCTCTTTCATGATCGATCATTAAGTTTGAAAGAAAAAGACTGGCAGGAAATTAGAAAGAAAGTGGGGATGGTTTTTCAAAGTTATGACTTGTTCCCAAATCGAACGGTATTAGAAAATCTTACGATTGGACCAGTGATGGTAAAAAAAACTGCGCCAAAAATCAGTGAGTCAACAGCTTTGACTTGGTTAAAAAGAGTCGGATTGCAAGAATATGCCCACCATTATTCTCGGGAACTTTCAGGTGGTCAAAAACAACGGGTAGCCATCGTTCGCAGTCTTTGCATGGAACCAGAACTGATTTTATTAGATGAGATTACTGCTTCTCTTGATCCTGAAATGGTACGAGAAGTCTTAGAAGTGATTTTAAATCTAGCCAAAACCGACACGACGATGTTTATTGTGACCCATGAAATGGCTTTTGCTCGACAAGTGAGTGACCGAATCATTTTTATGTCAGAAGGACGGATCGTTGAAGAAAATACTGCAGTTGAATTTTTTACCCAGCCACAGACAGAGCGAGCCCGGGCATTTATCCAAAGTCTGGATTTTGAAAATCTATCCGAAGAATAGGCAGATATAGTACTGACGTAAAGTTGGTTTATATAAACAAAAAAGGGAAAGAAGGAATGAAAAATGAAAAAATGGTTAGCGGTGATCAGCGGATTATTACTGATAGGGTTGGTATTGACTGGTTGCGGAAATTCAGCTGACAGTAAAGATAGCAAGAGTAAAGAAACCTCTGCTTTACAAGAAATCAAAGATCGTGGGAAATTGAAAGTGGCAGTTTTTGGAGATCTATCGCCATATGGTTATGTCGATGGGGAAGGAAAACATCAAGGATATGATATTTATTTGGCCAAACGTTTGGCTAAAGATCTGTTAGGCAGTGAAGATAAGATCGAATATGTCACTGTAAATGCTGAAGAACGAGTGGATGCGTTGAAATCAAATAAAGTAGATGTAGTCTTGGCTAACTTTACTAAAACACCGGATCGGGAAAAAGTAGTAGATTTTGCAGATCCTTACATGAAAGTAGCCATCGGTGTCGTCTCTCCGAAAAATACTGCGATCACTAAGGTAAAAGATTTAGATGGAAAAAGATTGATTGTAACGAAAGGGACGACGGCTGAAACGTATTTCACGAAAGAACATCCTGATGTAAACCTAGAAAAATACGAATCAAAATCTCAACAATTCCAAGCACTGACAGACGGTCGAGCAGAGGCTCTGGCAGATGATAATTCATACTTGTATGCATGGGTCAAAGAAAATCCTGATTTTGAAGTAGGAATCAAAGAAGTCGGAGAAGTTTCTACAATCAATCCAGCGGTCAAAAAAGGTAATAAAGAATTATTGAACTGGGTCAATGATGAGTTGAAGGCCTTATCTGCTGAAGGTTTCTTTGAAAAAGCTTATGAAGAAACACTGGCACCTTTCTTTGGGGCAGATATTGAAGCAAAAGATATTATCGTAACAAACGACTAAGAAAAGTATTATAAGATCAAGCAAATAGCCGTAGATCATGGGCAACTGCTGTAGATTCATCAAAATCTACTGGCAGCTGACAGATCGAACGGCTATTTTTTTAAAGTAGAGACCGCTTACAACCAGCGGAAGGCCTTGTAGGGTCGTCCGATTTTCGTATAGATAGTCTCTGCTTTTAATTGATTTGTTTGTTCCAAATAATTGATGTATTTACGAACGGAAACATGTGATAGCCCGCATTGATCTGCTAATTCTTGGATGGTGAAGGGGAGCTTTATTTTTTGAATTTCTTTGATGATGTAATCTAAGGTATCGACAGAAAGCCCCTTCTCTAACTCTTCAGAAAGTGCTGCTTTTTTTATCAAAAAATCAATCGTTTCTTGATTGATTTTAGCAGATTCTAAACGCTGCTGCTTAGCCTTGAATAATTCGATGCTTTGTTTGAAACGTTCGAAGGTGAAAGGTTTGATCAAATAGTCAATGACTCCTAAGTGAAGCCCTTCTTTGACACTTTGAGCCTCGTTGGCTGCGGTGATCAAAATAACTTCATGGGCTGTTTTATCCATCCGAAGTTTTGTTAAAATCTCCAGCCCATTCCCGTCTTTTAAATGAATATCTAAAAGAATCAAATCGACCGCTTTCGTGGACAATAAGGCGGTAGCATCTTGAACGGTCGCAGCAGAATAAATGATTTGAAATAGAGCCATTTTTTCTAAATAACTGCGGTGGATAAATTCAACCATCGGATCGTCTTCAATAATCAATACATTCATGTCAATTCTCCTTATAATCGGTCGCTAAATCGAGTGAAATCTGCTGTTGTTTAGTGGTCAACTGAAAATCGCCTAGGCAATCTGCCAACAATTGAATGAAATAATTTTCCGCAAAAACTAGTTCAAAATTTGTGATCTCCGACTCTTTTAATTGAAAATGATACTGTGTTTTAAGCCGTTGTTTGTTATATTCGATCGTCATCGTTACTTCTTCAGGCAAATAGCGCTGCAGCAAAGCATGGTGGATGTAACGATAAACATTGATCAGATTCGTTGTCTGTTTTTGATCGGTAGTGTTTGGGAGCTCAGGCGAAATCTCAATAATCAACTGAGTCTTTCGCTCGGCGAATTTTTCCCGCTCACCAATAAAAAAGCCTGCGATAACTGGATTTCTTACTAAGACAGACAAACGATGAGAAAATTCTTTTTCAGGTTGCAAGATGTCATGTAAATAGATCTTCAGTTCATCGTAATTTTCCAGATCTACTAAGCCGTAAATGATATGCAATTTATTCATAAATTCATGGGATTGGCTTTGCAGTGCCGAAGCATAAGCCGTGGTATTGACTAGCTGGTCTGTCACAAAGAGCGATTCAGTCGCATTACGTAAGAATAAGATAGAACCGATCTGTTTTTGATGAACGAAAATAGGGGCAGAAGAGAAAAGATAATCTTGACCATTTTGCCGATAAAGTTGTTGGACCGTTCGCTTAAAATCAACTTGTTTTTTATCTAAAAGCAGGTGATCGATTTTTTTCCCATTTAAAGAATCAAGGGTTCCACTCAATCGCTGATACATATCACTGGCGGCGATGTTGGCGAGAGTAATCGTTTCGTCAGAGTCAATGACCACTACGACGTCCTTTGTTTCATCTAACATGACATTTCGTTCGGTCAACAAACGGGAGATCTCTTTGGGTTCTAAGTTCAACAATTGTTTTTTCAAGTAATACGCTGCAATAGAAGCCACGAGCAGACCGATACCAACGCTTATAAGTAAAGCCAAGGTATACTGCTGACGAGAATTCTCAATGAGTCTGCTCAAAGAATTCAATTTGATTCCTAAAGCGATGACACCGATTTGTTTTTCATGGGCATAGACTGGGACAAAGCCGCGTAGCGATCGGCCCAATGTTCCGTCGCTGATGGAGATATGGACTCTTCCTTCCAGTGCACTTTTTTCGTCGCCGCCTTCAAAGTGTTTTCCAATCTTTGTTTTGTCTGGATGAGTGAGACGGATGCCGTCCATAGTCATCAGAACAATAAAGTCTAATTGATGGATTTGGATCACGTCTAAGGTATATTGTTCCGTTTTTTCTGAGTAGTTGTTTGTTTGCAAAGTTTGTTGGATAGCCGGTTCTAATGCTAATTGTTTCCCAAGCGATAGCAATAATTTTTCTTCTCTTTTTTGGACGGTGTTGGCATCTTGATACAAGATAACTCCATACAAAATCGTGTTAGTAATCAACAGTGTCGACACGAAAATAATGGATAGTAAAGCCCATAGGCGTAGTCCTTTTTTCATAGTGTGTTCCTCCGAAACCAGTATAGCATAGAGGTTTTATCAGCAGCACGATTAAATAAATTGAGTTACTTAAATAAGTTGAATAATCTAGCAAAAGACTAAAGATCCTCCTATGATGAAAGCGGAAACAAAATAGGAGGAGAATTATCATGGAGAAAAATATTCAGAAGACCAGTGTAAACTTGGCTGTACAAACTGATGAAAAGGAACGGCCTTTTCTCGAAAAATGGATGGCCGTAAAAGTAGGATCGGTACCGCTGCCGGTCTATGTCGTTCTTTCAGCAGTGATTTTTGTCACAGCTCTTGCGCAACAATTACCGATCAATATGTTAGGTGGTTTTGCCGTGATCTTGACTTTAGGCTCGTTATTAGGAACAATTGGCAGTCGAATTCCTTTTGTTAAACATTTTGGCGGACCAGCTATTTTATCTCTTTTAGTCCCATCGATCTTGGTATTTTTCAATTTAGTCAACCAAAATGTATTAGACTCCGCCAATATTTTGATGAAAGAAGCGAATTTCTTATACTTCTACATCGCCTGTCTAGTCTGCGGAAGTATTTTAGGAATGAATCGAAAAATTCTAGTTCAAGGATTGATGCGGATGATTGTTCCAATGCTGATAGGGATGATCTTTGCGATGGGAGTCGGAACATTAGTCGGAGTATTAGTTGGTTTTGATTGGCAACATACGTTATTCTATATTGTGACACCTGTTTTAGCTGGTGGGATCGGTGAGGGAATCTTACCATTATCCCTTGGCTATAGTGCGATTACAGGTGTGGGAAGTGAACAGCTAGTCGCACAATTAATCCCTGCTACGATTATTGGAAACTTCTTTGCAATTATGTGTTCTGCCTTTCTTTCACGCTTAGGAGAAAAACGTCCTGAATTTTCTGGACAGGGGCAATTGATTAAAGTTGGAAAGACAGATGACATGGCCGATGCGATCAAAGAAGACAATGCCCCGATTGACATTAAATTAATGGGGGCAGGCGTATTGACTGCTTGTACATTATTTATCGCGGGTGGATTGTTGCAACATTTTATGGGATTTCCAGGGCCGGTATTAATGATCATTTTAGCAGCACTATTGAAATATTTAAATGTCGTACCAAAAGAAACCCAGCGTGGTTCCAAACAATTGTATAAATTTATTTCTGGAAACTTCACTTTCCCATTGATGGCGGGGCTAGGCTTATTATACATCCCGCTAAAAGATGTTATTGGTACACTTAGTTGGCAATATTTCATCGTAGTAATCAGTGTTGTTTTCACAATCATTGTTACAGGATTCATCGTTTCCCGTTTTATGAATATGAATCCTGTAGAAGCTGCTATTATCTCAGCATGTCAAAGCGGTATGGGCGGCACAGGTGATGTGGCGATTCTCAGCACAGCCGATCGGATGAACTTAATGCCTTTTGCTCAAGTCGCTACTCGTTTAGGCGGTGCACTTACGGTTATTACGATGACGGGGATTTTACGTATGCTTTTTTAAAAATACAACGTTGATACAAGGACAATAGAAAAAGGAGAAGTGACAATGACTAAAGATGTAAAAGAATTGGCGCTAGAACAAGCAAAACGATATGGTGGGAAACTAGAAGTCGTATCAAAAGTCACAATCGATAATCGAGAAGATCTAAGTATTGCCTATACACCAGGTGTTGCTGCGGTATCTTCCGCAATTGCAGAAGATAAGGCGCTGGCTTATGAGCTTACTACGAAAAAAAATACAGTGGCAGTTATCAGTGATGGCTCTGCAGTCTTAGGTTTAGGAGATATTGGTCCAGAAGCAGCTATGCCGGTTATGGAAGGAAAAGCGGCATTATTTAAACGGTTCGCTGGTGTGGATTCTATTCCGTTGGTTTTAGCTACTCAAGATACCGAAGAAATCATTCAAATCGTAAAGGCATTGGCACCAACATTTGGTGGGATAAACTTGGAAGATATTAGTGCACCACGCTGTTTTGAAATTGAACAGCGCTTGATTGAAGAATGTGAGATTCCAGTTTTTCATGATGATCAACATGGAACGGCAATCGTTGTATTAGCGGCATTGTTCAATAGCTTAAAACTCATTGGAAAAACAATCGAAGATGTCAAAATCGTTGTAAATGGCGGCGGCTCTGCAGGATTGTCAGTTACGAAGAAATTTTTAGCAGCCGGTGCTAAAAATGTGACAGTTGTGGATAAAAGCGGCATTATCAATGCAGAAGATGCCGCTAAATTACCTGAGCATCATGCGGCGATTGCACAAGTAACTAATTTAACGCATCAATCGGGAACGCTGCAAGAGGCACTAATAGATGCAGATATATTTGTAGGGGTATCTGCTCCAGGTATTTTGAACCCAGAATGGATCAAAAAAATGGCAGAAAAGCCTGTGATTTTTGCTATGGCGAATCCTGTACCCGAGATTTTCCCGGATGAAGCGTTGGCAGCCGGTGCGTATATCGTTGGGACTGGTCGAAGTGATTTTCCTAATCAAATCAATAATGTGTTGGCATTTCCAGGAATCTTCCGCGGGGCATTAGATGCACGAGCTAAAAAGATTACTATCGAGATGCAGATTGCAGCGGCAAAAGGGATTGCCAGCTTGATCTCAGATGACGCTTTGCAAACGACAAATATCATTCCTGATGCTTTTCAAGAGGGCGTAGCAGAAGTTGTCGCAAAGGCAGTGAGTGACGCAGTCTATGCTGAAGGAACGAATAATTAAATAGCCAACAAGTAACCCCCCACTTTTAAAAGTGGGGGGTTTTTATAACCAGGTAAGTGCAATTTTTTGTAGCAGCAATTGTTTGTTTTTAGATTAATGAAGCAGTTCAGTGATCTTTATTTGTTCCTCGTCACTAAACTCTAATTGTTCGAGGGCTTTTAGATTATCATCGAGATGCTCAATACTAGTTGTTCCAATAATGACACTGGCAACAACTGGATCTCTCAACAACCAAGCAAGTGCCAGTTGGCTAAGAGTCTGACCTCGTTCAAGTGCCAGTTCATTTAAGGCTTTTAATTTTACTACTAAAGCAGCTTCTCCATCGGCCAAAAGTTCACGATTTGTATGATGGATTCTGAAATTATCAGGGATTCCTTCCAAGTAACGATTAGAAAGCAATCCTTCAGCAAGAGGACCATAGGCAATTAACGCGGCACCATTTTTTTGTAATAACTCAGTTAGTCCGCTGTCATCCACTTGTGTATTGAGCATATTCATACTCATCTGATCTAATACAAATGGCGTACCTAGATCTTTGAAGAGCTGGATGGCTTCTTTTGCTTGCACTGTTTCATAATTTGAGATTCCTACATACAAAGCCTTGCCTTGACGAACAATATCATCTAAAGCACGAACCGTTTCTTCGATTGGTGTTGCCGCATCAAAGCGATGAGCATAATAAATATCAACGTAATCAAGCTGAAGTCGTTTCAGGGAATCATTGATCCCTTGAAATAATGATTTGCGAGAAGTTCCGATTCCATAAGGCCCATCATGGATTTCATAGCCTGCTTTTGTTGAGATGACGAGCTCGTTACGATAAGCTTTTAATTCTTGGCTCAGAATTTGACCAAACAGATTCTCAGTACTACCAAATTCAGAACCATCGTTGCCATAATTATTTGCGACATCAAAATGAAAGATTCCTTTATCAAACGCATGAAGAATCACTTCTCGGCGGTCGTTCAAAGGAGCATTGCTCCCATATTGACGCCATAAACCAAGTGAAATAGCTGGGAGCATCAGTCCGCTGTTACCTGCATGGCGGATTGTTGCTTGTTCGTATCGATTTTCTAACGCTTTGTACATATGAATGACTCCTTTCAAATTTCCTGTATTTAATAGTGTTGATGAAAAGTTTTTAGTACCTCTAGTGTAAGTCAAAATAAACTGAAAAGATAGCTTGGCGGTGATCAAAAGAAACTATTTAACGGTTGATTGCTGAAAAAAAGCCGTAGCAGACGCTACGGCTGAATTTTTATGGTATTGAAGATTAGTGTAAAAATTAAATGTACTTTCCTTGATAAGAAGAGGGGGGCAATTTAGTAAAATCATAGGACTGAAGATCGCTGACCTGTCTAGTAAAGGCATGGAGTGATTCTGTCAGCATGATATTTACGGTATCTCCTTTAGTCAACAGACCAATGACTGGTATTTTCAGCATCGTTGCTATCCCAATCTCATAAGCCGTTCCTGGATCTGTGATTTCATGTTCATAATCTAAAAGAGCAACGATACAATCTGCTGTTTCAATATGGTGCATGTCTTTCAAATAGGTCGCTCTAGCCCATTCAGGAGTAAATTCTTCATACTCGCCTGTTTGATCAAGGCGTGGAGAATGAAATTCGGTAACAGTAGGGTTTGCTTGCAGAGCATGTTCAACTGATTGGATCAATGTGATTTGTTCTTCTGAAAAAAATGGTCCAGCTAAATAAATTTTCATTAAACGCCAACCTCCGTTTCAGTGGTATTTGTTTCTATATATATTTATAACTTGAGCCGCAAAAAACAGCTAATTTCATGTTATTCCCACCAATCTTTTTCTTTGAGTATTTATCATAGCGTAAAAAAATAGTAAATAAAAGACTAGATATTGTATTTATTTTATGTTATTAGATATAAGCATACAATATATAGTGTTTTCATGCTTGGTTATCAGTTGGGATATAACGCAATCAATTCAAAAAAATACCGTCACCTGAATAGGTGACGGTAAAACAGATCAAAATTATTCCTTGAGCTTGGGGAAGCGGGAGACGCTTAATGTTTAGAAGCGCTCGATACGGCATCTGCCGCCGGTTTTGCAGGAGCAGCAGGCTTTTTAGCAGGAGCTGCTGGTTTTGGGTCAGCTTCTTTTTTAGAAGCTCCACTAACTGCATCGGCAGACTCGCCACTACCTGCAACTAATTCTTGACCAGTTTGTTGTAAATACCAGTCAACAAGTGGTTGATAGTCTAAGATATATTCATTGATTCCAACATAATTGCCTTCATCATCATGCATTGCTTGGTAAGTGTGTACGACAAATTTATCTGGACCATGTGTCGGTACGCGGACCCGAACAGCATCTTGTGCACCTGAACGCAATTGTGCGATTACCCAAGCAACATTATCATGGACTTGTTCTGGATGACAATAGGCTAGGGCATTACCAACTTGTCTTGGCCAACGTTTTGCGAACATATCCTCAGCTTCAGCATTCCGATTGTAATACAAGAATTGGTTATTGCTATCTGCGAAAGTTAGTTCTAACGGCATAGATTTCAAGAAGTAATTGATTTGATCTACGGTTAAGATTCCGCGGTCTAATTCTACATAAGTATCGCCTTTAACAGCATTCACTTTTTCAGAAGCTTGTTCAACCCAATCTTCTGCCACCATTTCAACACCTTCGATCGTAGTAGGAATGCTTCCTTTTGCATACAGATCTTCTGGCATCGTTTTTGGACCAGCACCATCAAGTTGAGAAATAACTTCGATGAATTGAACAAACTTGTTCAAAACAGAGCCCAAGAAGCCGATAGTTCCTTCATCTTTTAGATTACCATCTTCATCAAAAGCTTCTTTCACGTTACCCAGTAAAAATTCATTTCCAGGCATGACAAGAGCATTAACACCAGGAGCGTCTAAAATCTGGCGTAAGTGCAGTTGTGCTCGGGAAGAACCTTGACTGAAATAAGAAGCACCAACAATCATCACAGGTTTGTTTTCTAAAGGATGGATACTAAATGACAACCATTCTAAAACACTTTTTAAGCCAGCAGGGATAGTATGGTTATGTTCAGGTGTAGCGATGATTACACCATCAGCACCCATGATTTTGCGCGCCATGTTTTGAATAGCAACGCTATTGGTTTGATCTTTGCTTTGATTAAACATAGGAATGTTCGCAATTTCTAAGATCTCCAAGTCAAACAAGGTATAGTATTCTTTTGCAATAAATTGTAGCAATTGACGGTTATATGATTTGTCGGCCGTTGAACCAACAATTCCGATTAATTTCATCAAAAGTTCCCCTTTCTTCTATAGAAGGTGCACCTTAATTGGCTTCCCAAGAAAAATTCGCAGCTTCTTTTTTGTTTTCTTCATGTGCAGCATTCATTTGGTTCGATAATTCGACAAAAATCAAGAAATCTTTGAACAAGCCATCCAAACGTTTGATGTCGTCAACATTTTTCAGGTTTCCTTCTTCATCAAAGGCTTGTAAAGAGTGAGCCAATAAGTATTCAGAGCTTGGCATGACCCGAGCTTTTAATTCAGGAGCATCCAAAATTTGACGCAAATGAGCTTGTGCTCTTGAAGATCCTAATGTTCCGTATGAGGCACCCAAAACCATGACCGGTTTATCTACAAAAGGAAAGATGTGATAAGACAACCAGTTCAAAGCATTGATCAACGAAGCAGGGACCGCATGATCATATTCTGGGGTACTGATGATTACACCATCACTAGCCTCAACTTTTTCTGCTAGAGTCAAGACCTCCGGTGGAAGTGTCGTGTCTTCTGGTTTATTGAACATTGGCAAGTCGACGATCTCAACAAGCTCAATGGCCGCTTTGTCAGCGAAATGGTTTTTCATATATTTAAGTAAGTCTCGGTTGGTAGACTCCGTAGAGTTTGTTCCGACAATAGCTAGTAAATTCTTCATATAGATCCTTCTTTCTATAAATATTTTTTCATCCCAATCGATAGGAATTCAGTTCCATCTTTCAACAAAATCAGGGCTTCAATCTCAGGTGTGGCATTTACTTGGCGTAAAATTTCTGCGGGTGGATACCCGAAAAGGCGGGTCGTCCAGATCTCTCCAGTCACTGATTCGTCAGAAACGATCGTCAAACTGGCAACATCTGTTTCTGCAGGATAACCAGTCAGCGGATCAAAAATATGGTGATAACGCTGATTGTCTACTTTTAATGTTCGCTCATAGATACCAGAAGTGACAACTGACTTTGCGCCAACTTTTAAAAGTTGTTTCCAATCGGATGCTGCCCCGCTAGGATCACGAATACCGATTCGCCATAAACCGTCAGAATGACTGCTTAGCCCAAAGGTCAAAATATTTCCTCCAAGGTTCAATAATCCTGAGTAAACACCGTGCTGCTGCAATTCAGCGACAATTAAATCTGCGATGTAACCTTTCGCCAATGAGCCTAGATCTAGCTTCATCCCAGCCTTAGTTAGAAAAACGGTTTGCTGATCGTCATCTAAGAGAATCTGTTTAGGATTAGCCAAGGCTAATTGTTGTTGGATTTCTGTCTTACTGGGCACTTTTGCATCACTAAAACCGATTCGCCACGTCTGAACTAAGGGGCCAATGGCGATATTTAACCGACTATGATCACTCAAACTGTGAGAAAGTCCCAGTTTAATCAAGTGAAATAACTCTGGACGAACTGTAACCGGTTTTATTTCAGCATTTGAATTGACGGCCATTAATTCAGAGGAAGCATCATTTGCACTAAAAACATACTCATATTCGCGCAACCTGGTTTCTACCAATGTCATCAATTCTTCTGATGTTTCATCAGGAAGCGATATATCGATGACGGTTCCCATTGCCCGAACTTGGCGACTTTTCACCATGGTGTTCACGTCTTTCATTAAAATATCTCAAGTAAGTGAATGTGACTTTTTTCACACTTGTACGGACACAGTTTAACCTGTCATTACAATTTAGTCAATAGATAATATATATTTTTTTATATAAAAATCCTCAAAAAAATAATCTCATAAAGAGATTAGAAAACGCCTCTTAAAAACAGAGGCGTTTAATTTGTTTCGTCTAAGGTTATTTGTAAATTTGCAATCTTATTTAATAAAATCCGATTTCGATTGATTTTTGCATAGGCTTTTGCATCGGCTAATAGCTCACTGACTTCATTTTTAGGACGAGCTTCAGCTAGGGCATTCACAGCTAGTTGATAGGCAGCGCGAGCTAAATAATAGGTTACGTGATTATCGGAACAAATCGTAAGAGCATAGTCCAATAAGGCATTGCTGGTGGCTAATTCTGCACGCTCACCATAAAATTCTCCACAGTGAAAAACAATGTTTAATACTCGCCAAGTATCTTCAGTTGTTTTGATTGGATAAGTATAAATTTCTTCAAATACTTGTTCAAAATAAAACTCAGCCTTTTCATCGTCTCCTTCACGAGAGTAAGCCATGCCGCTGCCGGTCAAAGCGAGCAGGCGGAAAATGGGATTACTGTGTTGTTTTTCCATCAATAAGAGTTTATCAAAGGTAAACAAAATATCTGTGATCGAGGCTTTTTGAAAAATCATGACAAATCCTTGCAAATAGTAATAGCGAAACAATGAGGCTTGATCTTCAATCGTGTCGACTGGAATACTGGCTAAAATTTCTGCTAGTTGTTCATGTTCACTTGTTATCAAATAAAACTCAGCCTGATCCATTTTTGCTGAAAGTTCTGGTTGTTTGACGCCAACTTTTGGAAATAATTCCCCAATAGGAAGACTCAAACGATTACAAAGTTGAATTAAAATTTTTAGCGAAGGAACCTGACCATTGTTTTCAAACCGGCTTAACGTAGTCTGGGTACAAATTCCTTCTGCTAATTCGGATTGGGACAATCCTGCCTGTTTTCTTGCATTGATAAAATGTTGAATATTCATTCTTTCCTCCAAATGAAGCATCTATTCATAGTATACGTTAAATGTAAAAAAAAGGATTCATTTTTTATTTAGTGAAAAGAGGACCTTACTTGCTGTTTATGCAAATAAAGTCCTCCACAAAAATTTTCAGCTAGTTAGTGATCGTATGCCAAAAACGCTCAAGGGTTTCTAATTGTGCCATTTGCCGATTGCATTGATTGCTATCTGTGCAAATATAATTTCCTTTTTTAGTGTATGTCCCATCACCAGCTGATTTAGTAGTGGCTAAGAAAAAGGCAACAGTACTGATTTGATTGCAGATCGCACAATGCCCTTTTTGTACATCGGAGCTGAAACTGCCATAAGCCCCCGTAAAGCGGCCATCTATTTTACGAATTAAGTATTTACGATTGGTCCCACTATCATTCCAACCTAAATAACTCAATTCTCGAAAATCAAGCATCGATAGTTCAGGGGATTGCATTTTTTTGACTTTGCGAAAACATTTAGCGATTTGTTTTGCAGAAGGAACATCCATAGGAAGAACAAAAGCCTTCAACTCTTCAAACAGCTTTTCAAACTTCTCTCTCGTAAGCCCGGTATCAAGGAATTGTTCCCAATAAGTTTCCAATAAAGGATCGCGACCAAAAAGATCTTCAGTCTTGCCTTTTATCAGTGCCTGTAAAGTCGTGATGACTTGTTTGTCATTAACGGAATGGTATGCGCTGATTAATTCACTAATCTGCTGTTTGCAATACCAATATTCATAAGGTTCTAAAACTAAATTATTTGTATTCATTTATTTTCCTCACTTTTTATCTTTGAGGAAAATTTATTTTCCGTCAAAGAACTAATTATTTATTAAGTAGTTCCCCGACCGTACGATACAAGATGAGTGTATCATCATGATCTCCTCCTAATGCTGCAGAATGCAAAATTAGAATAAACGATTCCCGCTATTTTTACAAGTTTTTCTTTCGGAAGAGCTGTACTTAATAATTGATAAAGGAAAAGTCGGGATAAGAAGGGGACTGTCATTTAGACGTTTCAATTCCTCTTAATGATCAACGTTACATATGGCTAGTGAAGAGCAATCTGATGAAAAAGTTTGAGAATTCGTAGTATGATTAGATGAAGAGAATGATCAATAATTAAGCCATACCGCTAATTAAAAAATAGGATGCAAAGTTGTACGTATTGAACTGAAAAGTTAAAGGAGCTGTCTAAATGTCAAAAATCGAGATTATCCCATTTGAAGAAAAATATACACAAGAAATTGTTGAGCTGATTCTGTCTATTCAAAGAGATGAATTCCATATCGATCTGACGGTTGATGATCAACCAGATCTGTTAAAAATAAAGAAAGAATACATCGAGTCAGGCGGGAACTTCTGGATTGCACTTTTTGATGATCACGTCATTGGAACGATTGCTTTAGTGAAGCTGAAAAATCAAAAAGGCGCGATCAAAAAAATGTTTGTGTCAAAAAACTTTCGTGGTGAGAAGCAAATAGGGAAAAAATTACTGGAGACGTTGATCGCTTATTGCCAAAACCACAGCTATAATCAGATATATCTTGGGACTGTCGAAGTTTTAAAAGCTGCTCAAAAATTTTATAAGAAAAATGGATTTAAGCAAATAGAAAAAGAAGAGATGCCCAAAGATTATCACTTGATGGCGGTTGATACGGTGTTCTTTATGAAAATAATCTAAAAATAGATCCATCTTCCTTACCAAATGAATCAAGCGTAAGGGAGATGGATCTTTTGCAAAATAAAAGCCGAATTAAAGCTGCGTTTCAAGCGAGTTTATTCTTGATGATCAACCAAAAAATCAATCAGTCGAAGTCTGGTACAAATCCGTGAGCAATTTTTTGATCGTGTCATAAATAGCCGTCATTTCTGGAATAGGACTTTGAACATTTTGGATGATAAACAAATCACGATATTTGAATTCAGGATCTAATGGTTTCCAATCAAGGTTAGGAGTCAATGCTAATTTAGAGATGATTGATTTTCCGATATTGTTTTCTAGCAACGCTAAGATGACTTCACTATTGTTTACCTTAATGATTTGAGGATTTAAATGATTGGAGTACAAATAGGTCTCGTTGATATAGTACATTCCAGAATCATTTTCTCTAAGAATCCAAAAACCTGAGTCGATATTTCCAGCCAGTACAAGTTCATCACGATAAACAAATTTCTTTTTGATCAATGGAGACACAATCGATTTTTCAATCAATCCGATATGGGCTTTATTTTGTTCTACGGCATCAATGACTTCTTGTGAGTTCATAATTTTTATTTCAAAAGCAAACAAAGGGAAGGCTGCAAGTAGCTCTTGCATAATTTTAGGCAGCAAGTAAACGGCAGTAGTATTAGAACAAGCAATCACACAGTCTGTTTTGAAGTTTGTTGAATTTTTGGCTTGTGAGAATACAGTCGAAAGTGAATTTAAGGTAGCAACGACTTTAGGATACAAAAATTCTGCCTGCTTAGTAGGTAGAATAATTTGTTTTCCCTTTCTTTCAAAGAGTTTGAAGCCTAATTCATTTTCTAGCTTTTGGATTTGGACGGAAATGGTCGGTTGTGTTTTAAACATTTGTTTTCCAGCAAGACTAAAGTTTCTCGTTTCATAAACAATAATGAAGGTTCTTAACAACTCTAACAAGTTCATTGCATCCCTTTCCATTAATAAAATTTATAAATAGTATATAAAATCACTATTTTACAAATAGTTAGTCAGTGCTTATTATAGGGATGTAAATAATATATTTCAAGTACTATAGTAGTTTTTCTATAGATTAGAAAGGAAGTTTTTTATGAATTTCTCTATAAAAGAATTTTTAAAAGCAGTGCCAATCCCAATGTGCGGATTAATATTAGGAACAGTTTCATTAGGCAATCTATTATTTTCTGAAGGTTTTGAGAAAGTCGGCAACGCCTTTTGCTCAATCGGCTTTCTAATCATGATGTTGATCATGTTGAAAATTATCTTCACATTCAAACATACGTTAGCCGATTTGAAAAATCCAATTGTGGCTTCAGTTTCACCGACATTTACAATGGCTTGGATGGTCATTTGTGCATTTTTGAATCGACTATTGCCTGGTTCAGCTATCGTAAGCGGAATCTGGTTAGCCGCAGTTATTTTACATTTAGTATTGATGCTGTATTTCATTGTAGCCCATATTTTCCCAGTGAAAGTGACGCTTAAATCAATTTATCCTAGCTGGTTCATCACCTTTGTCGGAATCGGTGTTATCCCGAATACCTCAGGTGCATTTGTCGAAGAACTAGGTGAATTCTTTGTGTGGGCCGCACTTATTCTATACTTCATTTTACTACCTGTAATAATAAAAAAAGTAATAGATTCAGAAAAAATGGCGGACTCAGCAATCCCGTTGACGACTATTTTAACTGCACCAGGATCTCTTTGTTTAGCCGGTTATTTATCAGTCTTTAAAGAAGCTTCATTGCCATTTGTAGTAGGATTATTGATTTTATCTCAACTAATTTATTTTAGTATTTTACTTTATTTCAGAAAAATGTTGAAAGTCGGTTTCTATCCTAGTTATGCGGCCTTTACCTTCCCATTAGTAATTTCTGCAACAGCAGTTTTCAAAGTTTCTAAATTCTTTGAAGGTACACCAGTCGCGACTGTTACAACATGGTTGAGCATTTTTGAGACCCTTGCAGCTATTTTAGTGGTATGTTATGTATTGACTAAATATTTCATTTATTTCCGCGCTCAAGCTAAAGCTTTGCGATTAAAGCATGAGTATGAATAAAGTACAAGGAAGCAGATCTTCCTTTAAAGGTGATAAACCGTTGATCTTGCTCACCGGCGGACGAGGACAATTAGGGACAGAACTTCGTTATCTATTAGATGAAAAAGAGGTGGACTATTTAGCACCTAATTCCCAACAACTTGATATTACTGATAAAGAAGGCACCTATAACTTTATTACCGAACTAAGACCAGATTTTATTTTTCATTGCGCTGCTTATACAGCTGTTGATCAAGCAGAAGAAACGCGTGAATTAGACGAGAAAATCAATGTCGCAGGTACATACAATGTAGCTGAAGCTGCAAAAATGATAAAGGCAACATTATTGTATATCAGTACAGACTATGTCTTTGATGGCCGTAAAAAAGATGAGTACAAAGTCGATGACTTCACTAATCCGTTAAATGAATATGGACGAACAAAACTTTTAGGAGAACAGGCAGTCCAAGAGATTATGGATGAATATTATATTATTCGAACTTCTTGGGTATTTGGTTCCTATGGTACCAACTTTGTAGCGACAATGAAGAAGTTGGCTTGCAAACAGAAACGTTTAACGGTCGTCGCTGATCAATTCAGCCGGCCTACTTGGACACGGACATTAGCAGAATTTATGTTGTTTGTAATTGAGAATAATACAGCATATGGTGTCTATCACTTAGCGAATGAAAATAGTTGTTCCTGGTATGAATTCGCTAAAGAGATTTTGAAAGACTCTGAGGTGGAAATAGTGCCAGTAACTTCAGAAAAATACCCGCAAAAAGCTGTGCGCCCAAAATATTCAGTCATGGACTTGAGTAAAACCAAAGCGTTAGGTTTTGAGATTCCCACTTGGCAAGTGGCCTTGGAAAAATCTATTTGATGGCTTTGGCTATTGGCCTAAGTCTTTAACCTAAAAGAAAAAATTCAAATAGGAAGTGGATTGTCATGAGAAACATTAGTAGAAAAGTAGCTGTAGTTGGAACAGGATTTGTAGGAACAAGTATCGCCTACTCAATGATTAATCAAGGAATCACTAATGAATTAGTTTTAATAGATGTCAACCAAGAAAAAGCCGAAGGTGAAGCATTAGATTTATTAGATGGAATGTCTTGGGCTCAAGAAAACGTTAAAGTATGGGCAGGGGACTACCAAGATTGTTCGGATGCGAATATTGTGGTCATTACAGCGGGAGTCAATCAAAAACCTGGTCAAACTCGACTAGAATTAATTGATATAAATGCAGGGATCATTACAGATGTAGTAAACAAAATTATGCAGTCTGGTTTCGATGGTATTTTAGTTGTTGCTTCAAATCCTGTTGATGTATTGACCTACAGTGCTTGGCAAGCTTCTGGACTACCAAGTAATCGAGTAGTAGGAACAGGTACGACACTTGATACGACCAGATTTAGAAAAGAAATCGCAGCAAAACTCCAAATCGATCCAAGAAGCATTCATGGGTATATTATTGGCGAACATGGAGATTCTGAAGTAGCAGTTTGGTCACATACTACTGTAGGCGGAAAACCATTATTGGAATTCATCGTTCAAAACAACCGTTTGACAGTTGATGACTTAACCGAACTAGCAGAGAGTGTAAAAAATACAGCTTATGAAATTATTGATAGAAAGCAAGCCACATTTTACGGTATCGGCATGAGTGTAGCACGTATTGTCAAAGCTATCTTAAACAATGAACAAGCCGTATTGCCAGTATCCGCTTATTTAAATGGTGAATATGGTGAAAAAGATCTATTTACAGGTGTCCCATCTGTTGTAGACCAAAATGGTGTTCGCGAGATTATTGAACTAAACATCGATCCAAGTGAACGTAAGAAATTTGCCATATCAAGCCAACAATTAAGAGAAGTCATCGAATCACTAGACCTAAGTAAAAAATAATAGTTACTAAATAACCCATAACATTAGCAGAAAGTCTAATGTTATGGGTTATTTTTACTGTCATCATTAGAAATTAAAATAAATAAAAGAGGCGAAAAAGAAACTCTAACCTCAGAAGAATGAAGTACTTTTTTAGTTTGAAATTTACTTTAAGTTTCTTAGGATTTGGATGGGATTCATAATAAGATAATATAATCATACTTTTATTATAATGAAAGAATCTATTAAGTCATTCTTCATTGTTAACTATCTTATCTCTAAAAAAGTCAGGTGTTTGTCCTGTTTTTTTTTTGAATAATTTGAATAGTGATGGAACACTTTTATATCCTACTTTCATAGCAATTGTGCTTAAATTGTCATCTGTCTCATTCATTAATCTTTTTGCTTCAGATAAACGCTTTTGATCAATTAATTCTTGAAAACTACTTCCGGTTTTATCTTTAAGTAAATTACTAAGGTAATTTTTATTGTAGCCAAATATTTTTCCTAATGTATTTAAACTTATATCTGTGTAGTTATCATTGATGTATTTAAGAATTTGAAAAAGGGAATCTGTTGTTGCTATTTTTTTATTATTATTGATAACTAGAGAGCGAGTAAGTTCGTCCATTAGTCCACAATATAATAAATTAATTACTCGATTTTTTTCTGAACTTTCACGATTAAATTCTACTAATAAGAGCATTTCTATAAATTTTTTTACTAAATCATTTCCAGCTACATCTAAGATAATATAGTTATTATGATCTTGCTGAATATTTGCGGCATGAAAGAAAAAATTTGTTATCAAATTGTTAGAGGAAGATAAGTTAGGCAGTATATCATTTTTGATAGATTTTTCATCCAATAGGATATTAATAATGATGTCTTCGGCATTGACATAATCTATTTGTTGAATGACTTCTTGATCTAAAATAACTAACTGATCTTTTTTTAACTTAAACTTTGTACCATTTAGTCGCTGGGTACTTATACCATTTAATACATAATTTATCTCAATAAAACTATGTGTATGTGCTGGGGTATAAGAGAATCTAGAATGTTTATTTATAGAGATGTTTCCAAATTTAAAAAAATTTTCTTTAGGAATTTCAGGAACAATCGAGCTATTGTAATCTAGGTTCATAGTATTAATATTTTTTCCAGTTTCCTTTTGTAATTTTTCTAAAGTAGTAAATTCGTAGAGTTGCTTCAGTAAATCTTCCATACTTTCCTCTTTCTTTTATAATTACTCTCAAACTATTAAATTCAATTAATATTAAAATAGCATACTATCTGTATTTTGGATATAAACCTTCTTGGATTTTGAAATTGAACAGACTATATGAAAGCGGTTAACATATGGAGTGTAAGACGAAAGGAGATTTATAAATAATGGTAAGAGATATTCAAAAGAGATCTTTAGTCAAGAAATATAGTCCGTTAGCAACAGCTGCTGGTATTGGATCAATGTTAGGTTCTGGATGTATTGTGGGATTATCCGCTACAATCCCTGTTTGGCAAAAAGGATTAGAATTGACTACTGCGCAGGTTGGTCTTGTTTCAGGGGGCTTAACATTTGCTATTGCTTTTGGATCATTATTTGCTGGAAAGATTACTAGCTACTTTGGTTTATTTAAATCATTTAACTGGATTAATTTGTTTTATGCTATTGGTTCAGCAGTATGTGTTTTTTCAGGGAGTTTTATAACACTATTAATAGGAGTTTTGATAATGGGAGTTGCCTCAGGTGCCGATTTACCAATTAGCTTGACTGTTGTTTCACACGATGCTCCTGATGAGAAAACATCTGCTGAGCTAGTATCATCGACACAAATATTTTGGCAAGTAGGTATTTTTATTTCATATATTTGTTCTTTTTTATTATCAGGAATTAACGGTATTTTAGGAGCTCGAATTGTATTTGTTATTCTGTTCACCTTTTCTTTATACACATGGATTTGGCGGACATTATCTAAAAAATTTAAGAAGTTTCATGAAGAAGGAATCAGGAGACAACAATTAATTAAAACAGAGTTAGTTAAAAACAAGAATTTTCTATAAAAACAGTATTATTTGGGAAAAATAAGAATAAGTACTTAGGCTACTTTCTAGCTATTTTAATTTTTTATGTATGTTGGAATTTACTGGCAAATACATGGGGACAATTTCAAACCTATGCTCTTACAAATGCTGGAGCATCTCAGTCTCAAGCAACTGGATTGGGGATTGTTTTAAATATTGTCTCTCTTATAACAACTATTTTATTTGCTTCAGTTTCAGGTAGTAAATATAGAAATAAAGCATTCTTTGTAGGTGCTTTTGTTCAATTCATGGCAATGTTGGGGATGGCAATTGTCGGTGGAGGTACTGGTTTCATTATGCTAGCAATTACCATTGGCTTTTACAATTTTGGTAATCCAATGGCAGGTGAGGCAATTTATAAAGTTTGGACACAGGAATCATTTCCAACAGAAGTTCGAGCATCCATTCAAGGTTTTATTAACGGATTCTCACGAGTATGTTGTGGATTATTCGCATTTGTTACTCCGTTTTTAGTTGCACCGGGAAAAATTCAAACTTCTATGTATGGTTTTGCAGGAATAGTTCTACTTGCTACTATTGCTGGAGTTGTAATGATGCGGTTCCAGAATAAAAATAAAGAAATTGAACTTAATTCTATTGAGGGTAGAACATTAAATACTGATAAAGGTTAGGTGGATAAATTATGGTAAAAGATGATAAAGCAAGATGGCTTTGGTATTCAGGAGATTTTGAAATAAGGCAAGGACTATTACAAAATTTTTCAAGAGAAGAACGGAGCTATGATTGGCCAGCTTATTGGAATATAGATGATTGTCATAAAAATGTTAAATTTAAACGTTATTACAATTTAGAAAGTGAAACTAGTTTTAGAGTTTTTGCTACTGGCATTGGTTATGCAGAAGTAAATGGAGAAAAATATTCTTTTGAAAATAAAATCGTATGTAATTCTGGGGAAAATAAAATTCGAATATTTGTTGGAAATTCCGAGAGTTTACCTGCAATTTATATCGCAGGCGATGTTATAAAAAGTGATGTTGGTTGGTTAGCAAGTAATTTTGTAAATGAAATGCCAGCTGGTTGGAGTAACCTATATCTAGAGAAAAAAAAAGATCCAAACAAAATATATTTTGATAAAGAAATTGTTCGAGCTATATCAATTTCAGAATGTGAAAAAGGTGTACTAATTGATTATGGACGAGCAATTTTTGGTACGATTGATATAAAAAAATTAGAAAGTACTACACCTATCACAATTTGTTATGGAGAATCAGAAGCAGAAGCATTGGATGTTGAGATGTGTTATTACAAAGAGGAGCAAGTTGTAATAGATTCCATTCCAAGAAAGCGAGCCTTTCGCTATTTATTTATACCAAACATCAACCATACACAAATAGATATTGACGCAGTCCATGAATTTATTCCACTAAAAAATCAGTCATCATTTCATTCTGATAACGAATTGATGAATAAAATTTGGGACATATCGGTTGAGACATTTACATTGTGTAGCGGTCTATTTTTTCTTGATGGAATTAAGAGAGATCGTTGGATCTGGTCGGGGGATGCCTATCAAAGTTACTTTATTAATCAATATTTATTTTTTGACGAGGACATAAATACTAGAACGATGCTGGCTCTTAGAGGACAGAATGAGATTAAGCAACATATGAATACGATTGTTGATTATTCTATACTATGGATTATCGCAGTAGAAAACCATTATATGATGTCGGGAGATATAGAATTTTTAAAACAAATCTATCCTAAAATGGAATCAATGATGAGTTATTTGGTAGCCCAAACCAATCAACTAGGATTTATTTATGGACGTGAAAAAGATTGGATTTTCATCGATTGGTCTGAAATGGATAAAGAAGGTACTTTAGCAGCTGAACAAATTCTATTACTTAAAGCTTACAATGCAATGATTGTATGTGGTTCTACACTAGGAGAAAATACAGAAGATTATTTTAAAAAATATACTCTATTGAAAAAAAATTTAGTGGAATATTTCTGGGATGAAGAAAAGGGAGCATTCATCGATTCTTATGAATCTGGGAAAAAACATGTAACTAGACATGCCAATATTTTTGCAATTCTTTTTGATTTTGTAGACGAAGTGAAAGCAAAACAAATTTTAAATAATGTTCTTCTAAATGATGGAATTACTCAAATTACAACACCATACTTTAAATTTTTTGAGCAAGATGCATTGTGTAAAATGGGTCAAAATGACCGTGTATATAAAATTATCTGTGATTATTGGGGGGGTATGGTTAGAAAAAATGCTGTCACATTTTGGGAAGAATATATTCCAGAAGAGACAGGAAATGATATTTATGAAATGTATGGTGACCCTTTTGGAAAGAGTTTGTGCCATGCTTGGGGAGCAAGTCCGATTTATCTATTAGGTAGATATTTTGCAGGTATCAAACCAACTTCACCTGGATACACTACTTTTTTAATTGAACCGCAATTGGACTGTTTTACTGCTATTGAATGTACATTTCCAGTTAAAGATGGTTCAGTAACTATAATCAAAAAAAATAATTGTTTAACTATTACTACTACTAAAGAGGGAGGGACTTTGAAGCTAAGTAGTCAAGAAATTAATCTTGAAGTAAATAATCAGTATCGTTTTGAATTAGATAACGTTCTAGTTAGAAATTAGATTTGATATAAAAATACAAGGAGGGTGGAAAAATGCAAGTCATAAAAATTAGGGGAATTGAAAAATTTGGCTTTGCGTTAACAAATCTAGGTAACATTCCCATAATGACGTTATTGAATACTTATCTTTTGATTTTTTATACAGACGTTATTGGAATAAGCCCGGCAGTAGTTGGAATACTATTTTTGTGTTCAAGATTATTAGATGGTGTTAGTGATCCAGTGCTGGGTTTTCTAATTGACCGATTTCCAAATACGAAGTTTGGTAAATATAAACCGATTCTAATTTTAGGAACAATTATCTGTTGTCTCAACTATTTACTGGTTTGGTTTTCACCACTACTTTTTTTAGATCAAAAGATTGTAGCTATTAGCGTCTCCTATATTTTGTTAGGTATAACTTTTGATTTAATGGATATACCATTAAATAGTTTAATCCCTGTATTGACCAATCGTGAGTCTGAGAGAAATGTATTGTCATCCATAAAAGGCATCTCCTATACAGTGGGACCGACAATATTAAATATCATTGCACCTTTAATACTAGCGAGACATAACAGTAAAATTAATGGGTATATATTCTTAATCGTAGGAACAGTCTTCGTGGTTGCTTTTTTTACGATTATTGGAACTCTCACTCTTAGGGAACGCGTAACAACTCAAGTCGATTGTTCAAAAGAGATTAAAAAGAGATACTCAATTAAAGATGTACTGAAGATATTGAAAATTAGAGAAGTTGTAACGCTTTTTATCAGTATGCTTTTTATCACTGCTGCCACAAATATTTTTAACGGTTCACTTCTTTATTACTTAAATTACATTATAAAAGATACTCGTTTGCTGAGCTTAGCTAGTTTCTTAGGTTTATTTGGTGCATTAGGTGCAGGTATACTTGTACCGAGTCTTTCGAAAAAATTTGGAAAAACGAGGCTGTATACATTTGCATTATTAATAATTAGCCTAGCTATGATATTCTTAATATTTTTAGAAAACTCTAGAGATATCTTTTTAATTTGTTACGTAATGATACAGTTTGGTCTAGGTTTTACTAATACATTACAATATAGTATATCTGCAAATAATGTTGATATAGTCAGAATAAAGTTAGGATTTGAATCGGCGGGACTAATTGCATCATTAAATTCGTTAATCATGAAATTTGGAATGGCTATGGGTGGTGCTATCCCTGGATTTATCTTGTCCTACACAGGTTATGTGGCTAACAAGGAACAAGTTGATAGTGCATCAATCGGTATAATTATAGCAACATTCGTGATTCCTTTGATTTTGTATGTTTTGACAATAGCGATTTTCAATTATGGATACGAAATCTTTTCTAGCAAGTCATTCTCAAAAGAAAATAGTAGTACATCTATTTAAATTATAAATAAAAAAATCACTTTTTCTCAAAACACGTACTAGTTAGTACGTGTTTTTTATGCGTGTGATACAAATAGAACTAATTTATTCTTTTATAATTATTTTATTTTTCGTTATTTTTAACAAGGGTTTCACAAAACACTTTGAAACAGTGCTTTTTTAAATGTTTTTCTTTTAAAAGCAAGTGCCTCTTTTTTTATCATTTTTATCAATTATTTTTTGTTAAACTATCGTTTTTAAGCAAATTATTGTAAAAATAGAAAAAAGTAAGTTATGCTAATAAATGAAAGAGAATAAAAAAGCAGCTGAAAAATTTTTCTGAAATTTTATATTTAGTTATTTTATTTTGGAGCTGTTTTTAAGGAGGGATGAGAAGGTAGGAATAATGCCAATGTTTCAAGCAAAAAATTGTTTGAATAAGTGGTGTCTGAAAAAGTAGTGTATTGAAACAAAAAATAAGAAAATACACTCATTAAATTGGGTGTAGACAACTCGTAAAGAGCGAGTTGATAACAGGAGGAATTTATTATGGGGTTATTATGGTCATTAATCGTAGGAGCTGTGATTGGAGTCATTGCAGGTGCTATCACAGGTAAAGGAAACAGCATGGGATGGATTGCAAATATTATCGCAGGATTAGTCGGATCAGCTTTAGGTCAAGCATTATTAGGTTCTTGGGGACCGTCATTAGCTGGTATGGCATTGATTCCATCGATAATCGGAGCAATCATCTTAGTTTTAATTGTTTCTTTCTTCCTTGGAAGAAAAAAATAGAAAAACGTGCGATTCATTTTTATGATAAAGAGAAAGTCGTTCTTTTCGAATGAGAAATACACAAAAACTCTAACCTTATTAAAAGGTTAGATTTTTTTTAATCGTTAAGCCAAAAAATAAGGACAAACTCGACAAATGAACTGAGGGTCTCATTCTTTATTAAGCAAATAAAAAAATAATGGCGAGAAGGATTGAAGAAGAACTCAATCAATATGACGAGCAGAAAAATATGGTCAATTTTCCGCAATACATGGTTAACTCTCTGGGCTATCCATAGTTTTAACTAACTGATTCAGTTTTTTATCGATGTAATCTTTTTGCTCGTTGATTTCTATCATTTCTTTTGCTAGCTTTTGGTTTAAGTGCTTTAAAAATTGAATGCGATTCTGTAACGTCTCGATTGTGGGCTTTTTTTCATCAGACAAGAAGATCCGTATCTCACTAATAGACGCACCTACTTTTCTTAAGTGGACGATTTTATTAATCTCATCTAGATTATCATCAGTATAAAATCGAATACCTTTTGAATCACGTCCGATTAAATCTAGTAATCCTATACGTTCATAATAACGCAGTGTATTTTTTGAGATATCAATTTTTTCGGCAACTTCAGCTATGGAATACATCATATAACATCATTTTTTGTTTTTAACAGTGTACCATTGGTAGTAATATCTTTCAAAAAAGAAATAAGGTCTTGCGTTCGCCTAACACTAACGTGATATGCTCTGGATGTTCAAAAGTTAAACTTAAACACACTCAGGAGGAAAAGTATAATGAATCAGACAAAGAAAGTAACCTTAATTACTGGTGCAAATAAAGGAATCGGCTTTGAAATTGCTAAACAAGTTGGAGAACACGGTCATCATGTTTTAGTAGGCTCGAGAGATGAAAAAAGAGGGGCAGAAGCTGTAAAACAGCTGCTTGATCTTGGAATTGAAGCTGATTTTATACAAATAGATGTTACAAATAAAGAGTCGATTAATAAAGCTGCAGAACTCATTGAAGAAAAATACGGGTATCTCACCGCTTTAATTAACAATGCAGGGATATCTTTAGATAAATTTATCGTATCATCAAAACTGGATACAGAAATTATTCGTCAGAATTTTGATGTTAATTTTTTTGGTCTAGTAGACACGACACAAGCTATGTTGCCGTTGTTAAAGAAAAGCACGAAGGTTAAAATTATCAATATGTCGAGTATGATGGGCTCTCTAAATATAGCTGCTACGCCAGAATCTGAAGTTTATCATGCGAGTGTAGTAGGTTATCAGGCATCCAAGGTAGCTGTAAACATAAATTAGCCAAAGAATTGGAAGATTTAAAAGAAACCACAATTACAGTTAATGCAGTTGATCCTGGTATGGTCGCAACCGAATTTGGCGGTGTCGATCCGGAATTTTCTCGATCACATGGCGGCAAACCGGTTGAAGAAGGTGCAAAACGTGCCGTAGAACTTGCCGTAAATGATGACGATACTAGCAATGCAACATTTAGTAATGCAGAAGGCGTAGTAGCTTGGTGATATTATACATCTGAGATAAATTAAATTGTAGAGAAAATCAAAAGCGACTCCAAAAATTAGACCAGAAGTCTAACTTTTGGGGTCGCTATTTTTATAGCAAAGTATAGAAAACTAAGAAACACTGAGAAATAAGCATATTTATTTTAAGTTCTTATTGATTTTCCTCCTTAAGGACGGGAGCCCAGTGTCTTATAATAATCCAAACAAGGCCCCTATAAATCAATCCTGTAGCTAGAAGGTTTGTAGGGAAGTTAAATCTATCAGTCATTTTGAGGGGGTCAATCGGAATACGTTAAATAAATGGCCGATGAAAATGAGACGCAATGAAGATTTTTCAGACTGTGTCATTAACCCAACGCATAAACTAGTATGAATCAACATAGAAATTTTTTTAAATTATGACGTTTGAAATGATATGCGCAGGGAGTACTACATTTTGTACGTGAAAGTAGTTAAAATAGCTGTTTCGCCAATCTTTGTGGAAATACCATCAATTTGTAATTTTAAAATAGTCCTGACTGTGGTAAATTTATTTTAAATAGCTAAAGTAAAATTATCACTCTCATTTGAGAGGAGATACGTAAAATGTAAGATACTATTTTAAAAAATTTTGGAACCAAAATATCAAAAACAAGAGTGAAAACATCTTACTATTACTCTAAAAGAGAACTATCCAACCTGAACCAAGCATATTACTTAGGTATATATATCCCTATTTAAGCTGAGAAATCAACTATCAGAACAATTTACTTAATGCTCTATAAGGCGCTAATTTTAATGAATTAGTGTTATCTGATGAGAAGAAGGTCGTCTAAGCATTTATATACTTTTCCCGGTTTTTGTATCCAAACTTAAAATGGTAAAGAAAAAGTTGTCAAAGATGAAGAAGCACTATTACAAATCGAATTATTGGAAAAAGGGATCCAACAAGTGTCAAGATAACTAATAAAGGAGAAAACAAATGAAATTAGCGATAATTGGTTCTGGTAAGATTGTGCAGGAGTTTTTACCACTCATCAAGGATTTGCCTGACATTCAAGTAAAAGCAATACTAGGAACAAAAAGAAGTCAGGAAAGAACGGAAAAAATTCAAGCGCAGTATGGAATCGAAGCATCTTATACGGATATAGACGAGTGTTTGCAAAGCGCAGCGTTTACCACAGTGTATATAGCAGTTCCTAACCATCTGCATTATGCTTTTGCAAAAAAGGCATTGGAAGCTGGTAAAGACGTAATCTGTGAAAAACCTTTTACACTAAAGCATGCAGAATTGTTAGATTTGGAACGGCTAGCAGCAGAAAAAAATCTAGTATTGATTGAAGCAATCACCAATCAGTATTTGATAAATTATCAAAAAATCAAAAAAGCCAGCGAAAATATTGGAAAATTGAAGATTATTGAATGCAATTACTCACAATATTCTTCTCGTTACGAGGCTTTTAAAGCTGGAACCATTTTGCCAGCTTTTGATCCTAAAAAAGGTGGGGGCGCTCTGATGGATATCAATATCTACAATATTCATCTAGTTGTAGGCTTATTGGGGAAACCTCGGCATGTTCGATACTTTGCAAATATTGAAAAAAACATCGATACTTCTGGGGTGTTGATTTTAGATTATGAGGAGATAAAAGTGGTTTGCATCGGAGCCAAAGATTCAGAAGCACCGATTCGTTCAACTATTCAAGGGACAGAAGGTTCTGTCGTCATCAATGGTCCGACAAATACGCTAGATAGTTATAGTATCATTTTTGATGATGTTGAAAATTTTGATCATAAAGACCATCCCCATCGAATGTATGATGAGTTTAAACGATTTAGCCAAGTAATCAACGACCGAGATATGGATTTTGTTAAAAAACAGCTTGAACACAGTAAGATCGTGATGGAAATCGTTGAAACAGCACTAGCTGATGCTGGAATTATTTTAGGCTAAAAAATGAACTAATCACTTATCTATGCTGATCCATTAGACAAGTGATCAAGTATAGCCTTAGTCACCCATACGAAAAAACCTAAAAAACACGCTTAATTTTAAGCGTGTTTTTTAGTGAATAGTGCAGTTAATTTTTTGTGTCTCTAATATCTCTTTAAAATAGGCTAGCTCTTCGGTATGTAACTGAGGGATATTGTGTAGTTGATACGTCCGATCAAGTGCGGCATATTTTTTTTCGCCAAATTGATGAAAAGGCAGTAATTCAACTTCTGAAATATTCAGTTGATTAAATAATCGTGCAAATGCAAAAGCATTTTCTGTGCCATCATTGTAGCGAGGAATTATAGGAATGCGTACGATAAGCTGAGATTGTTGTTTTGTCGCCAGTGCAAGATTTTTTAGAATGGGTTTTAAAGAAACGCCAGTACCGATTTTATGCTGTATCTCATCATGATGCTTGACATCAAAATAAAGCAAATCAACTTGCTCGATAAACTTGCAGAAAGTTTCAGTTTTGGCATAGCCGGTAGTTTCACTAGCTGTGTGGATATTTCGGGCTTTTAATTGTCGTAACAATTCAGTCGCAACTTCTGCTTGGTATAAAACTTCCCCGCCTGATAAGGTCACACCACCAGAGGATTCTTCATAGAAAGCTTCATCTTTCATAACTTCAGTTATAATCTCATCTATAGATTTGTATTCTCCCACCATAGTCGCAGCTTTTTTTTGGTCGTCCCACATTTTTTCGGGCTGACCATTTTGGGATTCAGGATTTGAGCACCAATAACAATGTAAAGGGCATCCTTTGAAAAACACGACTGTTCGTATCCCGGGTCCATCATGGATGCTGAATTTTTGGATATTAAAAATACAAGCTTGATCATTCATCAAAAAATCCTCCTTTTGATGATAGTCTAGCACGATATATTATGAACGTAAATATAAACAGTTTCTTTCGAATGTATAAATATGGAGAAAAGTTGTTTGTCTTTTAAAAATATGATAGGCTGATACAAAGAGCAAACATAGGTGGAGAAGAGAATATGTCCAGAGAAGAAGAGATTCTTGCAATCGTTAGTAAGAAGAAAAAAATCGAAGTAAATGAACTTTCAGAATTGTTGAATGTTTCGAAAGTAACGATTCGCAAAGATTTAGATAGATTAGAAGCGCGAGGATTATTGCATCGCCAACATGGATATGCGTTGTTGAACAATTTGGATGATATCAATTATCGTTTGGCCCAAAATTATGAGTTGAAACATAAGATTGCTCTAGAGGCGAGCCAGATTGTTAATGACGGTGAAACAATCATGATTGAATCGGGCTCGACCTGCGCATTACTTGCTGAAGAGTTGGCCTTCAACCGAAGGGACATCACAATTATCACAAATTCATGTTTCATTGCTTCTTACGTGCGTAAAGCAGAATCAGTAAAAGTAATCTTGATAGGCGGGGAGTATCAAAAAGAATCACAAGTCAATGTAGGTCCTTTAGTCAAACAAGTCGTCAATGAATTTTACGTCGATAAATTATTTATCGGGATTGATGGTTTCGATAGGCGAAGAGGGTTTACCGGTAGCGATATTACTCGCTGTGATACGACAAGAATGTTGGCAACCGCAGCAAATCAAACGATTATTTTGACCGATTCCAGTAAATTTTCACAAAATGGGGTCGTTTCTGAATTTGCCTTTAATGAGATCAGTCAAGTGTTTACCGATAAGAGAATTGATTCTACTATCTTAGACTTTCTCAAAAAAGAAGCAATCGATGTGTTTACTGTATAAACAATTACTAGATAAAATAATTGAGAAAAGATATTGCACATTTGTGCGATATCTTTTTTTAGGTTTAAAAGCTGCCAGAGATATTGACCGAGATTCTAACAGCATGCTATATTATTTACGAAAGAATTTGTTTTTAGTTTCGTATGAAATCGGAGGCGTGAGTATGTATAATCAAATCGAAGAACCGCAGACACCCTATTTCGGTCAATTAACCAAACGGATGAATCATTTCCGTGAAGCTGTATTAACAAAGAAACCCTACATTGACGCAGAAAGAGCCTTGTTAGTGACTGAAGCTTACAAAAAAAACCAAAATCAACCCACTACTGTCAAACGTGCATTGATGTTAGAAAATATACTCCAAAAAATGACGATTTTTATCGAAGACGATACGCTGATTGTCGGCAATCAAGCCTCTTCAAATCGTGATGCGCCGATTTTTCCGGAATATACATTGGATTTTGTTATCAACGAGCTTGATTCATTTGAAAAACGCGATGGAGATATTTTTTATATTACAGACAAAACGAAAGAAGAATTACGTTCGATTGCACCATTTTGGGAAAATAATAACTTGCGTGCAAAAGGCTGGGCATTGTTGCCAGAAGAAGTCAGTGTCTTTATGGAAACAGGTTTTTTTGGGATGGAAGGGAAATTAAATTCAGGAGATGCTCATTTGGCAGTGGATTACGGTCAGATGTTAAAAATTGGTTTGAAAGGCTATAAAGAACGAACCATGAAAGAAAAAGCAGCACTTGATTTAACGAAACCAGAAAGCATTGATAAGTATCAGTTTTACCAAGCTGTTTTGATTGTAATCAATGCTGTGAAAACATTTGCGGAACGTTTTTCAGTTTTGGCCAAAGAAAAAGCTGAAACTGCTGACCCGCAACGACGGGCAGAGTTGTTAGAAATCAGCCGAATTTGTCAAAAAGTTCCTTATGAACCAGCCGAAACTTTCCAAGAAGCACTTCAAGCAACTTGGTTCATTCAATTGATTTTACAGATCGAATCTAACGGACATTCCTTGTCCTATGGGCGTTTTGATCAATATATGTATCCATATTTAAAAGCAGACTTAGAAAGAAAATCTCTGACTGAAGAAAAAGCAGTCGAACTTTTGACCAATTTGTGGATCAAGACATTGACTGTCAACAAAGTCCGCAGTCAAGCACATACTTTCAGCAGTGCTGGCAGTCCGCTGTATCAAAATGTTACGATCGGTGGACAAACACGGGATAAAAAAGATGCGGTCAATGAATTGTCCTATTTAGTCTTACGTAGTGTTGCTCAAACAAAATTGCCGCAACCTAATTTAACGGTTCGCTATCATGCCGGCCTAGATAATCATTTTATGAATGAATGTCTCGAAGTGATGAAGCTCGGTTTTGGTATGCCTGCTTTCAATAATGATGAAATCATTATTCCGTCTTTTATAAAAGTTGGTGTAACTGAAGAAGATGCCTATGATTATAGTGCGATTGGTTGTGTTGAAACAGCGGTTCCAGGTAAGTGGGGTTATCGTTGCACGGGGATGAGTTATATGAATTTCCCTAAAATTTTATTGATTGCGATGAACGATGGGATTGATCCAGTATCTGGCAAACGCTTTGTCAAAGGTTATGGGCATTTTAAACAGATGAAAACTTATGCTGACTTACAAAAAGCATGGGATAAAACGGTACGAGAATTGACACGTATGAGTGTTATCGTAGAAAACGCCATCGATCTTGGATTGGAACGAGAGGTACCTGATATTTTATGTTCAGCGTTGACCCAAGATTGTATCGGCCGTGGGAAAACTTTGAAAGAAGGTGGTGCAATCTATGATTTCATTTCTGGCTTGCAAGTAGGTATCGCCAATCTGGCAGACTCATTAGCAGCAATCAAACAGTTGGTCTTTGAAGAAAAGAAAGTAACACCAGATGAACTGTGGGAAGCTTTACTGACTGATTACACCAGTGAACGGAGTCAAGAGATCCAACAAATGATCTTAAACGACGTTCCTAAGTACGGAAATGATGACGATTCAGTTGATGGATTGCTGATTGATGCTTACGATAGTTACATCGATGAGATCGAAAAGTACCCCAATACACGGTATGGTCGCGGACCAATCGGCGGGATTCGTTATTCAGGAACCTCTTCGATCTCAGCTAATGTAGGGCAAGGTCGTGCAACGATGGCTACACCTGATGGGCGCAACGCGTGGCTGCCCCTAGCTGAAGGCTGTTCGCCAGCACATAATATGGATAAAAACGGACCGACAGCTGTATTGAAATCTGTTTCTAAGTTGCGAACAGACAAAATTTTAGGTGGCGTATTGTTAAATCAGAAAGTCAATCCTCAGACTTTGGCAAAAGAAGAAGACAAACAAAAACTGATTTTATTGTTACGTGCTTTTTTCAATAAGTTGCAGGGATATCATATCCAGTACAATGTCGTATCACGGGAAACACTGATCGATGCACAAAAACATCCCGAAAAACATCGAGATTTGATTGTTCGTGTAGCGGGTTACTCAGCATTCTTTAATGTATTATCTAAAGCCACACAAGATGATATTATCGAACGAACAGAACATATAATTTAACATACCATGAAACTATCTTAAGTAAATTAAGATAGTTTTTTGATGTTTTCCATCTTTAAAGTAGTTTTTATAAAAGCATCTTTTCAAACGAGTTGGTAATTATATAAAAAAATTAATAAACAATCGACAAAAATGTCATAATATTGCTGTTTTTAATCCGAATTTAGGCTATAATGCGGTAAAATGAAAAATGAGGGATAGTTAAATGATAAAAAAATATATCTATATTGTTTTGGGGACGCTAACTTTCGTTATTGGGACTGCTGGAATCTTTCTTCCAGTTTTACCGACGACGGGCTTTTATTTATTGACAGGATTCTTTTGGATGCGTAGTTCTAAAAAACTTTATGATCGATTGACGCAATTAAAGGCCTATCAAAATTATGTGACACCATTTATAGAAAAAAGAATGACTAAAAAAGAAAAGAAGCGGATGTTCATTATGATGGGATTAGTATTTTTACTATCAGGGATTTTAGTATCTTCAACATTGGTTCGGCTGATTTTAGCGCTTGTTTATATCAGCTTGATTTTTGGTTTAAGCTATTATTTGAAAGATCGTAAAACGATTCAAGTAAATCCAGAAAAAAAGAGTTTATAAATGAACGGTTTTTCTTTTGTAAAATATAAAAAAAGGAGCAGAAAAAATCTGCTCCTTTTTTGTCTATTTTTTTGTTGCTAACTTTTCTTGTAACGCTTTATCGTAGTTTCGTGTAGCTGGAATCAAGAAAGTAATGACTCCACAGATCAAGGTTCCAACACCAGCAATAATAAAGATTTTTTCTACACCGATTTTGTCTGCTAATGGGCCAGCAAAAATCAATCCAACAGGTCCTGTAATACTCATCAAAGAATTCAATACGCCAAGGATCCGACCTAGATATTTTGGTTCATAACTTTGCTGAATCATAGCCATCAATAAAGTATTGAAAAAAGGTGTCGCAAAACCAGCGATGGCATTCAGACCAACAAAGAGTATAAAACCGCGGCTATTTCCGGGTAAGTAACCACTGAGCCCAATTGTAATACCGATCAATCCATACGCTGCTAAAATAGGTTTCATCCGATCTTTCCATTTACCAAAGATTCCAATAATCGCACCGCCGCCAAGCATCCCGACTGAATAGATTACTTCGATCAATCCGGCTTGACCAACTGTTCCATTAAAGTAATCCATCGTCATCAATGGATACAAACTAGCAGCCGGCATAAAAATCAGCGTGAATACGGCACCGATAATAGTGATATACCATAAACCTTTGTTTTCAAGGAGTTTTTGTAACCCAAATTTTGAGTCTGTTAAAAGATGAACCTTTTCTCCTTCAGAAACAACTTGAGGAATCGTCACTAATAAAAGCATTCCCACACCTAAAAATGCTCCTAAAACATCAAATAAAATCAGAAGGTTCATTGGGATGATTGAAAATAAAAATGCTCCTAGTGCCGGGGCAATAATAAAATTAGCCGATTGGACCGTACCCAATTGTCCATTGACACGTGTAATCTCTGACTCAGGCACCATCGTGGGTAAAATCGATTGGATGGTGGGCATTTGAAAGGTTTGAGCAACAGATCGTATGAATAATGAAACAAATACTAGCCAAAGTGGGAAATCAGCAGAGATTGTTCCAGCGATGGATAAAAAGACAGCAAAAATAGCAACAATAATATCAGTAATAATCAATAATGTCTTTTTGTTCCAACGATCAATCAAAGGACCGACAAAGGGACTCAGGACTACCATCGGAATCATCCCAAGTAATGTCGCAAAACTGAGGATTGTCGCGGATCCAGTTGCTTTGGTCAAATACCAAATGATCGAGTATTGAACGAGCATACTGGTAATTCCAGACAAAAATTGCCCACTTAAAAATAGATAAAAATTTTTCCGCCAATTTTTTAATTCAAAGCTCGGGGGATTTTCCATGTAAACACTCCTACTTTTCAATTGTGAACGTATTTAGTACGCTGTTGAAAAAACAGCTAGTGGCTGGATAAATTAGTCACTAAGACATCCATTATACTAAAATTTTGACAAAGTGTCTCTAGTGAGAAAAGCATTTTTAAATCTCAAAACCAAACGCACGTTCGAATAAATTTAACCATGACTCTTGCAGTAAGTCAATGAATTTCATTTCAAAAATTCTCAAGTAAGATGAATAATGTGAAAAATAGTCGATTACTAAAAACAAATAGCTAAGGAAGGTTTTTCGTAGTTAGGAGTATTTTTTAGCTGGTTTATATAAGTAAAGAAACCCTAGACAGATAGGTTGATCATTCCTTAAAGCATTATCGTTGACATAAAGATAAAAGATTGATACATAAAAATATTCCAATTATATCCTTTGTCCGTTATAATCAATTTATTATATACGGAAGAATTTTTCACAAGAACATAACTAATGTTATTGCAGCGGTAAAATAGTCCGCCGAAATTTTAACGATAAAATGAAAGTGTACAATAAATGGGCAATTCATTATAAGTTCGAATCAACATTGAAAAACGGGAGAGACTCCCTTGGGTATGGAGCAATTCTGAGTCAAAAAGGATCAGAATGAATCTATCGGGTTCTTTAGGTTTTACAAAGGAGTTTTTGGTTCTTTGAAAGGAGCGGGCAACATGTAATCCGGAAGATGGGCCAAAAAGATAAGGTGGTGCTGGGCATTTGAAAATAACTGACTTTTTAGATAACGGAGAACAACGGCAAGTGTTGATTATCCAATATTTGATGACTGAATTTGGTGGAATAAAGATTACAGAATTAGCTAGTAGGCTGGGCAGCAATCGCAATACGACAAAGGAGGATTTGGATAAATTAACAAATAATTTGATAGCGCTTAATAACCCGGTTGAATTGATTATCGATGGGAATGTAGTGAATTTAATCGTGCATGAACGTATTTCTTTTACGAAAATCGTCTACTTTTTTTTGAAAGATTCACTGAAGTATAAACTGTTACTGCATATGTTGACATCAAAACAAGTAGGGTATCAAACCTTGGCAGAAATGCTGAATATCAGCCTCTCTACACTGACCAGAAAGATTCGTGATCTTAATCAAACAATTGGATAAATACCACTTAAAGATCCATAAAGGGAGAATCATCGGTCCTGAGATTGCGATTCGCTATTTTTATTTCCAAATGTTTTGGTTCGGCAATCCTTATCAAGTCAATATGGAAAAATTCCTTAATCCATCAGTGATGGACCTTTTGACCTTTTTGGAAAAAAACTTAGATTACCCTTTTACGGCAGAAGGAAGAGTCAAGCTGTGTATTTGGCTCTATATTACAAAATGTCGTTTCCGTAATACAAAAGTCAATCATGAGCTGCCTTTATCTGAGGAGCTTTATCTAGCATTTAATCAATCTGCTTTTGTCGGCTTGCAAGAAGTTTTTATCCGTTTTTTCAGTCGTTATGCCTTTCAATGGAACCAAAGCGAGAGCCAATATCTGTATTTGTTTATGATTGCTAATTATACCCTTGAGATAGAAAATGAACACGTTCAAATGTTAAGTGAAATTGCTCAAAATAATCAGACTATAGCAAGTGTAAATAAGGCTTTTTTTTCTGAATTGTATCGCCATTTCTCACCGGAATTGTTGACAGAAAAAGTAAAAAAAATAATCACCTTTTCGGTGTTGCAAATCCACTATAAGATTCTTTACTTTCCGTCCTTTTTTTCAATTTGGGGCAATATCAATCGGCAAAGCCAGTTGATCTCAAGGCCCAATCCTGAACTGAATCGTTTGGCAGAACAATTGATGCAGATCACATTCAAACACGTTCGTCTGGAAATAAATCGAGAGAAAACATATAATGAAGAAAGCGTGAAAAAAGAGATTTTCAATCGTTACTTGGTAATCCTATACATCATCTATCGTCAATTAGATATCTATCTGAATGTCGGGTGTGATTTCCCGTTTGAAGATTCAATGAATGCGCTTCTTATTGAGGAGATTGAAGATCAGATCAATCCAAAAATCAAAGCGAGATTTACAGAATTTAATAAACAGAATTCTTATGATGTTGTGATTACGTATAAAGATGAAAATCCTGAATTGCCTAACTCCACGCCAGTTTATATATTATTGAGTATTGAGCACAATATTGATTTTCCAGTTTTGGAAGAATTTCTTGATAAATATTATCAAAATAAAATACATTCGAAGGTGAACTTGCTATGAAAACGATAATCATTGGTGCCTCCCATAGCGGAATTGCCGCAGCAATCGATCTTAAGCGACTAGACGCTGAACACGAAGTTGTTTTAATCGACCAACGAACAGAAAACGAATTAGGATTCATATCAAATGGTATCAATCTTGTTTTCAACGATGTTATCGATAATCTGTCACAAGCAGCGACTAAAGCCAGTGATATTACTGATTTAGGAATCGAATTATTGACGGAGATCAAAGTAATCAAAATAAATAATCGAAAAAAACAACTCAAGATGCAGCCAATCAAAGATAAAGAAAGTTTGGTTCAGATGACTTATGATAAGCTGATTGTAGCGACAGGCACTTCGCCTCTAATCGTGACAAGAGATTATCCGGGCGTGGATAATATTCTTTCTTACAAATCCATCAAGGAATCACAGCGAGCCTTAGAAGCAATTGAAAAAGCACAAAACATTGCAATTGTTGGTACAGGTTATATCGGACTGGAATTGGCAGATTCTTTGAAAAAAATGGACAAAAATATCTATTTGTTAGAAGGATCGCAAGAGCTGTTGTTTCGTTACTTCGACCATGAAATGGTCCAAGAACTACGAAAACACGTGATGGACTCGACAATTGAGCTGGTTCCTTGGGAATTTGGACGAGATTATAAGATCAGTAATCAACATATTCAGGCGGTAGTGCTAGCTGAGCGTGAGATCCTAGTTGATTTGGTTATTTTTCCAGATTCTATTTATACAAATGTTGAACTATTAGAAAATATCGTGGATCTTAATATTGATAATACGGTGGCTGATGATATGTTTTATCGAACCAGTGATCCGAATATTTTTGCGATTGGTGACATTGTACCAATCTATTATCCGCATCATGGTACACAAATTTTTATGCCGTTGGTTAATCGTGCAGTACGAATGGGTCGAGCTGTTGCGATGAATATTTGTGGAGAAACAGTCGAAAGCGATTTGGTACATAAAACCAGTGGTACGTTTGTGTTTGGTCAATTTTTAGGCAGTACGGGATTAACGGCTGGAGAAGCACCATTATTTGGTTTTTCTACCGGTAGTGCACAAGGAACATTCCCGCTACAGACAAAATTCAGCAAACAACAAACCTATGTCCATGCAAAACTTACTTTTGATGAAGAGACCTTAAAAGTATTAGGATTTCAATTAGTTAGTGAAGAATTTCTAATCGATGACTTGAATGTTGCGACTGCCCTGTTGTCAGAAGGTGTTGATCTCCGACGCTTAGCTATCCACAATTTCACATTTATCCCTCAGTATACTCAGCCGTTTCATTATTTAAACGAACTAGCTTTTCAAGCGTTGTTGGAACGAAAAAAACAAAAAAATTAAAGAAAACCGTGTTGATTTTGATTTTTTATGTCAAAATCAACACGGTTTTTATTTTAAAATGAAAATAAAATGGCAAAAATGAAAAACCTGTCATTTTTTAATTGTAAGCGGTAAAAAGATGACGTGTTGCTCTAAAAAAAACCGGCTATAATTTATATGAAAGATGGAGTTCTGCTAGACGCTAGGGAATCTTCGCTTTTAACATTGGAGTAGAAATGGTATTTTCATAAAAATAATAAACAGATTATTAGTTACAAAAATTTCTACTCAAAAATAAGAAGGGGGAGGGATGACCATTTGTGACAGAAAGTACAAGTAAAAAAAAGCGGAAACGCAGAATGATCTATACCTTGTTTAGTAGTGTTATCCTTCTGGGTATTTTGTTGTTATTAGCACCGATGATCTATGACATGGTGAATCTTGCCCATCGTAAGGATATGGTCACAAAGTATGAAAAGCAGCTTCCGTATGATGATGCCCAGTTTTCATTGATCAAAAAATACAATCAAATGATTTATCATCAGCAAAAAGAAGAGCCAACAGAAAAAATCGATATCACAGAAATTCAACGAGATTTAAAGACACCGATTGGTTATATCAATATTCCTAGTATTAAATTGAAGAATATGCTGATCTATTTTGGAGATTCTGATTGGGTCTTGGATCGAGGAATCGGGACAATTCCATGGACAACACTTCCAGTTGGAGGGAAAGATACACTCAGCGGAATCACTGGACACTCAGGCATGGCAAATCAGATTTTGTTCGATAATATTCGTTATCTAAAAAATGGGGATGTTTTTTATGTAAACGCTTTTGGCAAACGAATTGCTTATCAAGTGTATAAACAAAAAATCGTTGATCCTGATGATAGAAATGCGGCCAAAGCTTTTTATATCCAAAAGGATAAAGATATCGCAGCGTTAATGACTTGTACACCGTTGTTTGTCAACAGTCATCGCTTGATTGTTTATGGTAAACGGATTCCAATCAAAGCGGCGAAAGAAGTCAAAACAGCGCATCGAACAGTTTGGTCGTTAGATACTATCTGGATTGCAGTCATGTTGCTGTTCTTACTAATCTTATTATTATGGTTGATTTATCGTTATTTCCGAGACAAACGAAAAGAAAAAGAAAATCAAACAGAAGACGTGATCGATCATGAGTAAACGAGTTTTAGTATATTTTTTTTTACCAGTTGTAGCGATTCTTCTGACAACTTTTTGGATCTATGATGGATACAATCAATTGTTAAAACTACCAGATACTTCGGTCACTCTTGCAAAAGGCAAACAACAAGCCAGAAAAAATCAACTAAAGTCTTCCCCGAAAACAGAGGATGCTCGAGCAAAAATCAAAGATGCTGACATGCAGTCACTAGTAGCAGCACGTTTAAAAAAAGATCAGACGATGGAATCCTCAGGAATCGGACGACTTGCAATTCCTTCAGAAAAACTGGATCTCCCGATTTTGAATACGATTACAGAACTCAGTCTATCAACTGGTGCAGTCACTTATTTTCCTGAACGTCCTTTTGGTCAGGGGAATGTCGTATTAGCTAGCCATAATTTTTTAGATGCAGACGTGTTGCTTCACCGAATCAAGAATGTGACTAAGGGAACCAAAATCTATTTAACCGACTTTACAATGGTTTGGATGTATCGTGTGGTAAAAAACCAAACGATTCGCGATACCCAAACAGATGTCTTAAATCAACCCAAAGGCTTACCAATCGTCACCTTGCTTCGTTGTGAAGGCGGAGTAGGGACCGACAATCGTCGCGTTGTTCAAGGTGTATTACAAGCGACTTCTTCATTTGATGAATTGACAAGAAAACAGCAACAAATGCTAGGAGTCATTTCAAAAACTAGCGAACGATCTGAAAAGACAAGAACCAATTGGATGAGTATACAACTAGCTCGTAGCATCCAAGCCAAACGGCCAACAGTTTGGTTGGTACTCATCGTATTACTAAATGCATTTATCTTAGGTATTTCAGGCATATTATTTGTTCGCAAAGCCTAACCATCTGCTGAAACTAGAAGTGAATGCGCTTCACTTCTATTCAGAAATATACTCAACTTAGAGGAGGAAGAAAAATGAAGAATCAAACAGTGAAAAAATCCCGCAAATTATTGAGTACCTTACTTGTTTGCGGAACGTTGTTAGGGGCAGTCAGTGCAGCCGGGGCAGTCGTATTAGTAGGGGATGGCGGAGCACAAGTCGCTTCCGCAGCCGTAATCTCTGATGCAACAACACCACGAAGCATCACAATCCATAAATATAGCAACACTAAAGGTGCCGGAACAGCAGTCGCTGATGATGGAACTTTTGCAGCGTCTATTAAAACATCAGAAACAAAAACCGGAACAGAAACCGGAACAGAAACCGAAATCCACAAACCATTACCAAATATTCCATTCAAAGTGGTCCGGGTAACACCAAAAGCTAACCAAACAAGTGCAACAATCATAGCAGATGATCCTAATACTTATGATGTTGTAGGAGGAACAGCACAAACAAGTATGACGGATAAAAATGGCGAATTGACCTTTGATTTAGGATCAACAAAAGCTAGTGATGGGATCTACTTGGTAACTGAATTAGACTCTGCCTCTGTAGCAACAAAAGCAGCCCCATTCGTTGTCGCAGTGCCATTGACAGTCCAAGGTGCCACAGCTACAGCAGATGATTCGCTATTATATGATGTTAACGTATATCCAAAAAATGATACAAAAGAAATCAAATTAAACCCAGTGAAATCACTTGTTTCGGGGAATCAAACAACATCAGCAGTTTCTGTAAAAGCTGGAGAAGAAGTGACTTGGGATCTAAGTATGGATGTACCAGCTGATATCTATACAAAAGCAACAGCTGACACAGAAGAAATCTATGCCGATAAACTACAATTGATGGACCCAATCGATACGAGATCTTTGAGTACACCAACTAATATTACCGGGTCAGCTTCTAGTACTACTAAAGAACCAGTTAACTTGGTAATGGAAACGGACTTTATTGCTTCAGAAGAACCGGATGATGAGTTAAAAGATTACTTCACAGTAAAAATTGAATTAACGGAAGCCGGAGTGAAAAAAGTAGCTGACTATGAAAAAATATCTTTCAGAATCACAACCGAAGTCTTGAAAGATAAAGTAGACGGCAGCATCTTGAACAGCTTTGATACCTTGTATGTTGGACCTACTGGCGAAGAAACACCAGAAACAACGAATCCTACAACAGATCCAGATCCAAAAGACCCAACACCAACAATTCCAGATCCAAATGTTCTAGACCCAGATGCTCCAGTAGTAAAAATGGGGAACATCGATGTATTGAAAACAGATGAATCAAATAAACCGTTAGCAAATGCCGTCTTCAAACTTGCAGCAAGCGAAGAAGATGCAGCAGCTGAAAAATGGGTGACAACCGCTGATACAAAAAATGAAGCAGGCGAAGTAGTCAAAGGAGAAGTAATCACTTTGAAGACAGATGCTAATGGGAAAATCCGATTTACCGGTTTGAAAGTTGATCCAACGTCAGGCGAACAGAACTACTACTTAGTCGAAACTTCTGCACCAGTTGGCTATGCTCTTGATGGGACAGCACGTGTCGTAGTAGCAAAAGATGATACAGAAGTTGATGCAACAGTTGTCAATAAAGACAATAAATGGGTTCCTAATCTACCAATGACCGGGGATGACGCACGTTTGATCCTATTGATCAGTGCCAGCACATTAATCGTTGCCGGTGGTGCAGCTCTTTATATCTACCGCCGCAAAGAACAAGCAAACAACTAGCAGTAACAGTTGAAAGAGCGTATCTCTGTATGATGGAGGTACCTCTTTTCCTAGGAAGGAGGCGTTTGCATGAAGCACAAGAGACGATTGTTTCGTGCGCTGCTTGTCAGCCTTGCTTGTCTTGCATTCAGTCAACCAATCTATGCTGCTGATGTAATGAGTCATTCGAGTCCTTCGGTCACTATTATGAAAAAAATAAGCGAAAATTCTAATGAAGTGACACAAACGACGAATCCTCTTGCCGGGGCCCATTATCGTTTGACGCGTATCCTGCCTGTCAAAAATAAACAAATCGTAGCCACCGATCCTGCAACGTATACGATTGCAAGGGATGATCAGGCGTTCATGATCGAACTTGTGACGGATCAAAACGGGCAGATCACTTTTGCGGACACAGAAAAATTGACTGATGGGGCATTTTTATTAGAAGAACTTGCCGGGGACGGGATTCCTACTCCTGCAGAACCGATTGCTTTTTCATTACCATTTACCGATGCAACAGGAAAAGTATCCGATGATTTTGTTTATGAACCTAAATCAGGACTAACAGCCGGAGATAGAGAGCCAGCGATTGTTACCAATAGTGTGCCAAACAACACCAAATCAGGGACGGTTGGCGGAAGTGGTCTATCATCGATTGGTTCTGGATCTACGAGCCAAAAACCATCAGTAATCATGCAAACTAGCGGAAACATCTGGTCGATTTCATGGACTGCTATGGTTCTTGTCATCGGATCAATCTTGAGTATGGTTATCACGAGTTTTATTTTTCTACGTAAACGTTGGGAGGGGAGAATGTATGAGTAAACAACAAAATACAACAAACTTCCGACGCAGTCCGAATGAAGCTCTAGTAGTAAAGAAACGAGTAAAAGGACGGTGGCTGCAATTCTTTGCGGTCGTACTCCTTATCAGCCAATTGTTCGTTTCTTCTTTGTTGCCAGCGTATCAAGTATTCGCTGAAACAACGGACGCTTCAACAACAACGTCTACTGCACCTGCGACAGCATCCTCACAAACCAAAGTCCCTACAGCTGAAACGACTGAGCCGCCGGCTGCGACGGAAGAATCAAAAGAAGCAGTCGATATGGAACAAGTGAAAGCGAAGTTGTTGCAAACAATCAGTCAATTTGGGGATATCAAAGGGACGACGATTACTGTTACAGACAAAAAGATCACAATCGAATTGTCTGCATTGATTAGTGAACACGCAGAAGAAATCAAGACAGCAATCACTCCGCTGATTCCGGAAGGCTACGCAGCAGAGCTCACTGCAAAACAAGAACTAGCGCAGTTAACGAGTTTGGACCAATTGACCGATGCAGATTTAGCTTCGCCTATTGAAGTAACTTGGTCCCATTCAGAGGGAGCCGCGACCTATACTGGAACCAAAGTGGTGCCAAAAAGTTTCAGTATCGCATTAAAAAGCACTGCCGATGGTCGGACAATCACTTGGAAAAAAGGCGATGTAATTACGTTGCCTAATTTAATCTATACCGGTGCTTACGGTACGGTCGAATTACAACCAAGTTTTGTAAAAACCACGATTGTCGGAATGGGGTATGTGGAAGGCAATACCATTACGATTACGACAGATGATAATGGTGCGGCACGACCAATTAGTTTTTCAAACTTAAAAACCTCAAATTTTACAAATCTGCCTCCTATAGAACTTTCAGCTAAAACTCCAGTAACTGCCACTTTTTTAGGTTCATCTGTTAATTTTACGGCAGTGGATCAAAGTGCTAGTTGGAATGGAGCAGTTGGCGAGCCCATTGATGAACCAGAAGGTGACTTACCTGCTGATTTTCCTGATTTAAGCTTTCACTATTATCCTCAATTTACAGGGGAAAGAGATCGTTCGTTGTCATATGGCGGGTCCTACGATGAAGGCTGGGATTTTATGCGGTATATTAACCGAGTCAATGATGATGAGGTAGGAAATTATACCAATTTAACAAATGAAACAACAATGAAAAAAATAGCGGATACCACTGGGAACATTTACATGGTCAATACCTACCCAAATGAAGACGGAAAGATCCTTGATGTTATCGGCAATAATCTTTATGCGCGATCTAGTGTTGGTAAAATCACCGGGATCTCGTCTGATGGCAAACACGCAATGATTGGTGGGGATGAATCGACTTCTTTATATCTTGTTAATACATCCACACATATTTTTCCACCAGAAACGACAAGCGTTGAGATGAAAGTAGAACTGGCCGTTGGTGAAATGGGTTATTCCAAACAAGCAGATGGTTCAATTATTTCGATGGTCAACATGGGGGATTACAGCGAAGATGGTAATCACATTAGTTATCAAGATCTTAGCTATCCTGGTACTGTATGGCCTGCAATGATTAGAAACCAACATACGACACCAACGTCTGACTTTGATGCCGACGCTTACCATGCAAAAATGGTCGAAGCAGATGGTGCGACGACCCCACCTTTATTTGCAGCGGGATTCTTCTCAACTGTTATTGTAGAAGATCCTTCTGACGGTGAGACGACTTATCCGATTAAATCGACGATTGAAGGAATGGAAGGAATAATTAGAGAAGTCAATCAGTCAATGAGAATGGATCCAGTAAAAGTCAATACAGCTGGTTTAGCAGCGATAAAAATCGCTTATAAATCGGGGAGTACCACAGTTGGTCCAACCAAAACGATTTATGCGGAATCTAATACGACATTGAGCAGTTATATGGAAAATAATTCAACTGAAAAACTGTTTCCTGAATCGTTTGTCATGGGTCCGATTACTTATAAATTAAAAGAGGAGCCAGTTACAAAAGACTTCGGTGCTATCGGAAGTACGGTGACGATTAATGTTGAATACGAACCACAAGCAACTATCCAACTTGATTATCAATCAGATGGAAAGACAATCGCTCCATCGAAGTTGATCTATGCAGGAGAACAAACTTCATTAACGGATTATTTGACAAATCATGCAGGTGACAAAGACAAATTATTACCAAAAGAGATCAAAGTTGGAACAACAGTCTATCGATTGATTGATTTTGATGCGACACCTTATAAATTTGGTGCCGGTGGAAGCCTAACTCCAGTAAAGGTTGAATATGCTAAAGCTGCTGATCTTGGTTTTTGGACACCGCAACCTGGATATGATTTGACAAAAAATATTGGTACTTATGGAGATCCGGGATTAGAATTATTTGTTTATAGTAAAGATCCGTTTCTGGATAAAATCGTAGGGGATCCTATGGCGCCTGAAAACCAAACAAAGGTTTTAGCAAAAGGAACTTTTGGATTTAAATCTTTAGCAGATGCCGCAAGGTGGTATATTGATATGGATCATGTGCTACATATCAACTCTGGAGCTACTGCGTGGTTAACCGGTGAAACTTCTCCATGGATTGCTTATAAAGATATCATTACTAAGGTTGTAATAGAAGGGAAACTGAGTATAAATCCTTATTCAAAAGGTTTATTTGGTTCTCTAGATAAGGTTACTAGTTACTCCGGATTAGAGAAACTAGATTTTTCGCTCACATATCCTGGGTTTGAAACATATAATTATATCGATCTAAGTTATCTTTTTAAAAATAATACTTTATTAGCAGAATTATCGGGTGAAGAGGCCTGGAATCTTTCGAAGGTCACAAGTACATTTGAAATGTTTTCTAATTCAGGTATCAAAACGTTAGATGCAGGTAACTGGAAATTTGGAGCCGTTACTATAGTACAGGATATGTTTTTAAATACTGTTAATTTAACAGAAATCTCTGGGGAAGGAACATGGGATTTAACAAAAGTTACAACTGCGTATAGAATGTTTTCTGGTTCAGGAATCAACACTCTAGATGCTGAAACATGGGGATTTGACAAGTTAACATTCGCGTATGGAATGTTTCTAGATGCAAAAAATTTAACCGTAATCAATGGTATTGAAAACTGGAAAATGACAGAAACTACTACGATGTGGAGTATGTTTCAAAATGCTTCAAGTCTAGAGAGTTTGGATTTTTCCGGTTGGAATACAACAAAATTAGGTCATGTGAATGACATGTTATCTGGAGATACTTCTTTGAAAGAAATTACGTTTGGAGAGAAGTTCTCAACAGATGCCTCAAATGTAGTAGAACTCCCCAATACGACAACAACAACAAAGTGGCGTAATGTTGCGGATGGTACAGTGGCAGCTCCTTTAGGTAGTGAATTTACCAGTACTTATAAGAGCGGAACAAACGTTGCAGACACTTATGTATTGACGGATAAGGTCGGTGCTAAGATCGACTATACGGATAAATCACTAATTCCTGAACAAGTAGTCGCAACGGATTATCTTTCTGGACTTATAGGGAGTACTGTATCCTACGACGTTCTTGATCCATGGCAAAGATTTGTTAAAAGATATTCCGTATGTCTATGCAGGGGAAGGGATAAGCGCATTCAACTATACGCCTGATCCATTATCCGTTACATTGACAGTAGATAATACCGATAACAAAGTAATCCCGATGAAAAAAATAGCCGAAGTGACAAAATTACCTACAGCAATGCCGGAAGCCATCCCTGAAACGACACCTGCCAAAGGAATTTTTGGCGATGTTGAATGGTACATTGATTTAGGCGGCACGCTTCATTTTGGTGAAGGAACGTTTGGAGATATGAAAACACTGACAGAAAGTCCTTGGAAAGACTACAATGATTTGATTAAAACCATTTCATTTGAAGGAAGTGTCAAAGCCAATACAAGCATGAGCCATTTATTTGCGAATTTGACGAATGTCACAGCAATTTCTGGTTTAGCAAAGATTGATGTATCGGCGACTGAAAACATGAATGGAACCTTCAGTAATATGACCAGTTTGCCTGTTCTAGATTTTTCTGGCTGGCAGACACCAAATGTGACGAATATGTTAAACATGCTTTCTGGGGATACCTCTCTAAAAGAAGTTACCTTTGGTTCTAGTTTTGTCACACCGCAAGTAACGACAGCTGAGACAGCCGGTCAACTTGAATTGCCAAATGATACAGGTGTAATCAAGTGGCAAAACGTTGCAGAAGGAACGGTTACAGAGCCGCTCGGTGAGGAATTTATCGGAGCGTATAAGAGTGGAACGAACGTACCAGATACCTATGAGTTGGTTAATGATACTGTCACACCGAACTTCCCAAATACCGGAAGCAATCTCCGCTTGATCGCGTTAATCAGCGCTAGTGGAATGATTCTATTTGGATTATTGGGTGCTAGTTGGTATAAGAGAAGACAGAATATGAAGTAAGAGAATCAAACGATTTATCGTAGTGATAAGAAAAGTGAATTTCTGCTGATTTTGATAAAAAAGTCAAAATCAGCAGATTTTTGCTTTTATTTCAATAAAAGAATATTTCATGTGGAAAACGTTTATTTATAATGTTTTTTCACAAGTCATTGGCTAGTATTTCTGTTAAAAATAGACAGTAGAGATTTTGGGTTAAAAAGAAGAGATATTAGAGAAATCAGTAGTATTACAAAAAAGATGACGGAAATAAAACACAAAAACATTGTCATACTCCTTTTTGCTTAATTTTTTAGAGAATATCTATAATAGTCCTATTGTTTTTTATTCAAAATGTAATAATTTGTAAAAGAATTGAAATAATATCTATCGGCAAAAATTGTATAATAAATACCATTGAGAATAATACAAAAAATTTATAGAAATCAATTAGTATATCGAGAAGTATTTTGTGACTTAGCCAAAAAGATTGTGAGTTAATTTACCAAAACTGGCAAACTGAAATTAAGAAAGTAGTGTCATTTCTCATTAGTTACAATAGATCGATGAACGTAAGTACGATTGAGTTTTTAGTTAAACATGAAAAAACAGTCTTTGGTTATCACAGGCTGTTTTTTTCGTAGAAAATAAAAAATGAGGAAAATTTTATTTAATTGATGGTATTTTAGTGTTTTGTTTAAGAAACCGGTTATCTTTATAAAAAATCATTGCTTTTTTGAATAATAATGAAATGTTTTTGAACAAAAAAATACCAGAAAAGTATTGTAACAAAGTCTCCCTTTGTTTTCGAGCGGTTCTTGTTTATACTGTAAACTGGTAACTTTGTGCATGTTTTTTATGAAGAAAAAAACAGAATAGGAGTGCATTACATGGGAAAGCCATTAGTAAAAGTGGCGGCTGTTGTAATTGGTGGTATTGCTGCAATTACGGTTTGTTTTGTTGGGTACAAAGTGAATATCAATCGGCAATATGAGCAACGGGTCAATTATGCAGAAACAGCGGTGCTAAAGGAAAAAAGTAGTTTAAAAGAAATCAAAGAGGAAATTGCCTCTTTATATAGTGACGAGACCCATACCTTTCTTAAAAATGATTTACAAGAAGAAGCAGTTAATAAAGTAGAAACAAAATTGGCCGCAATAAAAGTTTCTGCGGCTGAATTTGGAATCAATGAAGAAGATTTGCCAGAAAATATAAAAGAGGTTAAAGCTGAAAAAGATTCTCTGGATAAACGTATGGATGATGCCGATTTGAAATTTTATATTCAAAAAAGTGTAAATGAATTATTCACGCAACCAGTCAGTGATTGGCAGGCAGCTCAAAATGATGTCATCATTAATGAGCAGGTGAGTGAAACAACGATTGGTGATATTCGCGACCGTTTGAAAATGATTGCAGACAGTAATTGGAAGAATCTAATAAATCAATACTTAGATTATGCAACAGCTCAAGTCAAACGAGCAACAGATATTCAAGAAACATTGGATAAACTGTTAAAAGATGGTAAAGTGGCCAGTTCCGCGACATATGAAATCTATTTAAATTTAGTAGACAGCATTGCGCAAGTTCGTAACGAAACATTGAAAAAATCGTTTGGAGAAGCTGCAGCGACAATTGGGAATCAGATTGGTGTTGGAGCAGCAGAGGAAACTACCGATACTTGGACAAATACTGAAGAGCTGTCACAAGATTATACACAATAAATTGAACAACTATTTAAATAGAAGAAACACGGATTATTGTACCAAAAGAAAGAGAAATTATTATAGCAAGATGGGAGCAGTTAAATGTCAAAGGGGAAGAAAATTATACTGATCGTTTTAGGAGTCATCATTGCGCTGACGGTGGTCGTTGTAGGGATTGGGGCAAAAGTTTATTTTGATTTAAGCGATTCGGTCCAAAAAACTTATGAATCAGTAGAACGACAAGAGACAGAAAGAACTATCAATTTAACTCAGAAAGAACCTTTTTCTGTCTTGTTATTAGGGATTGATACGGGTGATCTTGGACGAACAGAAGTGGGTAGATCTGATACGATGATGGTTGCGACTGTTAGCCCAGCGAATAAAAAAACATCTATTGTAAGTATTGCTCGAGATACTTACGTAAAAATCATTGGACATGGGACAGAAGATAAAATCAATCACGCCTACGCCTTTGGTGGAGCAGGGATGTCGATGGACACCGTTGAAAGTTATTTGGATATTCCCATCAATCATTATGCTGCGATCAATATGAAAGGTTTAAAAGAGTTAGTTACTGCAGTTGGTGGTATAAAAGTTCTCAATGAACAAAAATTTAAACAAGATGACTATACGTTTGACAATGGAGAGATCACACTGGATGGTGATCAAGCATTATCGTATTCTCGGATGCGAAAAGAAGATCCTCGCGGAGATTATGGCCGACAAGAACGTCAGCGTCAAATCGTTGCTGGAGTGGTAAAAAAATTATTGTCCGTTGATGGTGTTAGTAAGTATCGTGAAGTTCTCGATGCAATGGAAGGAAATGTAACAACTGATATGAGTTTTACGGATATGAAAAAAATTGCTTTGGATTATCGAGAGGCCTTTAGCACAGTTGAACAAGACCAGCTGCAAGGGGACGGGTTCATGCAAGATGGAATCTCTTATCAACGAGTAAGTGATGATGAATTGGCACGAGTTCAAAATAAACTACAAACTCAGTTAGAACAAAACGAGTAAATCAATTAGAGAAAGTGGAGAAGAAATGGAAGAAATAATCAGTTTGAAAGAGATTTTTGAAATTCTAAAAAAACATGTGACTTCAATCATCATCAGTATGTTTGCTGGCTTAGCCTTAGCTGGGCTGATCACCTTTTTTATCATCACGCCCAAATACAGCTCACAGGCCCAATTGATCGTGACTTTGCCTCAAACAGAAAGCGCCAACGCCAATGATGTAAACACTAACTTACAAATGATCAATACGTATAAAGATTTGATTACTAGTGATTTAGTAATGAATCAAGTCAAAGATACTTTAGATTCAGAATATGATTTAAAACTATCTGTTGAAACAATCAAAAGTTCAATTGAAGTCACTCAATCCCAAAACTCACAGATGTTTTCAATCAAGGCAAACAGTACGAAGGCTATTGATGCCGAACATATCGCAAATACAACATCACAAGTCTTTCAAGAAAATGCAAAAGACACTATGGCAGTTGATAAGATCTCTATCATTTCAAAAGCCACTGCCAGTATGACCCCTGTTTCACCTAATAATAAATTGAACTTAGCTATCGGACTAATACTAGGATTAATGGTTGGCGCTGGGCTAGCTTTCTTATTAGAATTATTTGATCGTACAGTCAAAGATGATAAATTTGTTACAGAAAATTTAGGTTTTACGATTCTTGGAACAATACCACAAATGTCAGCCAAAGAGTTAGCGGCTACTACGTTAAATAAGAAACCAATCAAGCCAGCTGCTAAAAAAACAGATAATAAGCAATCATTACGTCGCAGTCGGAACCGGGTATAGGAAGGGGAAAATCAAATGGCAAAAAAACAAAATGAACGCAAAGGAACAAAAACTAATGCGGTAAGCTTGGTTACATTGATTGATCCGTCATCACCAATCGCTGAACAATACCGGACGATTCGGACTAATATTCAATTTGCTTCATCAGCAGATAAACCAATCAAAACAATTGTTGTCACTTCTTCTGGCCCTGGTGAAGGGAAATCGACAACAGCTGCTAATCTAGCAGTTGTATTTGCTAACTCGGGGCAACGTGTATTATTGGTAGATGCTGATATGCGAAAACCGACTATCTTCAAAAGTTTCCATTTGAGCAATGCGATTGGGTTGAGCACAGTTTTAAGCACGATCCAAAGTATTAGCGAAGCTGCACAAAAAACAGAGATCAATAATCTTTCAATATTGACAAGCGGTCCCAAGCCGCCGAATCCTTCTGAACTATTGGGATCCGCGCGAATGGATCAATTTCTCGCTGAGGCACGCAACTTATATGACATCATTATTTTTGATATGCCACCAGTTGTTGCAGTGACTGACGCGCAAATTATGGCATCCAAAGCAGATGGTACGATTTTAGTGGTTCGAGAGAATGTCTCTCGTAAGGAATCGTTGACCAAAGCTAAAGGATTGTTACACATGGTCCAAGCAAAGGTATTAGGTGTAGTTTATAATTGCGCAGAAAATGCCAAAGACCAAGGCTATTACTACTATTACGGAAATTAATTAGGAAAGGACTGAAGGGAATGATCGATTTACATTGCCATATTTTACCTGGTGTTGATGATGGTGCTCAAACAATGGGAGACAGCTTAGCAATGGCTGAAAAAGCCGTTCATCAAGGAATTACTCATATTCTTTGCACTCCTCATCACAACAATGGAAGATACAGCAATCCTAAACAAACGGTCATTCCGCGAGTTCTTCAATTACAAGAAGAGTTAGATCGACGGCAATTGCCGTTGACCGTTTTAGAAGGGCAGGAAGTCCGCATCACTGGCGATTTACTTGAGGATATAAGTCGCGGGGAGATTTTGTTTACCGATTTAGCGGATACTTATATCTTGATTGAATTTCCAACGATGGATGTTCCCGCTTATACAGAACAATTATTTTTTGAACTAATTAGTATGGGAAAGAAACCGGTCATTGTTCATCCAGAACGAAATGCTAAATTTAGAGAAGAGCCGAATCGTTTGATTCCTTTTTTAGACATGGGAGCATTAGCACAGCTGACTGCACCGAGTTATGTGGGAATCTTTGGCAAGTCGATTCAAAAGACGGCAAAAGAAATGGTGAAACACAACTTAGTTCAAATGATGGCTTCAGATGCTCACGGTATTAATAAACGAGATTTTTATTTAAAAGAAGCCTACGAACAAATCGCTAAGGATTTTGGACAAACTAAAGTTGGAGCGATGCAACAAGTCGCAAAAGATTTATTGAATGGAAATTCAATTTCTTTTGAGGCCCATTCAGAAGTGAAAAAGAAGAAATTTGGATTGTTTTAGGAGGAACTAGGGTGTTTGAATTAACAAGGAGAAGAAAAGTGATCACGTTGGTAGTTGTGGATAGTTTATTGATCGCTTTGGCAAATATCGTTACATATTATTTTATGCAGCCGTTTTTGCCGGTCACATCAGCATTCATTCGACAAACGATACTTTTATCTATTGTTTTGTATTGGGCGTATGGCTATATATTTAAAGTATTTACACGCATCAATCGGTATACCAATCTACGAGAAATGATTGCGATTTTTGCGGCAACGACTGCACAATCAGTTACGGCAGCCGTTTTATTGATCTTAGTTGATAGTACAGCAAGCCGTCGTTTAGAACTGTTTGCTTATTTGCTATCGACGTTTTTTATTGTTTCCAGTCGTTTAGTGTGGCGTTTATTTGTGGAGTACCGGAATATGCGTTATACCGGTGGAGATGCCCCTAAGCGAACATTAATCATTGGAGCAGGTGAGGGCGGACGGATTCTTTATAATAGTTTATTAGGTTCAAAGACAGCCGGTGAAATCGAAGTAGTTGGATTTGTTGATGATGATCCTAATAAGGTCAAAACGTATCTCAGTAATGTAAGAGTCCTTGGTAAAACGAACGAACTTCCAGAATTGATTAAAACTTATGATATCGAGATGGTGACGATTGCAATTCCTTCCTTGTCACGAAAAAAATTACGGGAGATATTTAGTACCCTTGAAAAATTAAAAGTACAAGTAACGGCGATGCCGTCTATGGAAGAAATGGTATCAGGAAAAATTAATATTTCTCGCTTGCGGACAATTGATGTGGTTGATCTTTTGGGGCGGGAAGAGGTGGCCTTAGATATTACGGCTATCAAAGATCAGTTGACGGATAAAGTGATTTTAGTCACCGGAGCTGGTGGATCAATCGGTTCAGAAATCTGTCGCCAAGTTATTCAGTTCAATCCTAAGCAATTATTATTACTTGGACATGGGGAGAATTCGATTTATCTGATTGACCGAGAATTAAAAATAAAATTCGAAGACAAAATTACCGAAATCATTCCTATCATCGCAGATGTTCAGGACCGGGAAAAAATTTTTGAAGTAATGACACAGTATCATCCAGATATTGTCTATCACGCAGCGGCGCATAAACATGTGCCAATGATGGAGTACAATCCTAGAGAAGCAGTTAAGAACAATGTTTATGGAACGAAAAATGTAGCAGATGCTGCTAAAGCTAATGATGTAAAAAATTTCGTGATGATCTCTACAGATAAAGCCAATAATCCGCCTAATGTCATGGGTTCAACAAAGCGAATGGCGGAGATGATCGTCACAGGAATGAATGAGCCAGAAAAGACAAAATTTTCAGCTGTTCGTTTTGGAAATGTCTTGGGCTCCCGTGGGAGTGTGATTCCTGTCTTTCGTGAACAAATTGCAAAAGGCGGTCCTGTTACGGTGACAGATTTTCGAATGACACGTTACTTCATGACTATCCCGGAAGCAAGTCGTTTAGTTATTCAGTCAGGTGTTCTAGCAAAAGGTGGGGAAATTTTTGTTTTGGATATGAGCGAACCTGTTAAAATAGTCGATTTAGCTAGAAATATGGTTCGTCTTAGTGGATATTCAGAAGATGAGATTGAGATCATCGAAACAGGTATCAGACCAGGTGAAAAATTGTATGAAGAATTATTACTAGATAAAGAACGCAATGATGAAAAAATCTATGAAAAGATTTTTGTCGGCAATATCAAAGGTTTTTCTGTCAATGAAGTAATGATGTTTGCAGATCAACTACCAAAAGATGATGAAGAATTAGCAAAAGCAGTCGTTCGTTTCGCGAATGATTCGAATAAATAGGAGTTGGGATTGTGTATAGAAATGGGTTAAAAAGAGTCTTAGATTTTTTGCTATCTTTGATGGGGATCATCGTATTAAGTCCAATATTTCTACTATTGTTTTTAGCTATTAAAATAGATTCACAAGGACCAACTATCTTTAAACAAAAACGCATTGGAAAAGGGAAAAAGTATTTCTATATTTATAAATTTCGCACAATGCGTACAGATACACCCAAGGAAATGCCCACACATCTTTTAGAAAACCCCGATTATTTTATTACAAAAGTCGGAAAATTCTTACGAAAGACCAGCTTAGACGAATTGCCGCAATTGTGGAATATTTTGAAAGGCGACATGGCCATTATTGGTCCTCGTCCTAGTTTATGGAATCAGTACGATTTAATTCAGGAACGTGATAAATATGGAGCAAATGATATTCGTCCAGGACTAACTGGACTAGCACAGATTAATGGACGAGATGAATTAGAGATACCAGTAAAAGCCAAACTAGATGGGAAATATACCACACATGTATCTCTTCCAATGGACTTAAAATGCTTCTTTGGTACGATCAGTGCAGTATTTAAAAGTGATGGCGTTGTGGAAGGCGGGACAGGCTTTTTAAAGGAGAAGGGAGAAAATAAATGAAACGAATTTTAATCACCGGTATGAATAGTTACATTGGGACTTCATTTAAAAAGTATATGGACCAATTTAGCGATGACTATCAGATTGATGTTATTACATTAAAAGATGATACGTGGAAAAAGAAAGACTTTTCAAGCTATGATTCGATTTTTCACGTTGCAGGAATCGCCCATGCAGATGTTTCTCATGTGAATGAAGAAACCAAACAGCTGTATTACCAAGTCAATCGAGACCTTGCCGTTGACACAGCGACTAAATATAAACAAGATTTAAATGGAAAAAAAGGTCAATTCATCTATATGAGTTCGATTATTATTTACGGTGAAGAAACTAATATCAACAAAAAACGAGTAATCACTTCTGAAACAAAACCAAATCCATCAAATTTTTATGGCGACAGCAAATTACAAGCTGAAATTGGATTGAATCCCTTAAATACTGAGAAGTTCCATATTGCCATTTTACGACCGCCAATGATTTATGGTCCGGGCAGCAAAGGAAATTATCAACAGTTAGTCAAGTTAGCCAATAAATTACCGATATTTCCGGATATCCCAAATGAACGTTCGATGCTACATATTGATAAACTTTGCCAGTTTGTCAAAGAACGTGTAGATCAACAAGATAGCGGAGTGTTTTTTCCACAAAATGATAAATATGTCCGTACCAGTCATATGGTTCGTGACATTGCTAAAGCCAATGGAAAAACGATTTATCTTTTTTCTTGGATGAATTGGGCAATACGTTTGCTAGGATTCATTCCTGGGAAAATAGGACGATTGACGAATAAAGCATTTGGGAGCGTAGTATATGAAAAAAATAATGTTAATGTGTGACAATAATTTACAAACTGTTGGAGGAGAGCAAGAGTCTACTAAAATAATTATTAACGGAATAAAAGACAAATGCAATTTATTTGTTGTTCAGCCTGGAGATTTTGTTTCTGAGGGAGTAACTTCCTTTAAAATTACTAATGAAACCAGAATAAAACATTTAATTAAAAAACCTATTGTATTCTTTAAATATGTTAAGTCCGTAATAAAGATTGTGCATTATGTTAAGCCTGAAATAATACACACACAAGCACAAGTTAGTTTCTTTCTTATTGCATTATTGAAAAAATTAATGATCATTCGAGATGTAAAATTGTATCATACTGAGCGAGGGCTAAAAAATAAGTACAATTTGTTTTTTTTAAAGTTATTCCTATTTTCTTTTAAGAATACTGACTTAATCGTTACTACAACTGAATATAATAAATCATCTTGGGCTAAGGAATTGGAAAAAAAGAAAATCCAAGTGGAAATGAGAGTAATCGAGAATACGGCAGGTCCTATTTTTGAAATATACGATTCAAGTAAAAAAGTTTCTCCCGATGAGTTAGTAATAGGATTTGCTGGAAGATATGCAGAATGGAAAAACTGGCGCTTAGCAGTAGATATTATAAAATCTTTAAGAGAACAAAGTAACTATATCATCAAAGTTTTTTTGGCTATTGGTGCTCTGGATGATAAAGCTGTTTTGGAATCAAAAAAATTAATAAGAGATTTTGAAAAAATTATTGGTGCAAATAATGTTATTGGAAAAATTAATATAAGCTTAGAAGAAATGAATGAATTCTATTATAGAATAAATTATTTTGTCCTTACTTCAAAAAAGGATACAGAATCTTTCGGAAGAACACTTGTAGAAGCAATGTCCAGAAAGGTAGTCGTTATGACGACATATGCTGGGGGAGCTGAGGAAGTAGTTGCGGATAGTTTAAATACAATGAGTGAGCCAGATGATTTTGCAAGAAGGATACTGTATTATAATGAAAATATTCAATCCTTTGAAAGAAAGACTCAAGAGAATTTTGATAGGGCAAGTGTAGTATATTCTATAAAGAATAATATATCAAAACATCTCGATATTTATAGTATTGGAGAAGAAAATAATGAAGCATAATATTTTACATTTAAATTCAAATTTTTTCAATTCTAGCGTTCATAATGAAATAGTTGAATCATTTAACAGTTTAGAAAATGTTGAGGGAAAAGTTTTTGTACCTAGATTAAAATATGATAATATCCAAAAAAATGAAAAAGACTATCTAATTCAAAAAAAATGTTTAAATTTAACTGATAAATTATTTTTATCGCATAGATCAGAAAAGCTGTATAAAATTCTAAATAAAGAAATAAATTTTTCTGATTTTACTAGTATTCTTGCACACTCATTATTTTCAAACGGACTATTAGCGAGGAAGATTTGTCATAGAACAAACCTTAATTATACTGTAATTGTAACTAATACAGATATAAATCTTTATCTGAAATATCCATTTATGTTTAGAAAAATTGCATTGGATATCTTATTAGATGCAGAAAAAATTTTTTTCACGGCACCTTTTTACTTGTCAGAGTTAATTGATAAAGTTGTACCAGGAAAATACGAACAGAAAATAAGAAATAAAACTATTATTACTCCTTTTGGTATTAATCAATATTGGCTTGACAACGTGTTAAAACAAGAGAGAAAAATTCCTACTGATCCACTTAAAATTCTTTATGTTGGAAAAGTAAACAAAAATAAGAATATAAAACTAATTGTTAATACTCTAGAGAGGGAAAATAAAAGTCACTTACAATACCGATTACAAATAGTTGGCTATGCTACAGATAAATATGGAGAAAAATTTCTTGAAAATATAAATAAATATGCATGGGTTTCTTATTTGGGGAAAAAAGGTAAAAAAGAATTATTAGATATTTACCGCAATGCTGATATATTTGTAATGACTTCTTTTAAAGAATCATTTGGATTGGTTTACGGGGAAGCTATGTCACAGGGGTTACCTGTGGTATATACTGTAAAGCAAGGATTTGATGGACATTTTGAAGAAGATAGTATCGGTTATGCTGTTAATCCATATAGTTCGTCAGAATTAATAGATGTGTTAAAAATAATAAGGATGAATTATAGTAAAATGAGTGATTCTGCAAGAAATGAGGTTAATAAATTATCATGGGAAAATGTTGTGCAAAACTTTATGCAAGGAATTGAGGATTGATTTGTGATTGTATGAAAAATAAAATTTGTATATACAAAATTAGCTATATTTTAATTATTTTTTATTTATTTTTTTCTTATATTGATACGAAATTGATAATTTTCCCCCTTCTGGGAACATTTATAGTAGCTAGTTTAGCCATCTTAAATAATGATTTAAATATACATTTAAATTCAGATCTAATTATATGGTATTGCTTTTTATTAAGTTGCTTTTTCACATTATTGTACTCTGATAAGAAAAAAGAAGCGATATTATTCATTTTTGTTTTTTTTATTTTCATGTTTTTAAAAGAAATGTTTATGAATCTTCCAGAGATCGGGAATTTTATTGTGGTTATTTTCATGTTTTTTTCATCCATCCATGTCATAGCAACACTGGCGCAATTTTTTATTCCTAATTTAGTGATAATTGTTAATCAAAGTATACTTCCATCAGATTTACTTAATATAAATTTATTTCAATTAAAGAGTGGGAGATTTGCCGGAATTACAGGACAAACAGGAGCTAATGCATTCTTTATTAGCATCTTTATCGGAACAATATTAGTAAAAATAAGAGAAAGTCAGCATTTGATTAAGTCTATTCTGTATATAGTTGCTATGACTGTTGCTTTTTTCTGTCTTTTCTTAACCGATAAGCGCGGGATGTTAGTATTTACAATAATATCTATATTTCTAGTAATAATGATAAATATCTATTCTGAATCAAAAAAGTATTTTTGGAGTATAGCAATTATTTCAAGTTTGATAGCTTTATTGTTGTTTTTAGTTTTGGCGACACTTAGAGTTATAGACTTCTCCAATTTCAAAGATTTATCTACAGGAAGAAGTGATCTTTACCAAGTAATGGCAAAGATGATTGATAACAATGTTTTCTTAGGAAATGGATTTGGGAGTGTTGTAAACACACTTGGAATAAAAGGACATAATATTTATCTTCAGTTATTTGCGGAACAAGGGATTTTTAGTGTGCTTATATTTATTCTAGCTGTTATAAATACTTTTTATTTATCTGTTAAATCACATTTGCTAATTCCAAAGATAATTGATAATAGTAAAATTATCTTTGGAATTTATGTTCAGTCTATTTTTATACTATATGGCTTAACGGGTAATCCACTTTATGATTATTTCATTTTAGGAGTTTACCTATTAGTCACAGGATTACCATTATCATTCTTATATAATAGAAAATAGAAGAAAGGAAAATTTATATTGAAAAAAGTAGGAGTTTTAACTTTTCAAAGATCATTAAATTATGGAGCTAGTCTTCAGGCTTATGCTCTAGTTAATCAAATCAAAAAAAATGGATTTGAAGCAGATCTTATTGATTATAGAAATAAGAAATTAGAGATGGTAGACTCGTGGAAAAGATTCCTTCCTAGTAAAAACTTTGTTCGTTGGGGTTACAATTTGGTGGAATCACCTATGTGGTATTCAAGAAAGAAAAAATTTGATAGCTTTTTAGAATACAGTGGGGTAAGTAAAAAAACAGATCAAATAGATGATAAATTTGCAGATTCTTATGATAAATTGATAGTCGGAAGTGACCAAGTTTGGAATCCCAAGATTACCAATTTTGATAAAAACTATCTATTTTCAAATGTTTCCGATAACATGAAAAAAAGGAGCTATGCAGCAAGTTTTGGTGTATCAGAAATACCCGAAGAAATTAAAATGGAGTATACGAAGCTACTTAATCAGTTTAATTATATTACTGTACGAGAACCAGAAGGATCTAAAATTGTTCAGGAATTAACAAGGAAAAGTCCAGATGTAGTATTAGATCCTACATTACTTTTAGAAAAAGATGAATGGATTAAAGTTATAGACAAACATGTTTATAATAATTTGCCTAAAAAGTATATTGTTATCTATCAGAGAGCATATTCAAAAGAACTAGTGAACTTCGCGCAAGAATTGAGTAAAAATTTAGGAATAGAATTAGTTACGGTTAACGGTAATCCTCGTCAACCGCTTCGTGCTAAATACGTGTTAGATGCGGGTCCTAAAGATTGGTTATATATCATGAACAATGCTGAATATATTGTTACTAATTCTTTCCACGGATTAATTTTTAGTATAAATCTCCAAAAGAAATTTTATTTTGATTTACTAGATTCGAAATTTGGAGTGAATTCACGTTTAGAAAATATCATTAGAGAATTTAAAGTGGAAAATAATTTAATCAGTAACAATAAAGCCGCAAATGGTAAATTAGGTTTTTCTAGAGAAGCTCAAAAAATATTACAAAGCAGACGGGAAGAATCTAATCTTTTGTTGGAAAGGATTTTATTGAATGAATAAAAGTGCAATAAATAAATTATTTTCAAATACTTTTACTTTTGCAATAGGTAATCTTTCTTCAAGGTTAATGATATTTTTATTAGTTCCAATTTATGCAAGGACGTTATCTAATTTAGAGTACGGTTATACTGATTTAATTAATGTTACTATATCATTATTACTACCGATATTTGCAATTAATATCCATGAAGCTGTAATTAGATTTACGCTAGAAAAAAGCGAAGAAATATCACACGTTGAGATATTACGTGTTGGTTTAGGAACAACATTGATTGGTTGCATTCCTGTTCTTATTATAGGTCCGATAGTTATGTCGCTATTAGGTAATTTATCATTGGCCCCATATTTGGTGATTGTGTATGTATTAACTGCAATAAAAAATGTGATGATGTATTACTCTAGAGGAATGGAAAAAGTCAAAGCTGTTATTGTAATTGGTTTTATTGAGACGTTTTTGCTGCTGACTCTTAATGTACTTTTTCTCTTATATTTAAAACTTTCTTTATTTGGATATTTTTTTTCACAAATTATCTCTCTATTAGTGGCAAGTGTAATTTATATTCATATAAATAGAGCTGATTTCAAGTTAAGTATAAAAACAACGAATTTACGTCAAATTAGAAAGCAAATGTTAAAATATTCTATACCTATGATACCTAATTCATTAAGTTGGTGGATTAGCAATACTTCTGACAAATATATTATTACCTTTTTTCTCAGTGTACAAGCTACGGGGGTGTATGCAATTGCGTATAAAATACCATCTTTGTTAAATACTGTAACTAAGATATTTATGGACGCATGGCAAATTTCTTCAGTAGAAGAATATGCAAAAAATAGCGAAGCTAGTTTTACTTCAGTTTTTAATTTCTTTTATAGATTAAATGTGTTCGGTTGTTTCTTTCTTATCATGTTTTCAAATGTTATTGGTAAAATAATGTTCTCTCAAAATTTTATTTCGGCAGTCCAATTTGTTCCAATTTTATTACTTGCATATTTGTTTAATGGTCTAGCATCATATCTAGGTACTATATATACAACATCTTTAAACACTAAAATGTTATTTTATTCGACTGGTATCGGTGCTATAGTTAACATTACACTAAATATATTATTGATACCTACTATAGGTGTTATGGGCGCAGCTATTGCTACTTGTGTAAGTTACTTTTCAATTTTTTTGTTTCGATTAATTGATACAGGTAGATTGATAAAGATACATTTCTCAAAAACGGCTTTTATTTTGAATATTGGTATACTTACACTTTATTCAATTTATAAAACGCTAGATTTTTTTGATGAATATGAGGTAATTAGTATACTAATTTTCTTAGGACTCTTATTATTAAATAAACAGTATATATTGAAGTTTTTATTAGGGATAAAACAAGTCTTTACAAAGATAATAGGAGGGGGAAAATGAAAATATCAGTTTTTGGACTAGGTTACGTTGGTTTAGCAAATGCCCTTTTGTTGAGTCAAAAAGAAGAAGTCAAAGCATACGATATCATTGAAACAAAAATCGATATGCTGCAAAAAAGACAATCTCCTTTAGAAGATAAAGAAGTTCATAAATTTCTTGAACGAGATGATTTGAACTTAGATTTCACTAAAGATTTTGAAGATGCTGTTTTATTTGGTGATTATTTAATCGTTGCAACACCAACGGATTATGACGAAAAGAAGAACTATTTCAATACCTCAACAGTGGAAGATGTTATCGAAAAAGCGTTGACTATTCGTCCAGATGCTACATTTATTATTAAATCAACAGTTCCTGTAGGCTACACCTTGGAATTGAAAGCTAAATTTAAAACAGATAACATTATTTTTTCTCCTGAATTTCTTCGAGAAGGGAAAGCACTATATGATAATCTGCATCCTTCACGAATTGTTGTTGGGGAGTGTTCTGATCGTGGACAAGAAGTTGCGAATATGTTTAAGGAAAATGCTTTAGATGAAGATGTTACAGTGTTGCTAACGCATCCGACTGAAGCAGAAGCAATTAAACTGTTCTCCAATACTTACTTGGCGTTGCGTGTGGCTTATTTCAACGAATTAGATACTTATGCAGAGTCACGTGGATTGGATAGCAAGGAAATTATTGAAGGTGTCGGGCTAGATCCTCGAATCGGTTCTCACTACAACAATCCTTCATTTGGTTATGGTGGGTATTGCTTACCTAAGGATACAAAACAATTACGTGCAAATTATGAGGAAGTACCAAGTAATATCATCGGTGCAATCGTTGAAGCCAACACAACGCGCAAAGATTTTATTGCGGAACAAATCATTGACAAAAAACCTAAAGTTGTTGGTATTTATCGTTTAACAATGAAAGCCAACTCAGATAATTTCCGTTATTCATCAATTCAAGGTGTTATGAAACGTATCAAAGCAAAAGGGATTGAAGTAGTTGTCTATGAACCAACTCTAGATGCGGAAGATTTCTTTAATTCGCGTGTCATTAAAGATTTTGAAGACTTTAAGAAATTATCAGATGTTATTGTATCAAATCGTATGGAGCCTTTATTAAAAGATGTTGAAGATAAAGTTTATACGAGAGATATCTTTAGAAGAGATTAGCAATTATTTTTTAGTAGCATTCAAAACTCTTCTTTTCTATATATGAATGAGTAAATTTAAACTGATTTATGAAGTAAGAAGAAAAAATTATTAAAATGTGTTAGGATTCTTGTATTTTGAAAACACCAGCCTTTATCAAAGTTTTTCTTTGACAGAAGCTGGTGTTTGTTTAGTAAGAGTAATTATTTTAATTCTGTTGCAGTATCTAATGTGCCCTTTCCAGAAAAGAAGGCAAACAGTACTAGTAAAACAGCGGAGAGGGTCATTGCCAAAAAGGTAATGTTTAGTCCATGGATGGCTGCGTTTCCTCCATAAATTGGAAGAGATTGTTTGGTGATTGTGGTCATTAGGCTGACAAAAACTGCTGAGCCGATTGCACCGGCGATCGTACGGAGTGAGGTTAGTAGCGCCGTTCCATGAGCAGTCAAAGAATTATCGATGTGACTCATCCCCCAGGTAACTAATGGCATCATTAGACACCCAATGGCGATACTTCTAAAGGCGTTTAATAGGGCAATGATAAAAATCGTTGTCTTGAGCGTGATGAATACCATTCCTAGATTGCTTAAGAGTAAAGCAATGGCACCAACGAAAAATAATTTCTTCATACCAAATTTGTCATAGAATTTTCCGGTGAAAGGGCTGATAAGTGTCATCGCTAAAGAACCAGGTAATGTCACTAGGCCTGAGACGGTTGCTGAATAGCCTTCGATGGATTGAATGAGTAACGGTAAGATAATGGAAGAACCCATCATGATGAAATACAGCAGCATACTGCCAATCAAACTGACAACAAAAATTTTGTTTTTTAAGACACTTAAATCTAAGAATGGGTCGTCTAAATGGAATTGACGATAAGCAAATAGTCCCATTGACAATAATCCAATTAGTAACGGTAAGCCGCTTTGTAAAGAAAAAAGAGAGCTGCTGATATTCCCGATTCCTAATGTCAATCCTCCGTAAGCAAATCCGCTAAGAACAAAGGACAGTAGATCAAATGTTTGTTTCCGATTGGGTAACACGTCATCAAAGACGGCCATTGCCCAAATAAATGAGACAATCATGATTGCGATTACGAGGTAGAACATCATTCGCCAGCCAGTGATGTCGATCAAAATTCCTGTGATTGTTGGTGCGATTACGGGAGCGGCACCGATGGATAGGCCATACCAACCCATAATACTACCGCGTTTTTCTAGGGGATAAATCGTCAGCAAAATTACTTGCGCCATTGAAGATAAAATACCATTTCCGCAAGCTTGCAAGATTCGACCAATCATTAGTACCGTAAAGTTTGGAGCGATCACGGCTAATAGTAAGCCAACGACGAAAAAAGAAATCGCGGCTAGATATAATTTTTTGGTGGGAAAACGAATAATCAAAAAGGCAGTTAGCGGCATCATAATTGCCATGGCTAGGGAATAACCACTTGTCAATCATTGCCCAGTTGTTACGGAGATATTGAATTCGTTGATCATTGTCGGCAGTGCAGTTGTCAAAGCTGTCGCTAACATTGAGGAGGCGATACAACTAATCAAAATATTGATAAAAATCAGTGTTCTTTGTTTGTCTTTTACCATTCAGACCTTCCTTTTCTACCACGATAAAGACTTCGTGCTATTTTTTACTTTTAGTAATATACTCTTCTTTTCAGAAAATACAACCTTTTTATTGAAAGAAGTACGAAAACGAAAGTTCTAACTTGCGTATTGGAATTTTTGAAATGATTATTACATAAATGGGTAGCAGAAGTGATGCTAGTTTACATTTTATATAATCTGTGATATCAGTAAGTTATACTAATTGGAGGGGAGTGTTTGCTTGATGAATGACACATTTTTAGCAGTCCTAGAACATGAGGGAGTTGTAACGATTATTTCAAGTAACGCAGGAGCGTATCATGTAGTCAATACTTGGAATTCATACGTGAAAGCAGACGGGGATAAATTATATATCCCAGCGGCTGGAATGCACAGTATCGAACAAGATTTAATTGAAAATGATCAAGTTCTTTTAACGATCGGCAGCCGTGAAGTAGAGGGACTGGTTGGACCAGGAACGGGATTCCATGTTTCTGGAACAGCTAGTTTTATTTCTTCTGGCGAAATCCTTGATCAAATGAAGGCGGAATTTCCTTTTTTAACACGAGTTTTAGAAATAAAAGTAACCAGCATCGAACAAAAAATCTGATTTTACACAATATAGCTGAGGCCTGTTAGGATTCAGCATTTTTTTGAAATATCCTTCTTTAAATAGGAAGGATATTTTTTTGCTTATTGTTACGATTTGAACTCATTCGGTGGTTTCTGGGTGAATTTTTGACTGATTTGATAATAATTTTGTGGCTGATTACTCCTTATATTGCAGGTTGTGAGAGGGAGTAGCTTTTTTGGTAACTATCGTTATTTACGAGTTAAAATTTATCCTTTTCTAGTGAAACTACGGTACAATACAGATGTATCATGATGTATTAAACTATTAGGAGGGATTTTGATGAAGGTTATTGTTTTAGGATCTTCACACGGCGGCTATGAAGCAGTCGAAGAGCTACTATTGGCACATCCCGGTGCGGAAGTGCAATGGTACGAAAAAGGCGACTTTATTTCATTTATGGGATGAGGCACGCAAATGTATCTCGAAGGAGTCGTGAAAGACGTTAATTCAATTCGTTACATGACAGCTGAAGAGATGGAACAACGCGGGGTTCGCGTTTTTACAAATACTGAAATCACCAAAGTAGTACCTGAGAAACATGAAGTTGAAGTATTGGATCATATCAGTGGCCAATCTCGAACAGAAAGTTATGATAAATTGATCTTAAGCCCTGGGGCAAATCCATTTATCTTACCAGTTCCTGGTCACGAGTTGGGAAATATCGAAACCATGCGTGGTCGTCAAGACACGATCGATCTTAGAATTCATTCGGTCAATCCAGACATTCAAAATGTTGTAGTGGTTGGCGGAGGATACATCGGGATTGAAGCTGCCGAAGCGTTCGCAAAAGCTGGTAAAAAAGTTACAGTCGTTGATATTATTCCCCGTCCATTGGGTGTCTATCTTGACCAAAGCTTTACCGATATTTTAGAAAAAGACATGACAGAAAATGGCCTGACATTAGCCATGGAAGAAAAAGTCGTTGAATTTGTCGGTGAAGATGGAAAAGTTAAGAAAGTTGTGACCGATAAAGGCGAATATCCAGCTGAGATGGTCGTTATGTCAGCCGGTGTTCGACCAAATACTGCTTGGTTAAAAGGCGCAGTCGAGATGCATCCAAATGGTATGATTAAGACGGATGAATATATGCGGACAAGTGCCGAAGATGTTTTTGCAGTCGGTGACGCAACATTGATCCAATACAATCCAGGTAAAACAGCGGTCAATATCGCACTTGCTACTAATGCACGCCGTCAAGGACGGTATGCTGTGAAAAACTTAGTAGAAGCGAAATTCCCATTCCCTGGAGTTCAAGGTTCATCAGCGCTACGAGTGTTTGATTATAAATTTGCTTCAACCGGATTAAATGATCAAATGGCAAGCCGGTTGGGCATCAAGACGAAATCTGTTTTATTAGATCAAGATACATTGATGGATTTTGTACCAGAAAATATGAAAGAGCGGATGTTGTTCAAATTAGTTTATGATCCAGAAACACATGAGATCTTAGGCGCACAAATCATGTCGAAAAAAGATTTGACAGCAAACATCAACGCAATTTCTATTGCCATCCAAACAAAATTTACGATTGAACAATTAGCCTATGCTGACTTCTTCTTCCAACCAGAATTTGACACACCATGGAACTTACTTAACATGGCTGGTCTAAAAGCGTTGCAACAAGAAAACGAAGGTTAGATTGTAAAAAAATAGCAACTGTGCGTAACAATAAAAAGCCTAGAGAGATTATTCTCTAGGCTTTTTTGTCGGAATTAACCCGAATTTTTAGAACTATAAATATCGCAAATGAATATATTGTTGCTATTTATTTATTGGATTTGCTTTATTGGTTAAAAAGTAACTTAATAGAGCATGTTAATTAGAACAAGAAAGATTAAATTACTTTTTAATCAATTAAATATTTACTACTTTAGTTAACCATATTATAATTGTTTAATAACCATTTTTTTATATTTGTTTTTTACTGGGTCAATAGATGAAAGGAGATCAACTACATGAGTATTAACTTGTCATAATATAATAAATAAAGTTAGGAGGACGTTTGGATGAAGGTATTAAAAAATATGTCATTAATTAAAAGAATTATTTTAGGAATTATAATAGGAATATTTTTAGGAATTGTCGTACCGAATTGGGAGTTTATTGGCATTTTAGGGGAATTATTTGTGGGGGCTTTGAAATCGATAGCACCTATTCTAGTTTTTGTTTTGATAATGGCATCGATTTCTAAACATCAGTCGGGAGTTCAAACATTTGTAAAACCAATTATAGTGCTCTATTTATTGGCAACGCTTTTAGCTGCGGTAACAGCAGTTGTCGCAAGTTTCTTGTTCCCAGTTCAAATTGTGTTACAAGAAGCAGCTGGTTCACAAGATGCGCCTAAAGCATTAGTAGATGTTATTGGAAATATTTTAACCAGTGTCGTTCAAAATCCAATCCAAGGAATGATTGATGGAAATTATTTATCGATTCTTTTCTGGTCAGCATTGATTGGATTTGGCTTACGTACTTGTTCTAAAGAGACAAAAGATGTTATCGATAACTTATCTGAAGCTGTAACTCGTGTTGTTCAATTAGTAATAGGTCTAGCACCTATCGGGATTTTGGGTTTGGTCTTTAATTCAGTATCTTCAACTGGTGTATCAGGATTGGGACAATATGGACAGTTATTGGCGTTGTTAGTGGGGACCATGTTGTTTGTCGCATTGATAATATATCCGATACTTGTATTTTTGCTTATTCATGAAAATCCTTACCCGCTGATTTTTTTCTGTCTAAAAGAAAGTGCGATTCCAGCATTCTTTACAAGAAGTTCTGCAGCTAATATTCCAATTAATATGATGTTGGCAGAACGTCTGGAATTAAGTGAAGAATCTTATTCTATATCTCTTCCTTTAGGTGCAACCATCAATATGGGAGGAGCGGCAATCACTATCTCTACTATGACATTAGCAACAGTCCATACTTTAGGGATGGATATTCAACCGTTCGTTGCTTTAATCTTATGTGTGCTGTCTGCTTTAGCTGCTTGTGGCGCATCAGGGATAGCCGGGGGGTCATTGCTATTGATTCCGCTAGCATGTAGTCTTTTTGGAATATCAAATGATGTAGCCATGCAAGTTGTTGGTGTTGGCTTCATTATAGGTGTAGTTCAAGATTCAGTGGAAACAGCTGTTAATTCTTCAAGTGACTTATTGTTCACAGCAGTTGCTGAATTCAGTTCATTGAAGAAAAAGGGAGCTAAGCTCAATATCAAAAAACTAGTTAAAGAAAAAGGCATGAAACCAACAAAAAGTATTGACTAAAGTCATTAATAAAACTAAGCACTGCTTTGTTGTCGTTTGGCAGCAAAGCAGTGCTTTTTATCTATCGGGGAGATTTTTTTGTTGGATACCGGCTAAAAAAGAAGCAATAAATTCTTCTTCTGCTTCTGAGAGAGTCTTGTCGATTCGATGGGCAATGAAGTAGCTTAATGATAATTCATCAGAAATAGGAAATAAGTTATAAGAACCTTGCTCGAGAGAAAAAATCACACTTTCAGGTGCAATCGCTAATCCAAGATTATTTTTAGCAAGTTCAACTACCGTATAAATATTACTGCTTTCTAAGGCAATTTGAGGAATGATCCCATATTTTTGAAAAAGCTGGTCCATTTGCCGACGAATAGCAGAACCACTAGAAGTTAGAATAAATTTTTCTTGTAACAGTTTTTTGAGTGGAATAGATTCAGGTTCTAAAAATTGAACACCCGGACGATAAAAATGTGAAAATTTTGGAATAACAGCATAATACGTTTCTTTTGAGCATTCGTAGACCTTTAAATTAGGTGAAACTGCTTCCGGATTTTGCCCAATGTAAAAATCTATTTCGCCTTTGAGTACCTTGTTCTCATTTATTTTAGGCAGATTTTCATTAAGCAATAGTTTTACTGTGGGCTGATCCTTTTGGTATTTTGGTAGAAACAGCGGGAGTAGAAAAATACCTAAACTCGATAAGATACCAACTTGGATTTTTATTTGATTTGGCTGTGTATACACTTCTAATTTTTTTTGAAGTTCGGCTGCCTGCAATTCAAGTGCTTCTAAGTATTGGTAGTAAACATTTCCGGCTTCCGTCAAGTGTAGATGTCCTGCTTGGCGATCAATAATCTCTGTTCCTAACTGTTGCTCTACTTTTTTGATCGCTTGTGTTAAATAAGGCTGGGAAATAAATAATTCCTTTGCTGCTCGGGTATAGTTTCCGTGCTTTAACAAAATATCTAAATAACGCAGCATTGTAGGCGAATCTGTAAGGGACATAGCAACTCCTCCATTTTTTCATTATAACAAACTACTTATCAAACGATAATTAAATAAATATTTCACAAAACATTTGTAAATTCTTAAACTGATTTTAATTAAGAGTTAATCAGTAGTTTGACGTTTTATATCAGAACAACAGTTATAGAAAACGGATTTAACTATTTTTTTGCTTTATATTGTTAAATATATCACATTTATTTTTGAAAGGAAGTTCTAGAATGAAACTTATCGGAATCGTGGGAACAAATTCAGACCGGTCTACTAATCGAAAATTATTGCAGTTTATCCAAACACATTTCTCTGATCAAGCAGAAATTGAACTTTGTGAAATAAAAGACCTACCGGCATTTGATGAACCAGAAGATCAGACACCGCCAATTACAGTTAAAGAGCTTTCAGATAAAATTATTTTAGCAGATGGTGTGATAATCAGTACACCAGAATATGATCATACTATACCAGCGGCACTAAAGAGTGCTTTAGAATGGTTGTCTTATACGACACGTCCTTTAATCGACAAACCGGTGATGGTAACCGGAGCTTCGTTGGGTTCATTAGGATCTTCGCGTGCCCAAGCTCATTTGCGCCAAATTTTAGATGCGCCAGAGTTGAAAGCCCGCTTGATGCCTAGCGCAGAATTTTTATTAGGCCACTCACAACAATCATTTGATGAAAAAGGAGATTTAATTGATCGAGACAAAGTAAATGAACTCGAAGAAAATTTTGAGGAGTTTCTTCAATTTGTAAAAATGACGGAACAACTGTTAAAAAATCGAAGTAAGAAAAATACTAAACCATTTTCTTGGGAAGTTTAGGAGGAAAAAAGATGAAGTATGTAGCAATTGTCGGAACCAATGCCAAACGTTCTTATAATCGGATGCTTGTGCAGTTTATGAAGAAACATTTTGAAGATCAAGCAGAGATTGAACTTTTAGAGATTGCTGATGTACCGATGTTCAACGAGACAGAGGATCAAACGGATAGCATTGTGATTCAAAATTTGAATAAAAAAATCAGTGAGGCAGAGGGAGTAATCATCGCAACTCCTGAACATAATCATTCCATCCCTTCTGCGTTAAAGAGTGTTTTAGAATGGTTGTCTTTTAACCTTCATCCGCTAGATGGAAAACCAGTAATGATTGTCGGGGCATCATACGATGTTCAAGGTTCTTCTCGAGCACAACTGCATTTACGTCAAATTTTAGATGCTCCTGGGGTGAATGCTTCTGTCATGCCTGGTAATGAATTTTTATTAGGACGAGCACAACAGGCGTTTGATAAAGAGGGGAATATTACGGATGAGAAGACGGTTGCCTTTTTAGAAAGTTGTTTTCGTAAATTTGTTCGCTTTACCGAGATTGCAAATCTTTTAAATGTTCCAGAAGAAGTCGCTTTTCAACCAGGAAAATATGAAGTAACTGCGGTAGGTCATAATGGAAACTTACCGATGACAGTAACATTAAGCGATGATCGAATCGAGGCCATTGATATTGATACAGCAGGTGAATCAGAAGGAATTGCTGATATTGTATTCACACGAATCCCACAAGAAATCATTGAAGGTCAGACCTTGAATGTAGATGCGGTTTCTGGTGCTTCGGTTACGAGTCATGGCGTAGTTGATGGCGTTGCAAAAGCGGTTCAATTAGCAGGAGCCGATCCAGATGCGCTACGAAAACGGCCGAAAACAGGATTCAATCCTCAAGTGAATGCAGTTGAATACACGACCGATGTAGTTGTGGTCGGCGGCGGTGGCGCAGGCTTAAGTGCTGCAGCTAGTGTTTTACAAGAAGGAAAAGAGGTAATTCTTGTAGAAAAATTCCCTGCACTTGGTGGCAATACAGTTCGAGCAGGAGGCCCGATGAATGCAGCCGATCCTGATTGGCAAAACACGTTTGCTGCATTACCAGGAGAAAGTGGGACATTAGAAGAAATCTTGCATATAGATGAAGCAACCATCGATCAAGAATATCTAGCCGACTTCAAAGAGTTAAAGCAACAAATCCATGCATATTTAAACGAAACAGCAGATACAAAGGAATATCTTTTTGACTCAGCAATCTGGCATCGTATCCAAACATATCTTGGTGGGAAACGAACAGACTTAGAAGGAAATATTATTTATGGCCAATATGATTTGGTAAAAATTTTAACAGACCATGCATTGGAATCTGTTCAATGGTTAGAAGAAGTAGGAGTAGAATTTGATAAGAAACACGTTGATATGCCAGTTGGCGCAAAATGGCGTCGGGGGCACAAACCGTTAAAAAGCGAAGGATATGCTTTTATTTCTGCTTTGAAAGAGTATGTTGAAAAAAATGACGGTACGATTCTTACCGATACACCAGTTAAAGAATTATTGATTGAAGAGGGGAAAGTAGTCGGACTCATCGGACGTGGAATGAATAACCAAAAAGTGACTATCCATGCAAAAGCAGTCGTTTTAGCTTCAGGAGGTTTTGGCGCGAATACTAAGATGTTAAAACAATACAATACTTACTGGACACAAATCGATGATGATATTAAAACATCAAATTCTCCGGCTATCACTGGTGATGGGATCAAATTAGGAGAAAGTGTCGGTGCAGATTTAGTTGGGATGGGCTTTTCACAAATGATGCCAGTCTCTGATCCAACGACAGGCGCATTATTTAGCGGCCTACAAGTGCCGCCAGCTAATTTTGTTATGGTCAATCAAAAAGGAAAACGATTTGTTAATGAATATGAAAGCCGAGATGTTTTGACACAAGCGGCGATTGATAATGGTAGTTTGTTCTATCTAATTGCTGATGAAGAAATCAAAAAAACTGCTTATAATACGAGTCGAGAAAAAATAGATAAGCAAGTTGCCGCAGGGACCTTATTCCGTTCGGAAACGATTGAAGGATTAGCCAAACAGCTTGGAATAGATCCAACTGTACTGAAAGCGACGATTGAAAAATATAATTCTTATGTAGATGCCGGTTCTGATCCTGAATTTGGAAAAGACGTATTTGATTTGAAGGTTGTTAAGGCCCCATTTTATGCGACACCAAGAAAACCGGCAGTTCACCATACAATGGGTGGGTTGAAAATCGATACTCAGACACATGTATTAACTAAGAATGACGAAAAAATTTCTGGTTTGTATGCGGCTGGGGAAGTTGCCGGCGGAATCCACGCAGGAAATCGTTTAGGCGGTAATTCGTTGACAGATATCTTTACCTTTGGACGAATCGCAGGCAAGACAGCTATTAAAGATTTTTTTGAATAATTTGGAATTAGTTAACACCTATCTCTGAAAAAAGATAAACAAATCAATGAGTTGAAAAACTCATTGATTTGGCGTCTTATAGCGTTAAAAATGTTTATAATTGATGATATTGAGGAGAATCATGACGTCCTGAAGTCTTTGCTGATTAGTTCCTTATCATTTGAAAAAAATAATCCATTTAAAAGATGATTCTTAATTTAAATTTGCATATGATGCAGAAAAGTCGTTTATATCAATAGTTGATGTTGACTTGTCAGAATATTTAAGTAGCAATGTCTCTGTAAAAAAGATCCTAATTATTCTCAACGGGACAAACAAACTTGAAAAAGATATAGATTTAAACTTTTCAAAGACTCTAACAGATACAATTGTAGAAAAAATAGGTGTATAATCTGTCCGATTTTTATTAAAAATGTAAACCCAATTAATTATAAAAATGATTTAATAGTTTCTCTTTTTTAACGTTAAAGAAAGTATAACATTTTAAGTGGTCAAAGGGGACCTGCAACAGTTTAGTTAACAGTCGGTTAGATTACTTATTTTCTTCGCCTCAAATTGTCGAGGAGTCATCATA
>NZ_JARPZC010000014.1:0-85915 GCF_031927985.1 Enterococcus dongliensis
AATTCTTTGGTCAGAACTATTTTGAGTGTAGCACAAATGGCTTTTTTAGTTGTCTAGCTTAATTTTACAATCGGCGTAATAAAAAAATTTCATGCACAGAAAACTTTTTGCTCGTCACAGATAAAAATAACTAGTATAATCTAATAGACTAGGATTGACGGATATAAACTGAATAAACTAGTTGGATTCGTTGGTATATTTTGTATTTTTAGTTCATAAAGTAATGATTAGAAAGAGGGCGAGAAAAATGGAAAGAAAGGTACGTTATAAACTGCATAAACGTCGGAAGCAGTGGGTGAAAATTGCTGTAGTAGTTTTAGGTGGTTTTATTCTTTCTGTAAGTGTTGGTGAAGAAGCTAGTGCGAGTAGTGAAATAGAACAAACTCAAGATCCTACTAGCCAAGTAAGTCAAATTATAGAACCAGAGGAAGTTCCAATCTCAACAGAATCTACCATAGAGACTGATACTGTTGAGCCACAGGCTGTATCAATAGAAGGAAGTAAAGAAACAATTGAATCAACAGGGAGTTCGGTAGACACAACAAAAACTCTTGATACGACTTCTTTAGTGGTGAAGGATGAAACAGAACTTACAGGTAATCAGGTTGAATCAACAACTGAAGGAATCGGTGTGGAGCAATCATCAATTTCTGAATCTCCGATTGAAACGACTGGGGAAATCGAAGCAATTAGTGAAGAATCCAGCGCAATCACAGCATCAGATTCACAAGTAGAAACTCCAGTCAAGACACCTGTTGAATCAACTGATTTTAGTATAGTAGATAAAGAAAATGAAACGGTTATCGACTACACAAATGATCAAAAAAGTCATAACGTTTTAGTAAGCGCTAACATAAAAACGGGTGATAGATTAGAAGTGGTGACACCTTGGATTTTTAATGCAATGAGTGATGATGTTATGGGAATGGAAAAAAACAAAGTTGTGGTGGATGTAAGTGAGCAAACTATCACGGAACGTACAGAAGGAAATACTGTATTTACCTATCTAGCTGATAAAAATGGGTTCGTTCAATTTAATGTCACGTTATTAAGTAGGTGGACGGAGATAAGCGCTGATATTCTCAGTGATAATAGTATTTATCCAGTCACTTTGAAAGTAAATGATATCACACAAAGCGTATTGAATTATACTGTCGAAAATAAGACAGAAATCAACTATTCGAAGTTAGCGATTAATGAGACCCCGACAAAGTTAATTACTGATCAAGCTTATTCTTTTAGTATCGATTTAGTTCATAATCAAGTTTCACGTTCTGATTCTGTATTTGCTAAAACTTCTTTTGAACTGGAAGTTCCTGAAGGATTCGAACTAATAAATGGAACGGTAGATAGTGCTACGAACCCAGGTATTTTTCATTTGAGGACGGTAGACTCAAGGGGGTTCTCACAACCAAATGGTGCGGGGACACCGATTGTAATTACTGCTTCGTATTTTTTCAATCAGCCAGGGGAAAGTTTGACAGGATTTGATACGTATGAGTATACTTTTTGGGGGAAATATACTCAACCACTTACTAAAGAAAAAAATATTTTTTCTGTGACTGATGGTGAGGCAAGATTAGTTTTAAGCGATTACCAAGCGATTAGTAGTAACAAATTTTATGGAACAACACCCATCTCTAAGGAGGTCGGTGTAAGCAATGAAGCTTCAAAATTTAGTGAGATTTCACTTGTTGATTCTAGTAAAGAAACGATTTATAGAGATTATTTTACAGAAAGTGGTAAGAAACTATCGGAAACTGGAGAATACTCATTTCCACCTTCAACTTCAGGTACAATGACGGTAACAGCTGCTAATATTGGGAATGTTACACAAACCAATGTGAAAATTACTTATGAGATAGAGCCAGGAACAGAAGCGATAAATGACGACTATGGAAATGGTTATTATTATGAGTTTAGTAAAAATGATTTTAATCCCTTTGATATCTCTATTGTTTATGCAGATGGTACACAGACATCTTATACTACAGATAAGCTAATGAATGGACGACTTTACCTACCAGAAGGAAAAGATGGCTCAGATACAGTTAAAGTAATAGCATCGGCAGACGAGCTTTTTGCAGGAAATTCATTAGAATTTAAGTATGGGACCTATCGTCTTTTAGACACGTTGAAGCCTGTTAGTACTGCAAATTATACGGTTCACTTTGAAAGTGATTTGATACAAAAAGATTCTAGTAAAACTTTAAAAGTATCGGATCCAGAAAAGATTCCTCTATCTAGTTCAATCTTTGGGAGTATGATCTTTTCTAAGGAAATCTATCGCCCTGGAGAGGAATTTACTAACAACTTTTTTCTCACAACTAATTATGCTGCTAATTTAGGAGTGTATTATTTTATTATGCCAGAAGGAATGGACTACACAGACATTGCTTGGTCTCCCGACCCTGTGAGTGATCTTTCAGATCTTCCAGATATCCATAACTATCTTACGGATTTAGGTTATGTGGGTGAAAATGGTGAAAAAGTCCTTAAAGTGGATTTATCTAGTCTCTATTCTGATAAATTTGTTGCCAATTCAATGATTTTATACATGAATAAAATTAGTTTAACAATGAAAGTCAATGAGGATGCTTTACCAATAAACAAGTTGTTGGATGCAAGAGATGTTTCTTTCCTTGCCGTAACAGACACATATCCATTATTAGCTGATGAAATACCTGTATATAAACAATTTGGTTCAGAAAAAATTGAAGGTCATAGCAGTCGGGATAGAGGGAGAGCTATTCCTTATAGTATTGTATTACCAAGTTTTGTTGGAGTGAAAAATGGTATTGACGATCCTATGACTGAAAAACAGGAATTTCTAGCTTTTGATTCTTCAATACCCGAAGAAACGACGGCTCATTTTAATTCTGGAAAAACATTCAAAACAGAGGATGATCTAATAGATAGCCATATTCGCTTGACATCAATCAATGGAATGGCAGGTTCGCTTTCTACAACTCAAAATATTTTAATATTACCTACTATTGAAGCGGGAGATCCTTTTACAATGGTTCTTACTGGTGCCGGAATACTATCAGATAATTTAAGTACGGATACCTCAAAGGTACTTTACTCTTCTGACATAGTTACTGTAGATGGAAATAAAATAATTGATACGTCCGATTTTTTGACTGCGAATCAAGTAACAAATTGGTCAACTATTCGTACCGTTATTTTATCATGTGAAGAGCTCAATGAAGGGGGGTATACATCAGTTATCTTACCGGTTCAAGTTCTTAATATCAACCAAGTAGAAAAAGACAGTGAAGCGATGATCAAAACGGATTTTTTATTTAATTCAGCTGGAAAGGTCCTTTCAACAAGTAGCAATTTAAAAGCAAAAGTGACTGTCAGTGATGCTGTTTTCACGAATGGAATAACCATTATTGACGTAAAAACAAATCAAAGCCCAATTATCATCGACAATAGAGAGCAAGGCTCTTTAGTTCGAAGCTTAAATACAATGGTGCTTCAAAATATTGATGGGACTATTGATAAAACTGTAGATGAATTATTAACTCATTCAATAGAACAAGCATCCTTGAAATTTAACCAGACTGTTAATCTGTGGTCAAAGGTATTTTTACCAACATTGCAAAAAATTACCAATCAAAAACCTGAATTTAATGATTTTTCTTATGCGGTTGCACCGGAATTTATTGCTCAGTGGAATAAAGATATTGTCTTAGACAAGCAAACTTATGAAAAACTCCCAGAGACATTTGAAATTCCGTTAATCGCACAAAATGATCAGATTGCTTTACACTATACTGATGGAGATGGTCATGAACTAGCGGAAACAGATTGGTTTAAGCGAGAGCATAATACTCCAATGATGATATCCGATGTAACTGAAAAAATATCTAATGGAACACTGCAAAAGATTATTGTGGATATTAATGAAGGACAATCCTCTAATCTCTTGGAATCAAAATTTGAGTCAAATCATGATACTGAATTTGTTTTTGGTGATGTTATACCGGAGGAAAATGGGTATGTAGTTTATGATTTGTTCGATCAAACGATCACAACTGGTCACTATTCTATTGATGGAACACGCGTAGGAGGCCAGACGATTTCAATCCCAACGATAGTGAAAGAGATTAAACAGTTGATTTTAGAAAGTGATACAGGAGGGAGATATGCAAATCTTAGTGATGAACAATTAACCGAATTAATTCAAAGGACGTATACAAATCTCCTGGATTTAATTTATTCACCATTTTTATTACATCCTGAAGGTTTTGTGACACAACAGTTAACGAGTGTTGAAGAGAAGCTTGGTTTAAAATTAACTATTTCAGAATATTTCCCTGAAGAGTTTGCAGAAAATCCAGAAGCTGCATTTACCGAGATGGAACAAGTTATGAAATTCAGATTTTCTCAACTTAGAAACTTTGTTGGGCTACTAAATAGTTATCAGGTTACGTATGTGTATACAACTTCTCTAATAGATGAGGGAACAAAACATTATGAAAATACGGTAACTGAATCTGAAGCAAGTAAAGCAAGAGCAGAACTTGAAGTATTACAAGCAGAGAATGAAGCTAAAGGAATTCATACAACAGTTCAGTTAAATGTGCTGCCGAATGAAGCACCGTCTAAAATAACTGTAATACCAGAAAAGCCAACAAAACAGAAAGAAACAACATCGGTATCTGAGCCAGTCAAGAATACGGTAACTCTAAAAAAAGATAATCTAGTGCTGCTTGTTGCTCCAGAAAAAGGAGATTCAATGGCAATCAAGGATGTGATTGTTCCAATGCAAAATACAACTAATGGGGCATCCAAGTTACCACAAACTGGTGAAACTAAGAGCGCGACAGGCTTTATTACAGGATTAGGTATATTGCTAACGTTTGGCTCTGCACTCATTTTCAAGAAAAAACATGAATAGATTTCTTAAAAAAGTTCATAAATAAATAGAAATCTAATAAGAACTCTCAAGTTTAGTTAATGAACTCTAGATGTTAGACCAAAAATCTGATTTTGGAGTCAATTCATAGACTACTTGAGAGTTTTTATATGTTAGGTTATAGATCGTTTAGTAATTCATAGTATATTTATAATTAGTGAGAGTCTTCGTTACATAAACGTCATCGATTTTAAGAGTTCTTATTTTTTTGAGGAAATTGTAGGCGTATTATACGGTGGACGCTATAATAAGAACACTACATAAATAGTTATGAAGAGAGGTGACTTTCTTCAAAAGAGGTATTTAATGGAACAAAATAAAAAAGACCTATCAGTAATAGATCAAGATCTTCCACTGAAGAATAGATTGCCACTGGCGCTTGTGGAAAAGATTGAAGGCTATCCGGAAAATAAACGTCGGCCTGTAAATAAAACCGTTTTTAAAAATGAATATTTTCAATTGACCTATAATACGAAAAATGTTTCGTTGGCGATTTCTTCAAATGGTGATCTCGTGTATTCTGCGATTCCTTATGATACAGGAAGAAACTATATCCAACGAGCCGCTATTCAGTATTTGCTGCATCCTGGGGAAATTCGGCAATATATCGAACGTCATCAGTCCACCTTAGAGAAATATTTAATGCTAAGTATTTTTCAAGTAACAGGTCATCGAGTGATGGAAGATTCAATTGAGGTCAATCACGCTTACCAAGCGATTTTACAAAATCCACTGTTAGAAATACAGATTGCTGGCCGCTTGATGCAACATGATGAGACAGGACCATTATCTGCAAATCTTGCCGGGAAGTTTTTATTTAGAGATAATGTAAAAACAGGTATTGCCGGCTACATTTCTGAATATTTGACTTTTGTCATTCAACTGACTAATTCACTGCCTTTAATGATCGATGGTAAGGTGGTGACATTATTGGACAAACAAGACTCTTTACTAATTAGTAATGGTTTAACAAGTCATTCAGAGATCGACTCAGCTGTGTCGTTATTACCTCAAGAAGTACAAACTGGTATTAAACAGGGACTTGTGGCTGCAGAGAACATCCCAATGACAAATACTCAACCGCTTTTACGATCAAAATATGGTGATGAATTGGCAAATGTCCGCAAAAATTATGTGGCTCATAGTGTTGCACCAGCTGAAGCAGAAAAATATTTCAAAAATATCCACTCGATTGAAAATCAGCATTTAATCAATGTAGTCTCGGACATTCACACAAAGGATAAGAATCTGCCATTTGTGAATCGCCACTTTAATATTTTAGCCGGTGATATTTCAGATTCTCATGCTGTGGACAAAGAAATTGAAGGATTATATGTTATTGGCGGTCATGAGCTGGTCGATGTGTTACCTGAAACGACGGATCACTCAGATAAGCAATGGGATAAGTGGCGACCATTTTTCAACTATGAGTGGTTCACCACATTGTTGCAAAATCCTGATGAAGCTTGGTACCGACTACCTACAGGTGATCATCCCTTTTATGAAGTAGTCAAAACAACACTTGAACCACGGTTTCCTAAAATGAAACTGTTGAATAATGCTAGTTTAATCTATAACAATGTTCGTTATATCGGTTTGACGATTCCTGTAGCATTAACAAAGAGAAAACAAATGCAGCAACGATTTATTTTAGCTGCGCTGGAAAAATTATTAGGAGAAGATACTGCTATTCCAACTGTGATTGTCTCGCATGCACCGTTGTTTAATGAATTGAGCCTTCTATCTGAGTCAAGTAGTGCCTATAACAAAGCATACGTCTGTGATGAACCAAAGATTGAACAGTTATTCCAGCAATACAATATTATTGGTGCAATTCACGGACATCATCATATTCCGGCATCGTCAAGACGATTCAACAAAGTCCAATTTGCTGGAAAAAAAATATTTGTTGTTTGCTCAATTTATTCAAAAGTGAACACTGGTTTTGAATTAATGAGTTTATTAAATAAACAAGGTTGATTAGAAAACTGATTTAATGATACAAGTAGCTGCTAAGTTGGAACGAAAAACCCCCTCATCGTCATTTTTAACGGTGAGGGGGTTTTGTTTTAAGCTAAGACAGCAGCAATCATGTCAGGCAATTCTTTTTTCATGACACGTTTAGTAGCTAAAGCATCAGTATACGTGATTGTTTGATCAGCTGTGATTGTTGCTAATAATTGACGCTCTTTTTTTGGTGGGTTATAAAAGACCTCGATTGCTTTGTCGGTATCTGACCATTCAGCAGAATAATTCGCTTTTGTTTTTAGCGCTTGGTTCAAAACTTCTGCTTGTGTAGCTGTTACGGCTGTGTCAGTCGGTTCTTTGACAACATCGGCTAAGATATCTTGTGCAAGTTCCGCTGCTTTGTCAGTTGTCTCATCGACAGGTTCCGCTGTTTTAAAACTTTCTGACCACAAGTTGTAAATACTATTGGTTAGTTGATTCAACGTATTTGTTTGTGGTTTTTGGATGTGGGCATCGACCAAGTCTTTGAATGAGTGATCCTGCTCGGCACTTTGAATATGACGAGTCTTGCCATCCGGTGTTTTTTCCTCAAGATGGATGCGATGAGTATCTGCTTTGTCGAAATAGATTTTTACATCGCTGTGGATATGGTTTGCAAGAGTTTCTTCCACTTGAGCAAAAGTTTTGTTGATTTGTTTGTTACGATTTTTGATAGATTTTTTGATACTTTTCAAATTCACGAGTATAATTCAGTCGCTTTCTTTTAAGAGTTGTACTAATCCGTTTGTATTATAGCATACTTCGTTAAAAGTGCAGTAATAATACAAAAAAAGGCGGAGATTTCTCCCCACCAATTCTTTTTTTAACGTAAATCATCCAAAAATTCAGTTTTTTCAGGATTAATCTCATCGCGCATTTTAATAATCTTAGCAGGAGTCCCAGCAACAACAGCACCAGCCGGGACATCTTTGGTCACGACAGCACCAGCTGCGATGACTGCGTCTTTTCCGACATGTACGCCTTCTAAAATCACTGCGTTAGCACCAACTAAAACATTGTCTTCTACAATGACTGGTGAGGCACTAGGTGGTTCTAACACACCAGCTAACACGGCACCTGCACCAATGTGGGCATGTTTGCCAACTGTCGCACGTGCGCCTAAAATAGCGCCCATGTCGATCATCGTGTTTTCTCCGATTGAAGCGCCAATATTGATGATAGCGCCCATCATAATTACTGCTTTTTCGCCAATCGCTACTCGTTCACGAATCAGTGCCCCTGGTTCGATGCGTGCATTGATGGTTGAAATATCCAGCATCGGAATAGCAGAATTTCTACGATCGTTTTCCACATGAACAGCACGAATCTTTGCTTGTTGTTCAGTCAAGACTTCTTGGACTGCCTGACTTTCTCCAATCAATATCCAAGTCTCAGCTTGACCAAAAAATTGAACATTTTCTTTGCTAATATCAGTTAAATCTCCTTGGACATAAGCTTTAACCGGTGTGGTTTTCTCAGCATTTTTAATATATTTTGCAATCTCATAAGGATCAGTTAAAGTCATTGAATATACTCCCATCTCGTACTAAAATGCTTCATATTTCAAAATAGGAAAAATGAAGACTGATTTGGCTACCAATACCATCCACTGTAAATGAAACAGCTTGGTAGGGGTTAGGATTCATTTGCATTCTTGGCCAGTGTTAAATTTTTTGAAACATTAGCTCTCGTCAATTAATTTTTCCATGTCATATAAACCAATTGTTTTTTTGCTGATATATTTAGCTGCTTTGACTGCGCCACTAGCAAAAATATTACGTGACAAGGCTAGGTGATTCAATTCAATCACTTCATCTGGCCCGGCGTAAATGACGGTATGTTCGCCGGGAATCGTTCCTCCACGAACAGCGTGGATTCCTAACTCTGATAATGGATTTTCTAAATCATTTCCATGACGGCCATAGACATATGTTTTTTCTGTTTGAACAGCATCATTGACTGCATCAGCTAACAATAGCGCTGTACCGCTAGGGGCATCTTTTTTCTGATTATGGTGTTTTTCAACGATTTCAATATTGAATTCTTCTTCTAAAACAGGAGTGATCTCACGAATCGCTTTCGCTAACAAATTGATTCCTAAAGACATATTGGCGGAAAAGAAGACGGCTGTTTGCGTAGCAACATTTTTCATCTGTTCTTGTATGTCATTTGTCAAGCCAGTCGTAGCGATAACAACGGGAAGTTTTCTATCGGCGCAGTAATCTAAAACTGCTGGTACAGCAGAATAATGAGAAAAGTCGATGACCACATCGGCGTTGATTTGACACGCTGTGATGGTTTGATAAGTAGGGAAATCTGCTTCAAAAACATCACGATCAATCCCGGCAACAATTTGCATTTCAGACTGCTGAGAAATCATTGTCTGTAATACTTGACCCATTCGTCCATTGGCACCACTCAAGATGATATCGATCATTTTGAGACCTCCAAACCATAAGCCGTCATTTCTTTTTTCAAACGTTCTACCGTCTCTGCTTTAGCCGTATAAAGAGGCAGCCGGAAATTTGGCTGAATCTTGCCTAATAAGCCAACAGCAGTTTTGACTGGGATAGGATTTACTTCGCTGAAGATTGTATGGATTAGTGGTAACTGAGCAAGTTGTAGTTTTTTCGCTAGTTGGAAATCACCATCTAGCAATGCTTGAGTCAATTCGTGGGTTTGTCGTGGTGCAATGTTGGCAATCGTTGAGATTGCTCCTTGTCCACCGAGCGCCATGATTGGCAATACTTGATCATCATTTCCGGAATAAATCGCAAAATCATCAGGTGTGATACGAGCAATTTCAGCGATTTGTGAGATATCACCGCTCGCTTCTTTTATAGCGACGATATTAGGAATCTCACTTAGTCTTTTGACCATTTGAGGCGTGATGTTCATATTCGTACGTGAAGCAACAGAATATAAAATAATCGGTAGTTTCACACTTTGGGCGATTTTTTGGAAATGTAAAAAAAGACCTTCGTCTGATGTTTTATTGTAGTAAGGAGTTACGATCAATAGAGCATCAGCACCAACTCTTTCGGCTCCAGTCGATAATTCGATGGCGTGGCGGGTATCGTTTACACCTGTTCCAGCAATTACTGGGATTCGTCCGTTCACCTTTTTGACAACTGCCTCGATTACAGCAATGTGTTCATCGTTGGTCAAGGTGGAGGCTTCGCCGGTCGTTCCACAAGCGATGATTGCATCGGTTCCTTCGTTGATTTGCCATTCAACAAGCTCCTCTAACTTCTTGTAATTTACGGCACCATCGGCTTCCATTGGAGTAACTAAAGCGACACCGGATCCTTCAAATATTTTCAAGGGAGACAACTCCTTCATTATTTTTTCAAAGCTCATCTAAAACTAAGCTTTAATAGTGAAATTATAGCCTAATTATGAGTGAATGCCAACGTAAATCTCATGAAAAATTTAATCGTCTAAGTTTAAAGAGAAGGATGAAAAAACTTGTATAAAATTATTTATTTGAAAACTCCAGAATTAAAAACAAAAATAACTGAGTAACTGAATAAAAATCCTCCAAAAATAAATTAATGACCAAAGAAGCAATTTATACTATAATATGAGAAACTATCAATGGTTTTTTAATCTAATGAACATTATTCTGAGTATATTTATGGAAACGAGTGAGAGAATGATTGATGCAGAAGTCAAAGAATTAGAAGAATTAGTAACTACGATGCGCCGTGAATTGCACCAGATCCCTGAATTAGGCTTGCAAGAAAAACAGACGGCAGCATACATCCGGCAAAAGTTAAATACTTTTGGAATCAACGAGACTTATGAAGTTCTTGGGACTGGTACGATTGCGGTTCTACGAGGAACAAAACTTGGAAAGACACTAGCATTTCGTTCAGATATAGATGCGTTACCCGTGACAGAACAGACGGGGTATAGTTTTGCTTCGAAAACACTAGGGAAAATGCATGCATGCGGTCATGACGGTCATATGGCAACATTATTAGGTTTTATTGCATACTTACATAAGCACCCTGAAAAAATTCAGGGGACACTTGTTTTTGTATTTCAGCCAGCTGAAGAAGGACCAGGCGGGGCAGAATTAATCATGAAAACAGGAATCTTACAAAAATTAGGTGTTGAGGAGATTGTAGGCCTGCATGTATTTCCTGATTTGCCAGCCGGGAAAATCGCTTGTCGTCCTGGAGCGATGATGGCGCGTAATGCGGAAGTGACGATTACAATCAAAGGAGTCAGCACACATGGTGCGCAGCCGCAACTAGGCGAAGATGCAATCGTTGCTGCTGGGGGAGTGATCACTGGGCTAAATAGTATTTTAGCAAGAAATATTGGTCCATTAGATAATGTCGTGTTGACCTTCGGGACAATCCATGGCGGCGAAGCAATGAATATCGTTGCCAAAGAAGTTGTTTTGCACGGGACGATGCGCGCATTTGATGATACAGTTTATGATGAAGTCGTTCGACGAATTGATCTATTGGCTAGCGAGATTGCAAAAGGTTATGGTTGTGAAGCAGAAGTAGTCTTTAATCATATGTATCGTGTAGTCAATAATGATCCAAAAATGGTGAGAACATTGGAAAAAGTTGCGGCTGATTACTATGAAGAAACCTTGCCCTATTTGATTGCGGAAGATTTTTCGATGTATCAGCAAGAGATTCCTGGGATGTTTTTCTTTCTTGGTATTCGTGATGAAGCAAAAGGGTATACGTATCCATTGCATAGCAGCAAGATGAAATTTGATGAAGTGAACTTATTGTTGGGAATCCAGACATATGTAAACTTAATCGCTGGATTGAATGAAATTTAACTTAGGAGGCTTACAATGGAATTTGAAGCAAAAAATGGGCATTTGATGTGGGATGGCTGTGATACCGTCACGTTAGCTGAAAAATTTGGTACACCGTTATATGTCTTTTCACAAACAATGATCGAAGAAAAATGTCAAGAATTGAAACGAGATTTTGTCGATAAATATAAAAATGTTCGAGTTGCCTTTGCCAGTAAAGCTTTTTCAACCTTGGCAATGTTAAAAATTATTCAAAAACAAGGATTCTCCCTTGATGTCGTTTCTGATGGCGAACTATATACGGCGATTAAAGCTGCGTTTCCAGGAGAGCATATTGAAATGAACGGCAATAATAAATCGCTTGAAGAACTAGAAATGGCTCTAGATTATGGTGTCGGTCGAATAATTGTCGACAGTTTACAAGAAGTTGATTTGATTGCAGGAATTGCCAAAGAGAAACAAAAAGTAGTGGATATTTTATTTCGGATAACACCTGAAGTCAATGTTCAGACTCATTCTTTCATTTCAACTGGTCAAAAAGATTCAAAATTTGGAATTCCAATTGATGAGTCGATTTTATTCCCTCAGATTCAACATGCAATTGAGAGACCAGAAGTAAACTTCTTAGGATTTCATTTCCATGTAGGCAGTCAATTATTTGATAATCAATCCCATTTGGCAGCAGTGGAGATCGCCTTGGATTTAGTGAAGATGGTACGAGAACGTTTTGATTATACGATAAAGGAACTAAATTTTGGTGGCGGTTTTGGTGTGCGGTATACTGAAGCAGATCAGCCCAAACCGTTTAGTTATTTCACAGATCCAATGATGGAAAAAGTTTTGGCTTTTTGTCAAAAAGAACATTTTCCGCAACCAGCAGTGGTCATCGAACCAGGGCGCAGCATTGTAGCAGAAGCAGGGATCAGCCTCCACAGAATTGGAGCAATCAAAGAACTTCCAGGTTTACGAAAATATGTTAGTATTGACGGCGGCATGACGGATAATATCCGTCCCGGACTTTACGAAGCAAAATATACCGGTGTTTTGGCTAATAAAGCGGAGTCTGCACCAGCTGAGAAAGTAACAGTCTCTGGTAAGGCTTGTGAGAGCACCGACATCTTAGTCAAAGACATTGAATTACCAACAGTTGAAACTGGCGATCTCTTTGCCACGTTTTCAACGGGTGCATATGGGTATTCCATGGCGAGCAACTATAATAAGCTGGCAATCCCTGCAGTTGTGCTGACAAAAGAGGGGCAGGCAGAAATTATCGTAAAACGGCAAACGTTGGATCAAATCATCCAAAATGAAGTCGTTCCTGATTTTCTAAAATAGAAACAAATGAAATGAGGTTAGCAAATGAGCGTACCATTTTATAAAATACAAGGTGCTGGAAATGATTTTATCTTGATCGACAATCGAGAATTGAATTTTTCTAGTGAACAATTAACAAAATTTACTGCACGGGTCTGCTCGCGGCGTGTTTCAGTGGGTGCAGATACATTGATTGCTATTGAGACGGCTCGTGATAACGGAGATTTTTATGCACGTTTTTTTAATGCAGATGGTTCTGAAGCAGAAATGTGTGGAAATGGTGCGCGTTGTGTCGCACGCTGGGCTTATGAAACAGGTACTACAAAAGATAAAATGGTCATTGAAACAATTGCCGGCAATGTACCGGCAGAACGGTTAGATAGTCGAACATATCGGGTACAATTAAATTCACCGACTGTTTTTGAAGCAAATAAAATGATTCAAGTAGCAGGCAAAGAAGTGACAGTAGATTATGTTGAATTAGGAAGTCCAGGGATCCCTCATCTAGTTGTTCACATTCCAGATCTTGCGATGACCGAATTAGCATCGATTTTTGACTTTGCGAGAAAATTACGCAATCATCCTGCTTTTAAAAAAGGGACCAATGTAAACTTCTATGACATTTTATCTGATCAAACAGTCGTTGAACGTACGTATGAACGTGGGGTAGAAGACTTCACGTTAGCTTGTGGTACTGGGACCGGATCAACTGCATATGCATTGACCAAAAAAGGATTAGTCAAAAATGATCCTGTGGTGATTGAAGTATTAGGAGGACAACTTCAAGTAAATGTCATAAATGAAGAGCTTTACTTGATTGGTGATACGAATTTAATCATCCAGGGTACAATCTTAGATGAAGATTTATAAAACAGCTATTAATCAAGTGAAATCTGAGATTCTATTGTAATCAAAGAGTGTGGCGCTTATGCGTCACCTCTTTTTTTGTGTTCAGTGATTGATTTAAGCTTCAGTTTTAGATAGACAATGACATTACAGCCGTTTGTTGATGGATTTTTTTGCTTCATTTCTGGGAAAGTCGACAGATGAAGATTTTTAGCTATTTTTATTAATAAAAACGGTTATTTCAGTTATAAAAATTGGAAAAAGATGGTAAAATTATGAAAATAATCAAAATAACACGCGTAATAATGATGTATTCTTTTGTTTGTATCTTAGTTCATAAGAGGGTGAATCAATGGATTAGAAAGGATGGAATAGAGGGAAAGGCCAGCTTTGACTTGAATCTAATAGAATTAAAAAATCTCAGTTAGGGTGCACCGAAAAAGAGAAAATTTTAGTAAATCTATACATTTTTTGGAGGAAATTAATGGAAAAGAAACGTTTTAAGATGTACAAAAAGAAAAAAACATGGGTTGTAGCACCGATAGTATTTTTGGGTATATTAGGTGCCGCTGCGTTTTCAACAGATAAAAATACTGCATATGCAGCGGAAACTATGAATGATCAAACTGTGGAAGTGGTTGAACAAGCACCAGCGACAATAGAATCTTCTGAGAGCAGCATCCAAGTTGCAGGAGAACATTCAAGTGTAAGTTCCGAAGCAGCAGTGACACAAAGTAGTGATCAAGCAGTCACTGCATCAGAGCAAGAAACGGGTGAACCACTAGTTACGGTCGATGCTGCTCAATCAGAACCAAGTAAACCATTAAATGAAGCGGCAGTAGAAACTACTTCATCGGGCGAGTCGACAGATAATACTACAAGTGAGCGAACTATCAAAGATACTACCAGTGAGAGCAACGACACTGCGGAACAAAAAACACTAGTTACGGAAACAACTACTGAATCCAATGAGGATACAACAGTTAGTAAGGTACCGATGATAGCTAAGTCGCTTACTCAAAGTAAAACAAGCAGCACAGTTACAGTGAAAAAAGCAAAAGCATTCGCGGTAAAATCAAGTTTGGCTGTTAAGGCCGCACCTAAGGCAGCGCCTAAGCCAGTTAGTGTTCCTAAGATATCCATTTTTCGTGTATATAATCCCAATTCAGGGGAACACTTGCACCACACAATGAATTCGTATGAAAAAGATCATCTCGTGCGATTGGGTTGGCGCTATGAAGGGATAAGTATGGTTGTTTCTAATACTGGGAAACAATTGCTTAGAATTTATAATCCCAATTCAGGGGAACATCATTTTACCTTAAACAGCAATGAGATCACTATGTTAAAGCGTGCTGGATGGCGTTATGAAGGTGTCGCTTGGTTGACACCAACGAGTGGTGTAGCAATGTACCGCGTATTTAATCCAAATGCTAGAGGTGCCGGTTCACATCATTACACTATGAATGTAAGTGAACGAAACAAATTACTTAACGTAGGTTGGAGAAATGAAGGCGTTGCTTGGTATACATTAGGAACAAAAAGCAGACAAGAAGTGATGCTAGATTGGTTCTATGCACGCAAAGGAAAAGTTACTTATTCAATGGCGAATAGAAATGGTCCAAACTCTTACGACTGTTCAAGCGCTGTCTTTTATTCATTAATCGAAGCAGGATATTTATCACCAAATACTTGGATAGGAAATACAGATACTTTGTTCTCCTATGAAGGAAAATTGTTTAAAGCTATCTCTAGAAATGAAGTAAGACGAGGAGATGTCTTCGTTGCTGGTGAAAAAGGAAGTTCTGGGGGAGCCTTTGGACATACCGGTGTTGCTACAAGCGGCAATACAATTATTCACTGTAATTATAAGGATAATGGAATTTCAGAAACGGTGATTTTGAACCGAACAGGAGATCCTTGTTACTGGTTCAGATTTATCTAAACAGATTCTTAAAAACGCACTGAGATTACAGATACATCCTATTGGAGGCTAATGAAATGAAAAGCAATCGATTAAAATTATTTATTGCAACATTATTAGTAGCCGGTGGAACATTCGTCTTTGCTGATAAGGCAGAAGCTTCCACCTTATATCGTGCTTATAATCCCAATACTGGGGAGCATTTATATACTCAAAATCACAATGAAATTCCGGTTATTGTTTCTCATGGCTGGAAAAATGAAGGAACTGCATGGGAAGCGCCTAATAATGGCGCGCTTGTTTACAGAATGTTCAACCCTAATAATGGTGGGGATCATTTTTATACATTAAATTCAAATGAGCGAGATCATTTGAAAAAAGTCGGCTGGCGTTACGAAGGAATCTCTTGGCATTCCGGTGGTTCTATCCCAGTCTATCGCCTGTATAATCCAAACGCAAAATCAGGTACCCATCATTACACGGTACTGACTAATGAACGAGATCATTTGAAAAAAGTTGGTTGGCGTTACGAAGGCGTTGCTTTTTATGCCAATGGTCACTCTGCACCTTCTTCTAGTGTAAAGCCTAGACATGTAGATGTTAATGTGACCGGTGTTGGCGGGAAAGAGCAAAGCATTCCAGGATCTTATCGTTTGCTGTATTCGAATAAACCTTTTGATCAGGCTCAGTTATCAAACGTTGCAACAGTTGATTTCTCAGCAGATGTTACCTTGACAGGAAATTCAAATGATTATGAAACCCAATTTGTCATTGCTGGAAATGGAGAGGGTAGTGGACAAGTAGGCGTAGAATTACACTATCAAGCAGGTTCAGATGCTAATTTTGCACAAGGTCGGATTAACACAACAAATATCAATTTTCCAGCTGGAGCGGGAACGGCTGGCCAACAATATTATTCTGTAAATACAAATGCGCCAAGAGTAGCTAAAGGCCAACAAGTCCATCTCCAAGTGAAATATTTTGCTTCAGGTTATATGCAAACAATTGTGGGTGGAAAATTAGTCGGTCAATATAAAACAAAATTGGTTCCCGGAAGCAATGCGTATATCTTACATGATAGTACTAGAGGGACAGTTAAAATAAGAAACTTAAAAGTACTTAAAAACGGAATAGATGTTACTCGAGAAGGACAAGTTCCTTTTAAAGCTACGTCATTTGATTTTTCAAATGGATCTATTTCTGGAGCGTACTAAACTAGCTAAATAAATAAGAAGCAATTCCAACTGGAATTGCTTCTTATTTATTTTTTAATTGTTTAAAGGAATTCTCAATTCAACTTCAGCATCTTTGGGATTCCCGTTTAATAATGCTTCGACAACAAAGGTATCTTCTTTATATAAGTCAGGATTTTCTGGTACAATCTCTCCGAAAAAAGTTCGAATCAATTGGTCGAAAAGTTGACGGCTAGGCCCGCCAGTTGCTTTTAAAACAATATATTCACCTGCGGGAAGGATGCGTTCTTCAGCTTTGGGATCATTTGTCGTAGTATTGGCACCAGCAAAGTATTCTAAGTAATCTTCTTTCGCTTCACTTAGAGCATAGCCAATCTTATCCGTACTTTCGGCCATCAAAGCAGGAAACTTTCCGCTCGTTGCTAATGAGAGAAAATGGTGGCTCTTTTTTTCTGAAACCTCGCTGATATTTTTTATTGTAGGCAGCGGCAAAACTGCAGCATAACCTGTAATCACTGTTTCGTTAAAAGTTTTAATTTCATAATTAGTCATTTTTTTTGCCTTCTTTCTGTTAGGATGGGTATACTATAACTGATTAAACATGACAACTAGCTGTCATATATTATAAAAAAGAGGAAATCTATGCGTATCGAACGACTGATCAGCATGATCAGATTTTATTAAAACAGGAAATTGTTTCTACTCAGGAATTTGCGGAGCGTTTTGGTGTTTCCAAACGAACGATCCTGCGAGATGTAGAGACATTGAGTCTAGCCAATATTCCAATCTATACTCAAAGAGGGCGTAACGGCGGGATTGGATTGTTGCCGAATTATAAAGTTGATAAAAAATTATTGACTGCTCAAGATATTCAAAATTTATTGATTGCTCTAGCTGGAGTTCAGCAGTTGATTGAAAGCCCGGAAATTCAAGCAACTATTTTAAAAATTCAAGCGATGCAAGACGAACAAATTTCTCCAGAGTCTTTATCCATTCAGCATATAGGATGGCTTGGTTCAGCGGAGTTAAAAAAATTAGCTGAAGAATTGAGTCAGGCAATCAAAAATCATCGATTGGTTACATTTGATTATTTTGATCGGGAAGGTCGGCTCAGCCAACGGACAATCGAACCCTATCACTTGACTTACAAAGGAGAGCGGTGGTATCTGCAGGCGTTTAGTTTAGAGCGTCAAGATTGGCGGATTTTTCGGCTTTCACGTATGACCCATTATGAAATCAGGGATCAGATATTTATCCCACGAGCCTTTCAACCACGAACCTTGACTCTTGATGCAACGATTCATCCAGTTTTTGCTACGCTTACATTAAAAGCAGATCAACAGATTCGGGATGTGCTAGTCGAACGCTTTGGCAAGAAATCACTAACACCAATTGATCAAGAGAGATTTTTGATAGATGTCCGACTACCGCAAAATGAAGATTCTTTTCGTTTTTTACTTTCTCTAGGAAGACACGCACAAATTGTTCAAAGTGACAGCTCCTTTTTTGATGCTTTTAAAAAGTACCTTCAAACTGTTGGTGCGATGTATACGTAAAAAATCAAAATATTCATTGCAAGCTCTTCTAAAGAGGGAGGGCAGTATTTTAGAATAGAAATGGGAATATGTAAAAAGCGTCTACAGATAATTTTTCAATATCTGTAGACGCTTCTGTTTTATTTGTGAGCACAAGTTCCTGTTTCGTGTCACTGAACATTTTTATAGCAGTTGTTTTCTAACGTAGTTTCATGGGGAAGGGTACTACATCAAACTATGCTTCTTTTACTTTTGTTGATTGAACGCCATAACCTAATTTTTCAACAACAGCAGATAATTGTTCTGGACTAACTTCTTCTGGATTGAAATTTGCCTTAATCTTGCTGGCGTTAAATAAAACTTTTGTATCACTGACACCAGGTAGTTGAGAAACAGCATGCTCAATTTTTTGCATACAGCTTGGACAAGATAGCGTATCTAATTGCATAATAATCTTTTTCATAATGATTCTTCCTTTCTTCTTTTGTTTATTATAAGGCGTAACTCGTGGGAAAAAATTGATTTTTATCAAGTTTTCTCTATTTTTTGTGTCCAAAATACAGTAGACGCATAGCATTAAAAATTACTACCAAAATACTTGCTTCATGAACGAACATACCACTAGCCATGTAGATAAAGCCGGCAAACAAACCAATGAGTAAGAATAAAACGACACCAATCGCAATCACAACGTTTTCACGAGTATTCAGCACAGTTTTCTTAGCTAGACGGTAAGCGTGAACCAAGGCTTCAAAGCTTGATTGCATCAAGACAACATCACTGGTCTCAATAGCAACATCGGTTCCTGATCCCATAGCGATTCCAATATCTGCAGTAGCTAAAGAAGGAGAATCATTGATTCCATCTCCAACAAAGGCAACACGGCGACCTTGATCTTGGAATTTTTTGACAAATTGTACTTTTTCATCTGGTAATAACTCAGCGTGAACTTCATCGATTCCTAAAACATTAGCTACATATTCAGCAGTGATTTGGTTATCACCTGTCAACATCACCAAGTGTTTTGCACCAGCTTGTTTCAAACGAGCGAGTTGTTCTGCAACTTCTGGGCGAATGATATCGGAGACACCAATGATTTGAGTGATTTTTTTATCGATCACTACTATGATAATAGAGCTGCCGTTTTTTTGTAATTGGAGCAGATCTTGTTCTTGTTGCGGTGTCAACGAAAGATTATGGGTCGCAATCAATTTAGCATTACCAGCACAAACTTCATGACCATCAATTTCAGCTACAATTCCTTGACCTTTAATGGTCTGGTTGTTTTGGATTGTTAATTGTTGAAAGGCCAGTTTTTTTTCAGTGGCGTAATTAATTACGGCACGACCAAGCGGGTGATCAGATAACATTTCTAAGCGGGCAACTAAGGCTAAACTCAGTTTTTCATCTGTCGTATAATTTTTGATAGTAGAAACAGCAGTCGTACCTTTCGTTAATGTACCGGTTTTATCAAAGACGAAAGTATCGATTTTAGAAAAAGTATCCATCGCTTCGCCGCCTTTGACTAAAATCCCGCGTTTTGCCCCATTACCAATACCTGCAACATTCGAAACAGGTGCCCCAATAACTAAAGCCCCAGGGCAACCAAGCACTAATACAGTGATAGCTAAACGAAAGTCACGACTTATCAAACCGACGATCAACGCAATGAATAATACAGCAGGCGTATAGTATTGTGAAAAGCGGTCGATAAATTTTTCAGCATGTGATTTGGTATCTTGTGCTTCTTCGACCAATTCAATGATTTTTGCAAAGGTCGTATCGTCACCGACTTTGGTTGCTTCGATTTTCAAAAAACCATCGGCTAAGATCGTTCCAGAGAAAACTTCATCGCCAGCCATCTTCACGACTTGTTTAGATTCACCCGTGACCGCGGCTTCATCTGCATAACCTTTTCCATCAACAACTTGTCCATCGACGGGAATTGCACCGCCAGTTTTTACTAAAACGACATCGCCTTCTTCCACATCGTCGATTGCTACTTCTTCAGTCGTACCATCTGCTTGTAGGACACTAGCAGTAGTGGGAGCCATCTCTGTTAGCGCTTTGATGGATTCTCTTGTTTTAGTCAATGTTTTTTGTTCTAAGTAACTTCCAAACAAAAATAAGAAAGTGACAATGGCCGATTCATTGTATTCACCAATGATGAATGCACCGATTACAGCGATGGTAACTAATAAATCAATCGAGATGACTTTGACTTTGACTGCTTGATACGCATGAATCGCAATTGGAATCACAGCGATGATAGAAGCTACAGCCAATGCTATTTTGTATAAAAGGATGACACCAGCAATTTTCCCAACAAATCCTAAGGCAATCAAAATGGCTGATAAAACAGTAATGTGGTTACTATGATCTTGGATCCACTTTTGAACTTTCATTTTTTTTCCTCTTTTCTCTTTCGTTCTTACAAGACATAGTATAGGGCGGTTCTATTGATAAAAAATTGACCAATATCAAGTTTGGTAAAAAATCAGCAAAACTACTCTTGTTTTAATTGAATACTATAAAAGAGATTGATAAATAAGAAGAACATTGAGCTGTTTGCGCACATTTCATGAAGGTCGTCACTACAGTTTAATAAAAAACTTGCTGGAGCAACATTTTAAGTTAATAAAGTAGAGAATGATAATTCTGATGAACCTGTATATTTGAGGAAACAAGTGATGCGAAAAAAGACTATAAATACGCATGATCAGATGAAGTTCCGGAAGAAGAAAGAGGTAGTCATAAAAAAAGTAGAACGAACTTCTGCAGCACTAAACTCTGAAACACCAGGTGAATTTGATATTAATAGGCTAAAATATGGTACTTACTATTTACATGAAACAGTCGCACCAGATGGTTATGTAGTACCAAATTCTGATTTTGCTTTTACCGTTGAGGAAGGATTAGTTGCATTTCCTGATTTGAGAGGAGGACGGTATCGTCTGCAAAGTAAAGCGGTCGATTTATTCATCTACGTGAAGAGTGTCAAAGCCAAACAATTTGATCTTAAATTGAAACAAAAGGGAATATTTGTCTTGATTAATGAAGACGGCTACTGTTTAATCAAAAAGATTTAAGCTGAAATTATAGGGTGATTTTTCCAAAATGATTGTCCTTTTAGTCATATAAAAACTAAAGAATCTTAGTATCTATAACTAAAATCAATGGATAGTCATTGGAAATTAGCATTAGTCAAAACCATTACTGTACAGGTATAGTTAGTATACTGAACAATAAGTAGTTGAAGACGGAGGAGATCAAAATGGGAAAAATTTATCAATCAATTTCAGAACTAATTGGAGAAACACCCATTGTAAAATTAAACAAACTGGTACCAGAAAATAGCGGAGAGGTTTATGTAAAACTAGAATTTTTCAATCCTGGTGGCAGTGTAAAAGATCGAATCGCGTTAAACATGATCGAGGCTGCTGAGAAAAATGGAGAATTAAAACCGGGGAATACAATTGTTGAAGCTACTAGCGGGAATACCGGTGTAGGCTTGGCGATGGTAGGTGCGGCAAAAGGCTATCCAGTCATCATTGTAATGCCAGATACGATGAGTACTGAGCGAAGAAAACTTATCCAAGCATATGGAGCAACATTGGTGTTGACGCCTGGAGCTGATGGAATGAAAGGAGCAATCGCTAAAGCAACAGAATTAGCTAGTCAAGATGGCTTCTTCATGCCTTTACAATTCAATAATCCAGCCAATGTGGTAGCACACCGTGAAACAACTGCCAAAGAGATTCAAGAAGTTTTTGGAAATACAGGGATTGATGCATTTGTTGCAGGTGTCGGTACCGGCGGAACAATCACAGGTACCGGACAAGAATTAAAACGAGCATATCCTAATTTAAAAGTTTATGCAGTAGAACCAGAAGAATCTGCTGTTTTAAGAGGTGGCGCACATTCTCCACATAAAATCCAAGGAATCGGAGCAGGCTTTGTCCCAGAGATATTAGATACAACTATTTACGATCAGATTCTTCCTGTATCTGGTGACGTAGCATTGCAAACAGCGAGAGAAGTTGCTGCAAAAGAAGGAATCTTAGTAGGAATCTCTGCCGGTGCAGCTATTCAGGCAGCTATTCAAGTAGCTAAAGAATTAGGTCCAGATAAAAAAGTAGTGGCGATTGTTCCAGATAACGGGGAACGTTACTTGTCTACAACCTTGTATCAATTTGAGCAATAAACTTTCTTTTATTGAATTTTAGCCCAATCAGCAATGCTGATTGGGCTTTTTTAGATTTAGCAGATGGGTTGTTTTGAAATCAAAAAGTTGTGGGATACCGTGTGGTAAGGATGACGATTGTTGCAACTAATACTAGGAACAATAAACCTGAGACAATCATGTTTATTTTCACTGGTTTTATATTCAAGAGTTTTTCTTTACTAGAGAATAAAGGAATAATCGATAAGCTTACTGGGATAAAATAGCGTCCTTGGACACCTTCAATGGCGTCTGTTCGACCAACCTTGTTCCAAATTTGATATAAAGCAAAGAAGGTCAAAAATGTGTAAGCAACCAGCATAGTTATTAAGATCACACGTTGATGAATAGCTAAGGTCGATTTTTCCTCTTGCACAAGAGCGGCTAAAATAAAGCTAATAATGTACACTATGATCCAATGCAATCCTAATGGAGTATCTAATAATCCAAAATTACCGACAAAAGAATAAATAATGTCATCGCCTTTTATCCCAAATAAATAATTTTCGTGAAAATTATCAAAAAAGATTGCTGGTTTTTTTAAAAACAAGGTTAATTGTTTACCAGGATTGGCAAAATCACGATAGAGCGTCTGTTGATCAATCATGAGTTTATTCCAAGTAACATAAAAGAAGATACTGGCTATAAAAATCGCAATGCCCCAGACAGCTTTTCGTTTAGGATTAAATGATTTGTTAGGTATCAAAAAGAAAAGCAGTCCTAATGTAATCAGAGTTGGTTTCATTAAGACTAAAACGACCATTAAAAATCCACTGAATAAAAGCATCGGATTAGAAATTGTCTGTTTTTTGATCAGGCTTAAGAGCCAAGCAATAAATAAAAAGCTGACAGCGATGATCATACCATCCCCAGATGTTGATGAGGCTAAGAATAAAGCCATAGGATTAAGTGCTAAAACAGTGGCACCTAATTTTGAAAAGGGAAATTTCCAAATCGCGAAAGAGACGATTACGATATATGCAATCAAATTAAAATAGCGTGCCGCATAGTACTGTTCAATTATAGGTTTTCCTAGTACTTTTCCAAAGGAGATTCCGATGATTTGAGGAAGATAACTAAAAAAATGATAGTTTGTGATCCCGCCAGTAGGAACCCACTCACGTCCTTCTTTATTAGCTTTCTTGTTATGGATATAATGATAGGGAGGCTTTTCATACTTTCCAGCTTTATCCAGACTATATGAATTCATACTTTTTATTTCTTTTGGGAGTTTGAATCCAAAAGTATTCCAATTTTTTTTATTTGTTCTTGTCTTTTCGTGGGACTCATTTGAAAAAAATTTCGGTTGAATTTTGAATTCAGAAAAAGCAACAGCTTTAGCGAAATGCCCTACTTCATCGGGTGCTTGTAAGGGAGGGACAGTTTTGATCATTAGTAGCCCAAAGACTAATGCTAGTACTAAAAATAGTTTATTTGGAAAAGGTATTTTTTTTAGTCGCGCAATCATTCTGAAATCCCCAGCTAATATTTTTTCGATTAGAATCTCTCCTAACTTGATACTCAATCATCTAATTATACCTATTATTTTATAGAAATAAAACCGAATAAGTCATTTATTTAAACGGCTACTTATATAGTTCATAATGTATTTGATTCTCTGCTGATCAGAGCTACTTTCAATATGATACAATCGACATTATTGGACTGATATTTATCAAGTAGCCATAGAAAATCCTGTGTATGATTACTATATAAATGAGGTGAGGAAATGATTCAAGATTTGAATCGATTGATGGATTATATTGAAGAACACTTAACCCAAGAAATTTCATTGGCCGAAGCGGCTAAAACGATTGGGATATCGGAATATCATTTAAAACGAACGTTTTCTTTTATCGCGGGGTTATCCTTGATTGACTATATCAAAATTCGTCGTCTGGCGCTGGCAAATGAGGAGTTAGTCCGCGGTGAATCAGTGACAGATATTGCCTTTAAGTATCGATACCAATCAGTAGAAGGTTTCTCACGAGCTTTTCGTGAATGGTCGGGATATTTACCATCAGAGGTCATTAAAAATCGTCAACAAAAATCTTTTCCTCGATGCTCATTTTATATAGATGTTAAAGGAGGAGTTTCAATGGATTTTAAAATTGAAGAAAAAGATGCGTTCAATTTGGTAGGTGTTTCTAAGCGAGTACCGATCCAATTTGAAGGAGTGAACAATGCGATTCAAGAATTGGCACAATCGATTACAGAAAAACAAAAGACTGAAATGCATAAATTAGGTGATTTATACCCAAAACAAGTTATCAATGCATCTTATACTTTTGGTGAGGAACGAATGGAAGAAAAAGGGGAATTGACTCATTTTATAGGCTTTGCTACGACCCAAGAAAATCAGTTCGCTGATTTGACACAATTAAAGATAGCCAAACAAACGTGGGCGGTCTTTCCTAATAAAGGACCATTTCCACAAACGTTGCAAGATACTTGGGGGGAAATTTATTCAGAATGGTTGCCATCTTCTGACTATGAACTCGTTCAAGCACCAGAAATCTCATTTACCAATTTTAGCGACGGTTTAGAAAATTGTTATAGCGAGATTTGGTTAGCCGTAAAAAAGAAGAATTAGTTGATTTGTAAAGACTATTTAATAAAAAATAAATGGATGAAACTTGATAACTATCAATTTTTTTAGAAATGATTCGTTCTATACTTTGAACTGTAGAGAAGAAAAACTTCTCAGCAGTTGAATGAGAAAGAAGGAACGGACATGTCAAAAATTAGTAGCTATTTAAATGAAAATCGAGAAAAACTAGCCCTTTATACCACAGCGATTACCCGTGCACACGGAGCAAATCATCCAGAGGTATTTGAAGTGAAAAAAATTTACGATACTATTTGGGATCAGCTGCAAAATGAAGGATCTGAAGTAAACTTAGACACAGAATTCGAACAGTTACGAGAAACTACGAATAACTATGAGATTCCTTCTGATGTTTGTCAAACATTCGAAGCAACCTATACAATGCTAGCCGAAGCCGATCAATTAAATCAAAAATGAGTGAAATACAGCCTATGTAGGCTGTATTTTTTTGTAATTAATAAGTGAATAGGGATAGTTTATCTGCTTTGTCCTTCAGTTAATTGTATTAACTGCTTAAGAAAAAGTGAGGCAGCGTTTGAGAAGATTTGTTTCTTTTTCCAAATAAGACGGATTTTTGAGGTGAGAGCGGGCGACAGTGGGACAAAGGTCAGACCGCTGTTGTTTGTATTAATGATTCCGTCGATACAAAAAGCGAGACTAGTTCCTTCTTTGACCAATAAAGAGGCATTATAAAGCAAATTGTAACTGCCGACTACATGAAAATTGCTTAAACTTTCGCCTAACCAGTCAGACAGTTGATTATTAACCAGTGTTTGACTAGAAATCAGCAACGCTTGATTTTTTAGATCTTGGGGAGTTACGGCCGTTTTTTTGCTAGCTCATGATGATTATTGACTAAGATTCCCCAACAATCTGAGACCGGTAGGGAAATGTATTCATATTTTTGTTTTTCAACTGGATCGATTACTAGACCAAAATCTAAAAGTCCTTTATCGATTTTATTTTTTACGTCATCGGCATTGCCGCTATACAGATGAACATTGATGTCGGGGTAGGTTTTCATTAGGTCATTTAATACAGTAGCCAAAACCTGGAAGGCTTGAGATTCGCCGCCGCCGATGAGAATGTCTCCACCGATGACTTCATTTTTCTTAAGATTTGCAGTCGTTGTATCGACTAATGCTAGGATTTCTTTTCCACGATTTTGTAAATAGACACCGTCTTCAGTCAGTGAGATTTCACGATTTCCTCGAATAAAAAGTTGGACACCTAATTCTTCTTCCAAATCTTTTAATTGTTTCGACAAGGTGGGCTGAGAAAGATGCAAGACTTCAGCTGCTTTGCTAATAGTTTTTTCTTGAGCCACTGTTAAAAAGTAATTTAATACGCGTAAATCCATCATATCCTCCTATAACTAAAAACGATAGCTAACTATTCTATATAAGTATTTTTTATTGTAAGTATAACGAAGTATACTGGAATCATCAAATAAAGGAGGTCGATAAGTTGGCAAAACAGGAATTACTTGAAAAAATTCAGGGCATTGAAATCTTGCCTGGTTCTGCCATCTATGATGAGATTCATTTATTAAAAGCCAATAATGAACAACTGCTGATGAAAATGAATGGAGAATATCATAGTCCTAAAGAAATACGAATGTATTTGGGGAAAATCACAGGGAAAATGCTTGATGAATCTGTGGAGGTTTCGCAACCGTTTTATACAGATTTTGGCAAACATACCTCATTTGGCAAACATATTTTTATTAATCAGAACGTTACATTTGTTGATTTAGGCGGGATTGAAATCGAAGATCATGTATTAATCGGTCCGATGTGTCGGATTATCACAGTAAATCATCTTGTGGATCCAAAAAAAAGGCGCGGGCTATCTGTGGCAGCTGTTAAAATCAAAGAAAATGCTTGGTTAGGTGCTAACGTCACGATTCTCCCCGGAGTAACTGTAGGTAAAAATGCAATTATTGCCGCAGATGCGACGGTTACTAAAGATGTACCAGATAATGTGATTGTAGCTGGTTCGCCAGCTACAATAATCAAAGAAATAAGTTACTAGATAAATCACTAGTAGAAATGAGGAAAAAAATGACTGAACTTTCAAATAAAGTAATGATTATTATGGGGGCTTCTTCTGGTATCGGGGAAGCAACGGCAAAATTATTAGCTAGTAAAGGGGTAAAACTCGTTTTGGCAGCACGAAGAGAGGAACGTATCAAAACTTTAGCAGATAGTCTAGGAGACCAGGTTTTTTATCAAAAAGCTGATGTAACTGATCGTCAACAAGTACAAAAAGTAATTGATTTGACGATTGAAAAATTTGGACGAATCGATGTAATGTACAATAATGCTGGTATTATGCCACAAGGAAATCTGGCCAAGTTGGAATATGCTAGCTGGCAAAAAATGCTCGATATTAATATTATGGGCGTATTAAATGGAATCGGAGCGGTCTTACCTATTATGCAAAAACAACAGTCGGGTTTGATTATTTCAACAGATTCCGTTGCTGGACATGTTGTTTATCCAGGGTCTGCTGTTTATAATGGAACCAAATATGCCGTGCGAGCAATCATGGAAGGATTGCGTCAAGAAGAATTATCCAACGGTATCCGCTCTACGATTATCTCGCCAGGAATGGTATCTTCAGAATTATTTGATACTGTAGGGGATGCAACGACTGAAAAGGCATTAAGAGAAACTGCTGGAAAAGCAGGATTCAGCTTGGCCTCAGCAGATGTCGCTCAAGCGGTATTGTATGCAATTGAACAACCAGAACACGTAACAATCAGTGAAGTCTTGTTGCGTCCAGCCAAACAAAGTATTTAAACTAAAATATAGTTAGACTAATCGTTTTTCTAGTAATAAAATTCAATGAAAGGTAAAAGAGTAACTACCATACTAGCAGGTACTCGTTACACTTTGTACAAGCGCTTTCTTTGCTTTATCTTCACGATTCTTGCATAATGAATGAAAATTCAAGGGGGTGAACAAATTGTCAACGACGGTATTTGTTAATTTTCCTGTGAAAGACGTGCAAGCTTCGACTGAATTTTATGAAAAACTAGGATTTAAGAAGAATCAAGAATTCTCCGATGAACATGCCAGTTCTATGGTATGGGATGATGCTTTTTCGATTATGGTACTAGATCATGAGTTTTATCGTCAGTTTCTTAGAAATAAAGAAATTACGGATACAACAAGCCAAAGTGGTGTACTGACCGCCTTTTTAGTAGAAAATGCTGATGTAGTAAAAAAAATTGCAGAAGCAGCTAAAGCAAATGGTGGTGACTATTTTTCTGTTGATATGGGAATCCCAGAAGAGCAAATGTTTAGTTTGGAAGTATTAGATCCAGACGGCAATCAACTTGAACCAATCTGGATGAAAACATCTTAATAAAAAGACCACGATGTTAACATCGTGGTCTTTTTTGACTATCCTACAACAAAAATTTATTAAAATAATGGAGTAGAACTAATTTTCTTGGTCAAATGACGGCAATCTACTATTTTTTTGTTTTAATTATAATTATTATAAAAACAAAAGGGCGTTTTCCAGCTGTTAATGATTATCTTTCTCGTTTAGATACTATCATTTTCAATTAGATTATGTGAGTGCTAATCTAATAATGAAGAAAAATGGAGGCGAAAGAGATGAGTAATATAAAAAAACTCTTATTAACAGTGATGGTTGGAATCGTGGCATTGATTTTTGAATTTGGATTCCATCAAAGTCAGTGGGCCTTTTGGTTGGTTTCGATTATTGGTGGTATCATGACGATTTCTATGCTGATCGGTATGATCAAAACATTACGCTCTGGAAAATATGGAATAGATATTTTAGCGGTTACAGCTATCTTAGCTACATTATTAGTAGGTGATTATTGGGCGAGCCTAGTCGTTTTGATTATGTTGACAGGTGGTGATAGTTTAGAAGATTATGCTAGTCATCAAGCGAGTCGAGAATTGCGATCACTTTTAGATAACTCACCGCAGGTTGCTCATCGAATCGATGGAGAAAAAATCAGTGAGTTAGCTGTTGATGAAGTTCAAGTAGATGATCTAGTCTTGATTAAACCGGGTGAATTAGTTCCAGTCGACGGTCGAATCATTGCGGGTGAATCGTTTGTAGATGAGTCTTCGCTAACAGGAGAATCCAAGCCGATTGAAAAGAGGATCAATGATGAGTTGATGTCTGGTTCGGTCAATGGTGATGCAGCACTTCGCATGAAGGTGACAAAAGCTGCAAAGGATAGTCAATACCAAACTTTGGTAAAATTAGTAAAAGAATCTGAAGCCAAACCTGCTCACTTTGTTCGATTAGCGGATCGTTATGCGGTTCCTTTTACGATCACAGCTTATGTAATTGGAGGAGTCGCTTGGTTTGTTTCAAAAGATCCTGTTCGTTTTGCTGAAGTTTTAGTCGTAGCTTCTCCTTGTCCGTTGATTTTAGCAGCACCAGTTGCCTTAGTTGCGGGAATGAGTCGTTCAAGCCGGAATGGAATTGTGGTTAAAACTGGAACCACCATTGAGAAACTTGCTCGTGCAAAAAGTATAGCTTTTGATAAAACTGGAACTTTGACCAAAGGCAGTCTTTCAGTTGAAGAGATCCATATTGAATCGACTGATTTTTCTAAAGAAGAGTTGATTACCTATGCAGCAAGTGCTGAACAAGAATCTAGTCATATTTTAGCTCGTTCCTTAGTCGCTTATGGAAAAGCCAATAAAATTGCGCTATTTCCAGTAAGTGATTTAGAAGAAATCACTGGTCAAGGAATCCAAGCACAAGTCAATGGTAAAATGATTCGGGTCGGCAAAGCTGCTTTTGCTGGTTCCGCGCATGAATTAAGTAATGAGAAAACAGCTGTCTATGTCTCACTCGCTGATCAATACATCGGCTACATCACGTTTACAGATATTGTTCGCGAAGAATCAGCAGAGACGATTACAGAACTAAATAGCTTAGGAATCAAAAAAACGATCATGCTGACTGGTGATCATCAATCTATTGCGAATCAAATCGCAAATCAAGTAGGGATTTCAGAAGTCCACGCGGATTGTTTGCCGGAAGAAAAAATAACTGTTTTAAAAACATTAGTAGAAGAAGATCGTCCAGTCGTTATGGTTGGAGATGGAGTCAATGATGCACCAGCTTTGGCGGTTGCAGATATTGGAATCGCGATGGGAGCTCATGGTTCAACAGCGGCTAGTGAAAGTGCAGATGCAGTAATTTTAAAAGATGATTTAAGCCGCGTTTCAGCGGCAATTCGATTATCCCAAGATACCATGCGAATCGCTCGTCAATCAGTATTGATTGGATTGATTATTTGTGTGATTTTGATGTTAATCGCAAGTACGGGCGTAATTCCAGCATTATTAGGTGCGGCTTTACAAGAAGTAATCGATACTGTTTCAATCTTATCTGCTTTACGAGCACGAAAAGATAAATAAAAATTATGAATCCGCAAAATTTTGCGGATTTTTTTATTGTAAAAAATTATGTTCGATAAATAAAATAACTGAAAAATATAACAAAGAAGCAACGAATCAGCAAAATAATGTTAGTTATCCTACTTATTCAAGTAACAATACTTTAAAAGCGCTTTTTCGTTATGATACACTATTTTTATAAGTTTGATTGATTATTTTTGGGTAGTTTTAAAAAACTTACCGACCATACGTAAAATTAACCAACTCAGTATTGGAGTAATTTTTCAATTTTGGAAATAAATCAATTTGAAAGAATGAGGTGTTTACGCATGTTTTCTTTTCGAGAACGAACAAAACTGATTCAAAAATTGAGTGATCAGACCTTTGATTTAGTAATCATTGGCGGAGGGATCACAGGAGCAGGAGTGGCGCTACAAGCTGCAGCTTCCGGTCTGTCTGTGGCGTTAGTGGAGATGCAGGATTTTGCTGAAGGCACCTCTTCGCGATCAACTAAACTGGTCCATGGCGGGATTCGGTATCTCAAGACATTTGATGTTGAAGTCGTTTCAGATACGGTGGGTGAACGAGCGATCATTCAAAAAATCGCTCCGCATATTCCTAAAGCAGATCCAATGATTTTACCGATCTTTGATGAGCCTGGCTCAACTTTTAATCTGTTCTCTGTCAAGATAGCGATGGATCTTTACGATCATTTAGCAGGAATTACAGGCGGACGTTATGCAAATTATATGTTGAGTAAGGCAGAAATTCTAGAACGAGAGCCGCAACTTGAATCAGAAGGATTATTAGGCGGCGGTGTTTACTTGGATTATCGCAACAACGATGCGCGCTTAGTGATTGAAAATATCAAACAAGCAGTAGCTGATGGGGCTATCGCAGTTAGTCGGATGAAAGTAGAAGAAATACTCCATGATGAAGCAGGTCAGGTATCTGGAGTAAGAGCGAAGGATTTATTAAATGATCAAACGATAACAATCAATAGTCGCCTGGTGATCAATACCGCTGGTCCATGGTCAGATATTGTTAAAAAACTAGATCAAAAAATCGATCACAAGCCGCATATGCGGCCGACTAAAGGCGTACACTTAGTTGTAGATGGGGAGAAACTAAAAGTTCCTCAGCCAACCTATTTCGATACTGGAGAAAATGATGGACGGATGATTTTTGTCATCCCGCGAGAGAATAAGACGTATTTTGGGACAACAGATACGGATTATCAAGGAGATTATGACCATCCAAGGGTGGAAAAAGAAGATGTTGATTATTTATTGAAAATCGTGAATCGTCGTTATCCAGAGGTTGATCTAACGATTCATGATATCGAAGCTGCTTGGGCAGGGCTGCGACCACTAATCAGCGATGCTTCCGGTGATTATAATGGAACGAAAAAAGAAAAAATCAGTGACGCTAATTTTGAAAAAATCATTCAAGCAGCAAAAGATTACGCTGATGGGAAGCAATCACGTCCTAAAGTAGAAAAAACGATTGTTGCAGCAGCAAAAGAAGAGCCTGACGACAATCCATCAGCCGTTTCTCGCGGTAGCGATTTGACTGTCGCTGAAGATGGTTTGTTGATACTATCTGGTGGAAAACTAACAGATTACCGATTAATGGCTGCTGGGGCAATGAAAAAGATTATTTCTTTATTGCCTGATCAAAACTTTCAGCTGATTGATTCGGAAAATTATCCGGTTTCCGGCGGACGATTCGACCCAGAAAAAGTGGAAGAAGAATTAGAAAAAATTACCTTAGAAGGTGAAAAACAAGGATTGAGTACGGAAGATAGCCAATATATTGCCGAACTTTACGGCTCGAATGCGCCAAAAGTTTTTGCACTGAAGGATCAAGGATCGTTTAAGGGATTAACGTTAGCAGAATCGATGGCATTACGTTATGCCATGGATGCTGAGATGACGCTGACACCAGTTGATTATCTGTTGCGCCGAACCAATTACATGTTATTTATCAGCCATCGTTTGATGGAAATTAAAGATGCTGTTGTCGATGCAATGGCTGAATATTTTGCTTGGAATCTAACAATGAAAGAGGCATATCAAACAGAGTTAGACCAACAAATCAGAGAAACACAATTAATGGATTTAAAAAAGCAACAAAAATTATAATATAAGAGGAGTGGGAACATGGATTCATATATCATGTCGATCGATCAAGGGACAACATCAAGTCGAGCAATCATTTTTGACAAAGCTGGTAAAGAAGTCAGTTCTTCGCAAAAAGAATTTACTCAACATTTTCCAAAACCAGGCTGGGTGGAACATGACGCCAATGAAATCTGGAATTCGGTTCAATCCGTTATTGCTGGGGCGTTAATCGAAGGCGGCTTCCGCCCAAATCAAATCGAAGGAATCGGGATCACTAACCAACGTGAAACAACAGTTATTTGGGAAAAAGAAACCGGCCATCCTATCTACAATGCGATTGTTTGGCAATCAAAACAAACGAGTGAAATTGCTGATGAATTAAAGGAACAAGGGCACTCGGAGATGATCCAGAAAAAAACGGGTCTATTGATCGATTCTTATTTCTCAGCAACAAAGGTCAAATGGATTTTAGATCATGTTGAAGGTTCTCGAGAACGAGCAAAAAATGGTGAATTATTATTTGGAACAATCGATACATGGTTGGTATGGAAATTAACAGGCGGAAAAGTCCATGTTTCAGACTATACAAATGCTAGCCGAACAATGATGTACAATATTTATGACTTAGAATGGGACCAAGAAATTTTAGATTTATTGGATATTCCAAAAGAAATGTTACCAGAAGTAAAATCCAATTCTGAAATCTATGGTCATACTGAAGATTATCATTTTTATGGGAATCAAGTTCCAATCGGCGGTATGGCAGGTGACCAGCAAGCAGCACTCGTTGGTCAGCTAGCTTTTGAAAAAGGCATGGTAAAAAATACGTATGGAACAGGTGCCTTTATTGTAATGAATACAGGTGAAAAACCGATTCTTTCAGAAAATGGGTTGTTGACTACGATCGGTTATGGAATTGATGGCAAAGTAACTTATGCGTTAGAAGGAAGTATTTTCGTGGCAGGTTCTGCTATTCAATGGTTACGTGATGGGTTACGAATGTTCCAATCTGCTCCTCAATCAGAAGATTATGCTAAACGAGTCGACAGCAGTGAGAACGTTTATGTTGTTCCGGCGTTTACAGGATTAGGAGCACCTTATTGGGATCAACAAGCTCGAGGAGCGATTTTTGGCCTAACACGCGGTACGACCAAAGAACATTTCATTCGTGCAACGTTGGAATCGTTAGCATATCAAACGACAGATGTTGTAAGAACCATGGCTAAAGATTCGGGCACAGAGATTAAATTATTACGAGTAGATGGCGGTGCGTCAAAAAATGACATGTTGATGCAATTCCAAGCCGATATCATTCAAACACCGGTGGAACGGGCACCTTATTTGGAAACAACTGCTCTAGGTGTGGCATATTTAGCTGGTTTAGCAGTTGGCTATTGGAAAGATATTGATGAAATCAAAAAATTTGCATCAGAAGGACAGCGTTTTGAACCAAAAATGAAAAAAGAAGAAACAGATGATCTTTATGAAGGCTGGCAAGAAGCAGTTAAAGCTACAATGCAATACAAACATCGTCCAAAAGAAAAAAATTCTGATTAATCCGTTTTAATATTCTATAAAAAAGCTAGTACTGTAATAGCTAGGAAAATAAGGAGGAATGTTCCATGGATACAAGCATGTCAACACAGATAATTGGAGAGATCATTGGAACGATGATCTTAGTATTGCTAGGTGACGGTGTTGTAGCAGGAGTTAGCTTACGTAAGACAAAAGCCGAAGGAGCCGGCTGGATTGCTATTACACTAGGCTGGGGAGCAGCAGTTACGATTGGTGCTTATGCGGCAGGATATATGTCATTTGCACATCTGAATCCAGCGGTTACAATTGGGATGGCCATCGCTGGGAAAATTGGCTGGGACATGGTAGTTCCTTATATCTTGGGACAGATGATTGGAGCGATCATCGGTGCAGTCTTAGTATTTATTCATTACTATCCACATTGGAAAGAAACGAAAGAACCAGCGACGATTCTTGGCGTATATTCAACAGGTCCGGCAATTCGTAGTTTAGGTGCAAACTTGATCAGTGAGATCATCGGAACTTTCGTCTTGGTCTTTGCGTTGTTGGCATTTGGAATGAGCAAATTCGGTGATGGATTAAATCCAATTGCAGTTGGTATTTTGATTTTAGTAATCGGGCTCTCACTAGGTGGAACCACAGGGTATGCGATCAATCCCGCTCGAGATCTTGGTCCACGAATCGCTCATGCATTTTTACCGATTCCTAATAAAGGGGATTCCGATTGGGGATATTCTTGGGTACCAGTAGTTGGTCCGATTATTGGAGGAATTTTAGCAGCCTGGTTATTTATGGCATTACCAATGTAATTTTTCAAGGGTAATAGGATGTTTCTATTACCCTGTTCTATTTTTATCCAAAAAATTCATTGCAAGAATTAGGAGGAATCGTAAGTGAAAAAAATTATCAATGATCCTAAAAATGTCGTAGAAGAGATGGTTAACGGATTGGTAGGAGCTTACCCAGATTATGTGAAACAAGTTCCTGAAACTTTAGTGGTCACTCGCAGTGATACATACGACCAAGTCGCATTAGTCAGTGGGGGTGGAAGCGGACATGAGCCATCACATGCTGGTTTTGTTGGTGAGGGGATGTTAAGTGCTGCTGTGTGCGGTCAAGTTTTCACTTCGCCAACTCCAGATCAAATTCATGAAGCCATCAAGGCGACTGATAAAGGAAAAGGAACGTTATTGATTATAAAAAATTATTCTGGCGATGTCATGAATTTTGATATGGCAAAAGATTTAGCTGAAATGGATGATATTCAAGTAGATTCTGTTTTAGTAGATGACGATATTGCAGTAGAAGATAGTACGTATACTCAAGGGCGACGTGGTGTTGCCGGGACAGTTTTGGTTCATAAGATTTTAGGCGGCATGGCAAAAGAAGGAAAATCAGTTTCTGAATTAGCCAGTTATGGAAAAGACTTAGTAAAAGATATTAAAACCGTCGGAATTGCATTATCCGGAGCGACCGTCCCTGAAGTTGGCAAACCAGGTTTTACCTTAGCTGAAGATGAGATGGAGTTCGGTGTAGGAATACATGGTGAACCCGGTTATCGACGCGAAAAGATTAAGCCAGCTCATGATATTGCTCAAGAGATTATTGGGAAATTAAAAGCAGAGTTTAATTGGCAAGCAGGGGATAAATACGGCTTGTTTGTCAATGGAATGGGGGCGACGCCGTTGATGGAATTATTTATTCTGTTCAATGACACGCAACAGATTCTTGCTGATGAAGGATTAGAACTTACTTTCACCAAAGTAGGAAACTATATGACATCTCTGGAAATGGCAGGCGCATCAATTACGATGATCAAATTAGATGAAGAACGTTTACGGTTGTTAAATGAACCAGTTCACACAATTGCTTGGTAATGAAATAAAAAATTGATTGTTTTGATGAGAAAAATTATTTGACTAATGGAATTACATTGATTGAGATCAGATATCCAATCAAATGAGTGTTCAAGGAGGTCCACTATGTTTACACCAGAAAATTTGCGAAAAACCTTAGAATTATTCAATGAAAAAGTCCAAATTAAGAAAGAATATTTGAGTGAATTAGATACACCGATTGGTGATGGAGATCATGGAAACAACATGGCTCGCGGGATGACTGCGGTAATGGCTGCAGATTTATCAGGTGATTTGCCGGACGTATTCAAAGCTGCAGCAATGGCTTTGATCAGTAAAGTAGGCGGTGCATCTGGTCCGCTTTATGGAACGGCTATGATGGAGATGATGAAGGCCAGCAAAGATTCAAGTGATCCAGAATTATTGTTAAAGGCTGCGATTGCTGGGATTGAAAAACGAGGAAATTCTAAAGCTGGTGAAAAAACTATGTTAGATTTATGGGTACCAGCCGTAGAGAATTTAAATAATGGGACCTTGAATCCCGCAACGATTGAAATATTAGTTGAAAAAACGAAAAATATCAAAGCAACTAAAGGTAGAGCCTCATATGTCGGTGAGCGCTCGATTGGACATATTGATCCTGGTGCGATGTCATCAGCTTATTTCTTTGAATCAATGATTGAGGCAGGTGTATTTGATGAGTAGAGGTGTAGTATTAGTTTCTCATACAAAAGAAATACCAGACGGATTGAAACGATTGATTGGTGAAATTGCTAAAGATGTTCCTATTACAACTGCTGGAGGTCTGGAAGATGGTGGGATTGGAACTTCTATGGAGCGAATTTCACAAGCAATTGAAGAAAATCCTGCCGATGAATTGTTAGCTTTTTATGATCTCGGCAGTGCTAAAATGAATCTAGAAATGGCAATGGAAATGACGGATAAAAAAGTAACACTGTTTGATACTGCATTGGTCGAAAGTGCATATACTGCTTGTGCGTTACTAGCTGCAGATGCTGCAGAAACGGAAATAGAAAAACAGCTGGCTGAATTGAAAATAAAATAATGAATTTGAAAAGGATCAATTTTGGATTGATCCTTTTTTTCATGGATATGATTAGATTGTTTATGCAAATAGAATTAAAATTTTCTGGAATTATTACAGATTATATTGAAATTAATTTAAAATTAACCTTTTATCATTTAATAGCTTCTGTTATAATTGTCATCACATCTTAAAGAAGGAGCGAATGAGTATGACAATTTATAATTTTTCCGCAGGTCCCGCAGTATTACCGAAAGCTGTATTGGAGACCGCACAATCCGAAATGCTTGATTATAAAAACAGCGGCATGTCGGTGATGGAGTTGAGTCATCGTTCCTCCTTGTTTGAAGAGATTATCCAAACAGCTGAGAACTTGTTGCGAGAACTGATGGCTATTCCTGACAACTACAAAGTTTTATTTTTACAAGGCGGTGCAAGTTTACAATTCACAATGGTGCCGTTGAACTTGGCTCAAGGGAAAAAAGCTTTGTATGTCAATACAGGATCTTGGTCTAAAAAGGCGATTAGTGCAGCGAAAGCGTTGGATAATGTAGAGGTCGAAGTAATTGCCTCGAGTGAAGATAAAAATTTTACCTATATCCCAGAGATACCTAAAACAATCGATCAAAATGCAGCTTATGTGCATATTACAACGAACAATACGATAGAAGGAACCGCTTTCGAAAAGATTCCTTCATTTGGCCAAGTACCCGTGGTCGCAGACATGTCTTCTAATATTTTAGCGAATGATTACAAAGTGGAAGATTTTGGGTTGATCTACGCTGGTGCTCAAAAAAATATTGGTCCAGCTGGACTGACTGTAGTAATTGTTCGTGAAGATTTAATCAATAAAAAGGCGATTTTTGCGCCGATGTTAGATTATGCTTTGCAAGCAAAAAATAATTCTTTGTACAATACACCGCCGACTTATGGAATCTATATTGCGAAATTGGTCTTTGAATGGGTGAAAGCTCAAGGTGGCGTTGCGGGAATCACAGCAGAAGATCGGAAGAAAGCACAATTATTCTATGATGCGATTGAAAATTCACATTTGTTCAAAAGTCCGGTAGAAAAGAAAAGTCGCTCCATTACAAATATTCCATTTATTACTGGTGATGAAGATTTAGATAAAGCGTTTAATCAAGCAGCGTTAGCCCAAGGGTTTGAAAATTTAAAAGGGCATCGCTCGGTTGGTGGAATGCGGGCAAGTCTTTATAATGCTTTTCCCATTGAAGGAGTGGAAGCATTAATAGCGTTTATGGAAAAATTTGAGAAGGAAAATGGAGGAGAATAGATGTTTCAAATCAAAACATTCAACGCGATCGCTCCTGAAGGAATGGCGCGTTTTGATCAAGAAAATTATCGTATCAACGAAAGTGAAGAGCCAGACGGTATTATTTTGCGAAGTCAAAAATTACATGATTATGATTTCCCTAAATCTGTCTTAGGAGTCGCCCGTGCCGGTGCTGGCACGAATAATATTCCAGTCAAAGAATGTACAGAGAAAGGAATCGTCGTTTTCAATACACCCGGAGCGAATGCTAACGCCGTCAAAGAATTAGTAATCGCCAGTTTGTTATTATCTGTTCGACCAATGGTCCAAGGAATCAGCTGGGTACAAACATTAACTGGTACAAATGTTGACGAACAAGCAGAAGCTCAAAAAGCACAATTTGCTGGAACAGAACTAGAAGGAAAAAAATTGGGTGTGATTGGATTAGGTTCAATCGGTGCGATGGTAGCAAATGATGCATATCGTCTTGGAATGGAAGTCACCGGTTATGATCCATACGTTTCAGTAGATACTGCTTGGAGTATCTCTCGACGAGTAAAACGCGCAAAGTATCTGAAAGAAGTTTTAACAAACTGTGATTTTGTAACGATACATGTGCCCTTAACTGATCAGACTCGTCATTTGATCGGCACAGAAGAATTATTATTAATGAAAAAAACAGCACGACTAATGAACTTTGCTCGTGGTGAGATCGTTGACACAGCAGCAGTTGTTAAGGCTGTAAATGAAGATCGCATTGCTGGGTTTACGACTGATTTTGCTGAAGAAAAATTACTTCACAATGACAAAATCACAGTCTTGCCACATTTAGGCGCTTCAACTGAAGAAGCTGAAGTCAATTGTGCCAAAATGGCCGCTCGTGGCTTAAAACGCTTCTTAGAAACCGGAGTCATCAAACGTTCAGTGAATTTTCCTAATGTTGAAATGGCTTTTGAATCGCCTTATCGAATCACGATTATCAATCATAATATTCCCAATATGTTAGGATTGATCGCTTCTGAGATCGCTACTTTAAAAGTCAATATTGATAATATGGTGAATCGAGGGCAAGATGATTATGCGTATACGTTAGTAGATATTGCAGAAACTGATCCTGAAAAAATCGCAGCAATTGCTGAAAAATTAGCTGAAAATGAAGGAATTATTCGGGTTCGAGTGATCAAACGAGATGAGGAGAGTGAATTTTAATGGTTCAAGTACATCCGTTTAAAAGTATTCGCCCGAAAGCAGAGTTAGCAGATAAAGTTGCGGCCTTGCCCTATGATGTGGTGAATTCGCAAGAAGCACGCGATCTAGCGGCAGCTAATCCTTACAGCTATTTTCATATCGACAAAGCAGAAATCGATTTACCTACAGACCTTTCTCCGTATGATGAAAAGGTCTACCAACAAGCGGAAGAAAATTTAGCGGCATTTTTAGAAAAAGGCTGGCTATTTAAAGAAACAGAAGCCTGTTTTTATTTGTATGAACTAGTGATGGCAGGGCGCAGTCAAACTGGAATTGTTGCTTGCACGTCAATTAGTGATTACATTGATGAAAAGATTAAAAAGCACGAATTTACTCGTCATGAAAAAGAGATTGATCGGATGAACCATATCCGAACTTGCGATGCAAATACTAGTCCGATTTTCTTAAGCTATCGTCCACAGACTGCGATTCAGACAACGATTAAAAAATGGCAGAAAGATCATGTCCCTGTTTATGATTTTGTTAGTTACCATGAAGTGACTCATCGTGTGTGGGTGATTGATCAAGCTGATACAATTGAAGAACTGACTAATCTGTTCACTGAAGTAGATGCTTTATACATTGCTGATGGGCACCATCGAACCGAATCTGCGGTAAAGATCGGTTTAGAAAAAAGACAAACAGGTAAACAAAATCCTGAGACAGAACAATTTTTATCGATTATTTTTCCTGAAGATGAATTGGCGATCTGGGAATACAATCGTGTCTTGAAGACAACTCCGCCAGCTGATTTTATGGCTCGTTTAGCTGAAAATTATCAAGTAACTAAAACAGACTTGAAAAAACCAGCAAAAGCCGGTGATTGCCAGTTGTACGATGGCTCGGCTTGGTACACAATGAGAATCAAACCAGAGAAAGTCCCCAATGATCCGGTGGAAAAACTAGATGTCGCACTACTTCAAAAGTTCGTATTAGAAGATATTTTTGGAATCGATGATATTCGGACAGATAAACGGATTGATTTTGTCGGAGGAATCCGCGGCACAACTGAACTAGAAAAATTAGTAGATTCTGGTGAATGGAAATTAGCTTTTTCCATGTATCCGACTCAGATGACCGATTTGTTAGACGTTGCGGATGCTAAAAAAATCATGCCGCCAAAATCAACATGGTTTGAACCAAAACTGTTGAGTGGGTTATTTTTACATGATTTGGAAACAAAATAAAGAGACTGCGGCAAATTTGTCGCAGTTTTTTTGATTTATAAGTTTGTGAATGTAACGCTTCCGGTATCTTTGATTGTAGTGATTTGAGCACGATCAACCTATTTCCTACCCTCAGTTTCGATCCATTAAATTTCTTCGTTAGTTTCAGTTTTTATCCATTAGAAAGTCCCTAGAATTCCTGATAATAAGCTAAATTTCTTATGGGAATTTCTCCAAAAAGAACGAAAGCGCTTTAAATGATGGTAAGCTAAGCTTGTGAAAAACAATTAAGGAGGATCTGGGATGAAAGATAAGACAAAATTAATTCATGGATACCCTGCGTTTGATGAAGCGACCGGCGCATCTTCAATTCCGATTTATCAATGTTCGACCTTTAAGCAAGTCTCTATCAAAGATGGACAGCCTTATACATATTCTCGTTTTGGCAATCCAACACGAACGGCGTTAGAAGAGGCTGTCGCCGCACTGGAAAATGGAAACTACGCAACAGCATTTGCTTCTGGGATGGGAGCGATCTCAGCAGTTTTGCTGAGTTTCAATCAAGGAGACCATTTAGTTATGTGCAAAAGTATCTATGGCGGGACGTTTCAATTGGTGAATGAGGTCATGGAGCGTTTTGGAATCGAAGTGACTTTTGTCGATGAAACGAAGTTGGAAGAATGGGAACAGGCGATTCGACCAAATACTCGCGGACTCTACTTAGAGACACCGTCTAATCCATTGTTGTCAGTGACCGATATTGCGGGTGTCGTCGCAATTGCAAAAGATCATCAGTTAGTAACGATGATGGATAATACATTCATGACCCCTCAATTTCAAAAACCATTATCTCTCGGTATCGACGTCGTAATCCACAGTGCGACCAAGTTTATCAATGGTCACAGTGATGTCGTGGCTGGGCTAGTCGTGACAAATAATGAAAAGTGGCATCAGCAAATCAAACTGCAACAAAAAGTGCTAGGTGGTATTTTAGGGGTTGAAGACTGCTGGTTAACGATGCGCGGTTTAAAAACAATGGCCTTGCGGATGGAGCAAAGTGCTCGTAGTGCAGAAAAAATCAGCCAAATGTTAGAAGAGCATCCTGCTGTTCAACGTGTCCATTACCCAGGACTGCCAGGTCATCCCGGGTATCAAGTGCATCAACGTCAGGCTTCTTCTGGTGGTGCGGTGTTGTCATTTGAATTAGTAGATCAAGAAGCTGTCTATACTTTTGCTGAAGCACTAAAAATCCCGATTGCAGCCGTAAGTCTTGGCGGTGTAGAATCGATTTTGTCTTATCCAGTTACTATGAGTCATGCTTGTGTGCCAAAAGAAGAACGAGAAAAACAAGGCGTGACTGATGGCTTGCTTCGTTTGTCTGTGGGGATTGAAGACACAGAGGATTTGATAGCTGATTTGCTTCAGGCGTTAGCTAAAGTTCAATTAACTGTGAAATAAGCACGTTGGATTTTTTCAACGTGTTTTTTTTGTTAACAAATTAGTATTAAGAAAATCAAGTATGGAAGATTACCAAAGAATAGACAGCTGCTTTCTTTTTTTTGGAAAAACTAATACCTTAAAATGAACGAGTTCGGTATAATGGAGGCATCTCTTAGAGGAAGTGACCATCATGATTGAAAATTTATTGCGTCCAGAAGTACTGTTTTCAAATGCGCTTGTTTGTTTAGTTACTTTTTTACTGACTCGCTGGGCGCTTAAGCGAAAAAAGGCGCCCCAACAGACAGAAGCAGTCGTTCAAATCCCAAAACAAACAAAGGACGGACAGGCTGTACTGGAAACATCTTTAACTACTCTGCAATCGTACAAAAACAATCTCAATAAGTATGGCTATACTTATTTTCAAGAGACGACACCGATTGTGATTCAACAATTACAAGCAGAAGCCGACAGTTTGATTCCAGGAAACACCAACCAAATAATTATTGAACTATTGCAGAATAATTATGAAAAACTAGCTGCTTTTCAGCAAGAAGAAGTGATAGATACTAAAAAACAAGAATTAGAAGTATTGAATCACGTCAATAAAACAATTATTATTTGGCGGAATTTGCTAAAAGAAAGTCGGTGATTAAAATTTCAAAAGCAACTGAGACAGAGGTCTATCAATTATTAGAAAAATGGCAGATTTCTTATGAACGAGTGGCTCATCGGGCAGTATTTACAGTAGCAGAGATTGATTTTTCAATTGCTGGCAGTGACGTGAAAAACCTATTACTGAAAAGTAAGAAGACGAAGAACTATTACTTTGTTATTTGTCCAGGTGAAAAACGAGTAGCTATTAAAGCTCTGGCAGATTTATTAAACGAGCGTCACTTATCTTTTGCTTCAGAAGCAGAACTTTTTGAGTTGCTTGGGTTAGAAAAAGGTTCAGTGACACCATTAGCTTTGCCTCATGATTCAGCACGTCAAATCAATTTAATCATTGACACAGCCATCGATCAAACAAAAAAGATTGGATTTCATCCGAATATCAATACAGCAACAGTCGTGATTTCATTTGATGATTTTAAACGATTTTTAGCGAACCTAACTATTGAACCGATGTATTTGGCCATTCCAGAAAAACCGCTCGAAGCATAAGCCTCGAGCGGTTTTTTGGTCTCAATGTAGATGCAAGCGGCGCCGAATACTGTCAACTCTTGAGCCTAGTAATTTATCAGCCATTCGTGTTTTTAAGGCTAAAAACATATAAGTCAGCCCGCCGAATGCAGCGACAATCAAAATAATAATCATAGATTGCATTTTCGAATCTGAGCTTAAGATCATTTCACAACCTAATTTGACTATAAAAGCTACAGCCCCCATGACAAGCGACATCATAGTGACTTTTGCGATCGACGCAAAGGTTTGCCTAAATGGAAACTGTGATAAGACATGGATTCGATCCAATAAAAACATGTTGGCCACTAACAATCCAATAAAAGTCGCGATTAACGGACCGTAGGCTTTGAACATAAAAATCAATGGAAATTGCGTCAATACTTTCACTAGCACACCAATTCCTAAAAAAGAAACAGCTTGCATGTTTCCATCTAAACCTTGCAACATTGTCGAACAAACCATAAGTAAGCCCATCATGACTCCTACTACACAAGATGCTGCCAATAACTCTGCTCCAAGAGGATTGGGACGATAGAACAAAGTGTTTAGTGGATAAGCTAGAACGATCATTCCAACTGTTGCGGGCATCATAACAAAGAACAGTAATTGGATATTATTTGTCACTAATTTTGCTAATCCTTTTTGGTCTTTTTTTGTGAACCGTTCTGTGATTAGTGGGAGGCCCGCAGTTGCCATCGCTGTACCAAGAGCGATGACTACCATAGTCAATTTATCTGGATTGGCAGAAATCAAAGCGAATAATTCTGCATTTTTTGCAGCAGAATAATCTGTCACAAGCGACATGATTTTTTCAAAAGAATATTGATCGATCAGTTTAAAAATACTGATGCCGCTACCTACGATAATGAAGGGGATTGCTTGGGCAATCATTTGTAAAACAAGTTGGCGCCCAGAAAACGTAATTTGATTGTTACTTTCTTTGACCAATTCCCTAAATGCGGAGCGTTCCTTGAAGAGGGAGAATAGTAAGACTGCCATGGCAAAAGCAACTCCGATAAAAGCCGCAAAGGTTGAATAGACGACTGCGGTCTTATAGCTGCCATTGTTGATACGCATAATAATGAAAGCCGACGCTAGCATATAGCAGACGCGTGCAATTTGCTCGACAATCTGTGAAATCGCATAAGGTTTCATGTTATTGTTTCCTTGGAAAAATCCGCGGATGACGCTCATCGCTGGGAAAATCAATAACACAACACTCAAGGAACGCATAACAGGTACGAGGTCTGGATTTCCTTGAGATAAATACGGAGCGCCTAAAAACATGACTCCTGCAAAAAGGATTCCTCCAATAGTCATTAGTCGCATCGTATAGAACAATAATTTCTTACTTAACCCATATTCATTCATTGAATTATAACGAGCAGTTTGTTTGGCGACTGCAGCCGGGATCCCAGCTGTTGAAATCATCAAAAATAAGGCATAGACATTGTAACCTTTTGTATATAAATAGTTGGCTGCTTCACCATGAGGTTGCATCCACATATACCAAGGAATAACGTAGACTGCTCCTAATAATCGCGAAAAAATATTGCCGACAGTCAACCAGCCGGTACTTTGTACCATTTTTTCTTGCGTACTTTGTGTTTTTGGTGCTGCCGCGGCTGTTTCTTTCTGTTTTTTTAAGGGTGGTGCAACCGCTTGGGCATGGTAACGAGCCATGCGTGAAGGAGTATCGGACAACTCATCTTCGTGTCTAATCTTAGTCATATAAACCAACTTTCTACAACAGTATCCTCCATATTTTACCTGTTCTTGCTAACACTTACAATCCTGTCTGATGATCTTTAAGATTTAGGTAAAAAAGGAATGATATGATCAGCTAGGCTTTCTATGTTCCGTGTTTGGATGTAGACAGTGCCGCGGCCATGAAATTCATTGACGACGCCTTCACCAGTTTTGAAACCAAAAGTCCCGGAAGCTACTTTGATTTGATAGTCTAATGAGCTGCTCCAAGCAATCACGTGTTGGTTGTCGATAGTGACTGGTTGACTGCCATCAAGTTCAATTTTTTCAATATCACCAAAAGCCGAAACCAAAATCTGGCCATTTCCTGATGTTTCCATGATAAATAAGCCGCCGGTTCCGCCTAATAAAGCTCCAGAAAGTTTTTGACGCTTCATTTGGAAATTTACTTGTTCTTCACTGGCAAGAAAAGCGCCAGTGTTCAAGCACCAGTTTTCAGCAGCAATGTCTAGCGAAAATATTTTTCCAGGGACAGCAGGTGCAATAGCAATCATAGCATTGTCTGTATGCGCGGTAGCCGTGCTGATAAAAAAGCTCTCGCCACTAGTTACAGAACGACCCAAAGCACTCAATGCACCACCGAGTCCTTTTTTGCCATTTGAGTTCATGTGTCCTTCTAATTCAATCTCACCGACTTGATAAACCATAGCTCCTGGTTCGATTCGTAATTTCTCCTCTTGTTTTAGATAAATCTTTGCAATCGGTGCAAAGGTACTGTCTGATAATTCATATTTCATAAGTAAGACTCCTCTCAAATTCATCTGTTAAATTATACCATTTTTCCTATCTTTTCTGTGAATTTTTGTTAGGATTGTTAAAGGGAAGTAGGGAGGAAAAAAGTATGAAAATTTTAGCTTTTGAACATGTTCAACTTATTCGTCAACAAACTGTACTCTTACAAGATATCAATTGGCATATCAACTCTGGTGAAGACTGGGCAATCTTAGGATTAAATGGTGCCGGCAAGAGTTTGATGTTAAATATGATCTCAGGGAATTTATGGCCGTCAAAAGGGCGTCTGACTGTTTTAGGGGAAGTGTTCGGAGAAACGTCTATTCCTGACTTAACAAAACGAATCGGCTGGGTAAGTCAATCTTTACAAGAAAAAATCCATCGTGAAGAACAGTCTGAATATATTGTTTTATCAGGGAAATTTGCTAGTATCGGTATCTATCAAATGTATTCAGAAACCGAATTAGCCGAAGCCAAACAACTTTTATGTTCACTTGGTGCGGAGAAACTAATTGGAAAAACTTTTCAAATTCTATCTCAAGGAGAAAAACAGATTGTTCTGATTGCTCGTGCATTGATGGCAAAACCAGAATTATTGATTTTAGATGAACCATGTAATGGAATGGATCTGTTTGCCAGAGAAGACTTGTTGGCACGTATCCAGAAAATGAAACAAGCTGCGGACGCGCCTAGCTTGTTATATGTGACACATCATACGGAGGAGATCTTACCGTTTATCAATCATCTATTAATGATTCGAAAAGGGCAGGTCTTTAAACAAGGTCATCGAGAAGAGTTACTAAAAGAAAACATATTGAATGAATTTTATCAACGGCCAATTGCCATCCACAAAATGAGTGAGAATCGTTTGATGGTTATTCCTAAATAAAAAGTTCGCGCTTTATTAAACACTAAAAAAATCGCAAAAGAAATAATATAAAATAAAAAGACTGTAAATTCATCACAGTCTTTTGATTTTGATAGCTTGTTTAATCAGTTTTAAATAAGATAATTTTAAAGAATTAAACTAAATTTGTTTCGGGGATATTACTTAGATAATGATCAACTACTGATAGCAGTTCAGTCATTTTTGTTCGTTCAAAAGGAGATGCAAGATGGCCTAACGCTACGGTTTCTAAAAATGTTTTGCTCCCACCAATGCGGCAAATTGTTAAATAGTCTTTCCAAGCAGTAGAATCTTTATCGACAATCGTTCGCTTCCAAAATTGCAGAGCGCAGACTTGTGCTAAGGTGTAGTCGATGTAATAAAAAGGGACTTCAAAAATATGGCCTTGTCGGTACCAATAAATACCGCGTTCTAAGGCTTCTGAAGCTTGATAATCCCGTTCAGGACAATATTGTTTCTCTAATTTTCGCCAACAAATTTTCCGTTGAGCCGAGGTCCACGCTGGATGACGATAGATTTCTTCTTGGAAATGATCAACTAAAGCGCCGTAAGGTAAAAATTGTAAGGCACTGCTTAAATGAGCAAATGTATATTTTTGATGATCTGCTCCAAAAAACTTATTCATCCACGGCCAAGTGAGAAATTCCATACTCATCGAATGAATCTCAGCAGTGTCAGAAGTTGGGAAAACCAATTCAGGTTCTTTGATCCAGCGAGAGAGGTAACTTTGGAATGCGTGTCCGGTCTCGTGAGTCAAGACGTCGACGTCATCTGAAGTTCCATTAAAATTTGCGAAAATAAAAGGCATTTGAACAGTATCGATGAACTCACAATAACCACCACTTTGTTTGCCAGGACGACTAGCCAAATCCATTAATTCTTGGTGGATCATCTGATCAAAAAAGTTTCCCGTTTCATTCGACAATTCGTGGTACATGTCTCGGGCTTGTTGGATCAATTTTTCACCAGTTTCCTGTGGTTGAGGATTACCATTAGGATAAACAAGGGGCAGATCATAATGTAAGAGTTTTTCAACTCCTAGCCGAGTCTTTTGTCGCTGATAAAGCTTTTGATTGATTGGGACGACTTCTTCTAAAATGAAGCGCCGAAATTCATGGAGTTGCTTTCGGTCATAGCCCCAACGATTCATCAAACGATCACCATAGTCGACATAATTTTCAAAACCTAATTTTTGAGCTTGCTGGTGGCGTAAATGGACCAACTGATCAAAATACTCATCAAATTCTTGCTCATGAGTATTGAAGAATTGCTCATAGACTGTTTGAGCTGCTCTACGAATAGCACGATCAGGAGCCGTAAAAAAAGCAGACAACTCCGATAGAGTATAGTTAGTGCCATTAAATACCAGTTCAGCTGAAGCAATCAATTGCGTATAACGGCTGATGACTTCATTTTCTTGTTGCTTCAGTTCAATAACTGAGTCATCTAATAAACGTAATTGATCTTCTGCAAAAAGGAAAAGTGTTGCCGGAAATTCATTTTCTAGTTGTGTACGAAAAGAAGAGGCTAGCAGACTTTCGTAGAATCGATTATGAATTTGATCAACTAACGGTCCATGCTGATCCCAAAAATCATTTTCCTTTTGATAAAAATGGTTTTTTGTATCGATCGAATGTCGAATGTACGCAAGCTTCATGTTTTTAGCCATTTCACTGCGTAACTGATTCAGCTCCTGCAGCGCCTCTTTCGCGTCTTGATAATTATTAGCTGTGATAAATCGCTGATTGGTGTGAGTGAACACTGTTTTATATTGTGATAAATCAGGACGCTGATAAGAAATATCAGAAAAAATCATAAGTAAACCCCCTATAATAAAAGAATCAGTTTTATTATAACAAAAAACCTGTCAGCCTACTGCCGACAGGTCCTTCCTGTTGTATGTTTAGTTGCTTTTTAATAGTTCATCAATTGAAGTGTATGGCATAGCTAAATCTTTAGCTACTGGTTCGATCGTAAGTTTGCCATTATAGGTATTAACACCACGACGAAGAGCTAAGTTGTCTTTTAATAATAGTTCTAATGGAGTATTAGCTAAGAGATTTGCATAAGCCATCGTACTATTACTCAAGGCATAAGTGGCTGTCTGCGGTACAGCACCAGGCATGTTTGCTACAGCATAATGAACAACGCCTTCTTTGACATAAGTTGGATCGTCATGGGTTGTTACGCGGTCTTCTGTTTCAAAAATACCGCCTTGGTCAATCGCGACATCGACGATTACACCGTGGTCAGGCATGTTTGCTACCATTTCTTTAGTAACTAATGTTGGTGCTTTGTGACCTGGGATCAATACAGCACCAATCACTAAGTCAGCTGTTTTTAAGCACTCTTGGATATTGAAGCTGTTTGACATCATCGTCTGAACGCTATTACCAAAGATGATATCTAATTCTTTTAAGCGTGGAACACTCACATCTAAAAGAGTAACATTTGCCCCTAAACCTACAGCTAGTTTCGCCGCATTCAAGCCAACAACACCGCCGCCGATAACGACAACATTTCCACGACGTACACCAGGAACACCAGAAAGCAAGATTCCTTTGCCGCCTTTAATCCGTTCTAGAAAGTTTGCTCCGATCTGTGCTGCCATTCGACCAGCAATCTCACTCATTGGAGCAAGTAATGGTAGTGTATTATCAGCTGGTTGAACATTTTCATAAGCAATCGCTGTTACACCGCTGTTTACTAAAGCCTCGGTCAACGGGCGATTTGCCGCTAGATGTAAATAGGTAAATAATAATAATCCTTTACGGAAATAACGATATTCTTCTGGAAGGGGTTCTTTGACTTTCATGACCATTTCAGCCGCCCAAACATCTTCAGCGTTGTCTATGATAGTAGCACCTGCAGCAACATATTCTTCGTCTGAAATTGTGGAACCTTTACCGGCATCTTTCTCAACTAATACTTGATGACCACGATTGGTTAAATCAAATACACCAGATGGGGGAAGGGCGACACGGTTTTCGTTGTTCTTAATCTCTTTTGGAATTCCAATAATCATTTGACACACTCCTTCTTGACTAATTGTGCACGAAAAGAATTCGCTTACAAGATAATTGTACAAGACTTTCACACAATTTCAAATAAGAATTTAAAAAGTTTTTCATGCTGATGGCCAGTGAGAAACAAATGAAACCCTTTACATTTTTTAATTTTTTGATTGTTAAAAACTCGCTGGGGAAATCTCTTGCAAAAAGATTATTATTTTTATAATGATAAATAAAATATTTGCGAAAATAACAGTTACTAGCGATAATATGGAAGAAGGAAAATAAGGAGCGAAACTACTATGCCGGATAATCAACGGATTGATCTACTAAAAGAACAAGTCAGCTTTTTAGAAGCACGCTTGACTCGTTATGAAGAATTGCTACAAGGTTCAACACTAAAACGAATGCTATTTGGCGGCGGGTGGAGAACCAAACTAAGTCTTTTGGAAATTTTGATCGCTTTGATCGTGCTGTTATATACGCTAGTTAAAATAGAAGTAAGTCTGATCTTTGCGGTGATTATTATTTTATCACTAGTCATTATTTTATTTTCTGCACTTCAGTTGAATGTCATTCGTAAGAAAAATGGGAAAGAAAAATATCAACGGATGATCGATAGTTTAATGGCAGAAAAAGCTTCGATGGACAAGGAATTAGATCGATTAATCACCCAAAAAGGACTTGAGTAAAATGCTCAAGTCCTTTTTACTTTGATCGTTGCTACCCTCGTTTACTTATTTGATCTACTAGTTGTTGGATTTTATTTAATGATTGGATACTAGGGCATAGCTCCACTGCAATAATCGGTGTCTGACAATTAGGAACATCAAAAGTAGATGTACTGATAACAATGTCGTATTCTTCAAAAACTGCTAAATAACTTCGTTCATGTAGTTGTTGGACGCTCATTTGTTGAATTTCATAGTTTCCTCGAATAGAAAAACGTAACAGTTCCGTTAATAAACTTTCTTGCATTTTAGAATCCGTTGCGACGACTAATAAAGTGACTGGCTTTTCTGACTGTTTCATCCCATTCAAGCAGGTAGGGACTGTCGCGACGATCTGATAAATGTAATTGTCAATAAATTCAGGAGAGTCAAAAAGTTGGTAGTCCTCAGTGAACGTAAGAACTAAATTACGAAGCTGATAAACACAATGAGCATGAAAAGTTTCTAACAGTCTTAGACAATCTTTTTTTCGATCTTGCAATATACTAATAAATTCCTTCGTTCCGGCATGGAACAAGTGTTGGTTGATCAAGATGAGTACCAGTTGTTCTTTTTGGTCATCCGTTAAAGGCTGAATTAACATCTGACTTAACTTTTCAGCTAGTTCATAATGTGTCTCGTAATGATAGGCTAATGAATAATTTGTTTTTAGACTGTTCTTTTTTTGTGTCTTACCTAGTAAAAATAGATCGGAATAAAGCAGCCAGAAGCTGTCTTTCATGATATCTTCTGAATAGAGAATTTGCAGTTCTTTTCGCAAATAAAGCCCAAAACGAGTGAGCGTATCTTGATCTGGAGAGATGATACTGGTTGATTTTAATAAGCGTGAACTGATTCGATGTCCATTAGCGCTTCGGATAAGACTGATGTAAAAAGATAGACTTAAACGATTATACTGAGCCAGTGATACAGAAAGCTGATTGTTTTCGATCATTGAATGGAGGACGTCATCACCAAATTGAAAAAAATCAGAACTGAATCGAGTGTCCTTACGAGTGATTTTTTTTTCCGATAAATACAAAAAGAATAAATGTCGAATGGCTACTTCGTTACCTGTTAATCGAAATGGTCGACGTTGGATGGTCAGTTTCCAATGGCTGAGTGCATCTTGTAAATCTTTCATGGCAACTTGGATTGTAGTCAAACTACAGAAAAATTTTTGAGAAAGTTCGGATAAACTATAACATTCTTCAAATAAAATAGCTTCCAAGACTTTAAATGCTACAGATTGATTGATCAGTGTCGAATAGAGAACATCCATCGTAGCGTTATCTTTTAGTTCCAACTGATACAGACTATTCCTTCGAACAATCTGGTAGTAATCACTTTGAGTATTGGTGGAGCGAATATCATTTAAAAGAGCTGGCGGTGTACAACCGATAATATTCGCCAGTTCTTCACTGGAACGGGCACATTGAGAATAATAAAGTGTTTCAATCAAGTGTAATTGTCGTTGACTGTCTCGTTTCAATAGACGACGTAAATTCATTTTATCTTTCCTTTCGGGCTGGAAGTGTTTCAAATTGATTGATGAATTGTTGAATCTGGACAAGTTCTTTTGTTGTCGGATAAGTATTGACTGCAATGATTGGCTTGGCCAGCTTTTCAGTAACAGTTTTATTTGTAATGATCAGATCGTAGGCTTGTGCTAAACTGGTCAGTTTATTTTGTAAGAGTGTAGCAGCATCGAGTACTTCATAGTTGACGACTCCTTTAATAGAATCGGCAAAAAGTGAAGACCAGAAACGTTGCTGAGGTGCAAAAGTATCTGGCAACAAGAGCACATTGACAGCTTTATTCGTACCAACTAAACGCGGTAATAAGTTATCTATCGTGGTAATGAGGCAATTGAGATAAAGCGGGACTAGTGACTTTTGTTGACGAGGATTCAAAAAGTCACTAACGATCTTTTTGAGTGTATGAACTTCTCGGTTATATGTTTTTTCAATCACTGTCACCATCATTTTATCGATTTCTTGAATGATTGCAATTGGTTGTTTATTAGGAAAGTAGCAAAATAACTGATTCCCTAAAAATCTTAATGTTTCAGTAATCTCTATTTGTGAAAGAGGTTCAGTCAACAAATAACTAATTTTTTCCAATAGTTGCTGATGCTGAACATAAAAACGTGCGAATGACTTATTTTCTTGCTGTGCAAGAATCTGTTGTTGCTCATTTACAATCAACTGATGTGAAAACAGAGGCCACAAACAATCTTTTAAGTGAAGCATGGTAAATTCCAAAGCTGTTTCACGTTTGATCGCAGTTACCATTTGATCAAATTCGGCAGTTTTGGGAATACTCATCCCGGATTCCAATAAAGGCTGTTTCAAAAAATGACCTCTTTTTTGCCGATACAAGGCGATTAAAAAACTGTGCAGCAATTGAGAATGGACAGCTAAATCATTTGTGTGATCATTTTCTACTAAAAGTTGTTGGATAAACTGATCCAGTGAAGCTACTAATGTCTGTGAAAATCCGTAATCTGCAACGTTTTTTTGAGACTCTTTGAAGAAAAGAAAAAAGAATCGACGAATCAAGCTTTCCTCTCCCACAACATGCAAAGGTCGATGACAAACAGAAAATCCCCAAACCCGTAATAAGTGTTTACTGCTTTGTAAATAACGCTGCATGTTTGAAAAACTACAATTTAAGTGAAGAGCCGCAGCTTGGATACTATAATTTTTTTCAAAAAAAAGACTCTCGATTGTTTGAAATTCCAAGCCGCTGTGTAAAAAGTATGCATAGACCGTGTCGATCGTAGCATGAGACTCAAAGTTAATGGTATAAAGTCCGTTAGTTTTAGTGATTCTAAATGGTAGGTTTGCTTCATTTAGAAAATGAATGTCGCTAATCAGTGTAGGTCGCGAGCAAGCTAACACGGCCATCAATTGTTCAGAAGAAAGAGCGTCTGTTGCATAGTATAGTTTCTCTACTAATTGTAAGCACCTGATTGTTTCTCTTTTCATTAATGCTCTAAGGTTCATCGTTAAGGCTCCTTAACTAATTTTTTATTTAATATAATGTTCAAGAAGGGATGAGACAAGCATCAGTGGCTATAATTCTGCTTTTCCATGTTATTTAACTAATGATAGATATGATGAATTATAAGCTAAGGAGTTTATTTAATAAGGATAGTGGCAAAGAATCCTAGAAATGTTTCCATAATTTATTTATTTTTTTATTTTCAATAAATAAAAACGAAAGAATTGGAAAATAGGGGAAAAAGAGTGTTAACTGTTGCCTTTCTCCGCAATAACGAATAAAATTGTTTTGAAATACATTAAAAAGATAGTGGAGGCTATATATTATGATTAATAAACAAAGCTTAGTTGAGAAAGTAGCAGAAAAAACTGGATTGACAAAGAAAGACGCAGCATCTGCTGTAGATGCTTTATTTGAAGGAATTCAATCATCATTGAAAGATGGCGAAAAAGTTCAAGTAATCGGTTTTGGAAACTTTGAAGTACGCGAACGTGCCGCTCGTAAAGGTCGTAATCCTCAAACTGGTGAAGAAATCACCATCGCAGCCAGCAAATCTCCAGCATTTAAAGCCGGTAAACAATTAAAAGATGCCGTAAAATAATATCAACATCAAACCTGTTGGGGCTGTAAGGCTCTAGCAGGTTTTTGTTTTTCTGTGAGGTCAAAAGGGGCAGAAAAGGGGCAAAAAAAGAATGGTTATAGACCATTCTTTTCTAATTGACCGATTAAGTCAGTCTTCATTTTGTCAGTGATATGTGTATAGATTTTATTCGTCACATCTGCATCTTCGTGGCCTACTCGATCCATACTCGCTTTCAAAGGTGTGTTCTGTTCAGCGAGTAACGACACATGAGTATGTCTAAGTACATGGGAAGTTAATTTTTTTTGAATTCCACTTTTCTTACCTGCGGCAGCAAAAGATTGATTGAATGAGCTATTTTGCATGGGTGTACCTGAACGAGTCACAAAAACAAAACCGTCATTACTAAAATTCGATTCGGATAATAAATCTAGTTTGTTTTCCTCAAAAGTACATTTTACTAAATTAGAACGCATCATAATTTGCTTTGCAATTGTCTTGTTATCATCACTAATATTTGTAGAATTTGTACGTCCTAATAAATAATCGACAGACACATCAGAATATCTAGTTGTTCGGAAATGGATGCAACGCTTTTTATAATGTCACGCCTTATCCAAATTATAATTATTTTCCATCAATGGATGGCGCAGCAATTTACCAGTTTACTAGCACTTACGTTGCAGGCGGGCTTGATGGCAATGTCGATTTGACCGGCATTACAGACAACGGTTATTCAACATTACCTGATCCAAATCCAACAGAAGTTACAGACGTTTATCGAACTGGCCAGAACTATTCTGTGATGGAAGTCAAAAATGATAAAGGTCATGTTGATGGTTTCGGCGCAGTGAATGGAAAAATCAAAGCAGAGGGTTGGAGCACTCGCACTCATAAATATCAGTATGCCTTTATTTTAGATCGCACGACTGGTAAAGAATTGAAGCGCATTAAATTAAAAGATTTGCCTCGTGCTGATGCTACAAAAGTCTATAATCGAAATGATGTAGCTGGATTCAATATTGAGTTCAATCAGAAAGATGTGAAGGGTCATTCGATTATTATCATGATTCGAAGTACCAACGACTCAAAAGGCGATGTCAAAGATGGATTTAATGATTTAACTGAAATACGCTGGTACTTAGATATATAGATGAAAAGACCTCTCAGCCTATTTGGCTGAGAGGTCTTTTTTTCTTTGTTCAATTAAACTTTCCAATTCCTCAATAAAAAACAAAAAAGCCCGAAAATCAGGCTTCAATAATTAAAAGTAATTCTAAAAATCATCCCAGTGATCATCTTCATTATCACCGTTATCCTCAAAATCATTATCGCTGTAATCGAACTCTTCTTGTTCTGCTGGTTCTTCATTACGTCTAGTGCCTAATCTAATCAAAGATACAATCACCACAATTATTAAAGCTATGACAGCAAAGACAGGGAAGAAGGGAGCTAAAATAGGGATAATTAAGGCAGCAAGTAATAATGTCCAACAACCGCATCCAGATTTTTGCTCATTCCCGTATTGCCCTCCACTTGAATAGTTCGAACTTGATACTTTTTTTCGTTTTTTTGTAGATCCAAAATCCGTAACAGATTTAGTAGTCTTGTTATACACTTTATTGTATGCTGTTTTTTTCGGATTGTTTACCCAACCCATACCTTTTTTCCCGTAAGTTGGATTAATAGATCTTTTAACCGCACGTTTTGCTTTACCCGTTGTGCGTGCTTTGATGGACTTTTTAACACTTGGTTTTCTAACTCCGAACTTCATTAATTTACCCTCTTTTCCGATGAACTTTACTAATGCAATTGTACCATTATAATTTTAGTTTTGTTAGATTACTGGAAAGGGGCAGAAAAGGGGCAGAAAACTCTAACTAGTCCGTTCTAGCTCAAATTTTTTTCATAAATATAGCCTTATTAAACGTTGATTTAAAGCATTTTTTGATTAGTTTGGATAAGCCGAGAATCAGCTATGATAAAAGATGCCGTAAAATAATTACCATTGCCTGCTCGCATGAGCGGGTTTTTTTATTTTTAATCGATCTAAATAATAAAAAGAATTTAAAAAAGTGCTGTAATTTAAATTTTTCTTGTGTCTTCTGCAAAAAGAGAGTATATCTTTAAACAGTGAAAAATTTGGAGGAGACACATGTTTGATTTTTTACCACACTCAGTTTTACAAATGAGCACGATCTTTTTATCGATTGTCATTGAAGCAATTCCCTTCGTTTTATTAGGCTGCATTATTTCAGGAGCTTTGCAAGTTTTTTTGACACCAGAAAGAGTTCAAAAACTTTTACCTAAAAATAAATTTTTAGCAATTCTTGTCGGTTCGGTTTTAGGATTCTTTTTTCCGTCTTGCGAATGCGGCATCGTACCGATTGTGACCCAGTTTATCCGAAAAGGTGTTCCAGAATATACTGCTTTTGCCTTCATGGTAACTGCACCAATCATTAATCCAATCGTCTTATTTTCAACGTATATTGCTTTTGGCAATAGTATGAAGTTTGCTTTGTTACGAGCATTAGGAAGTTTTATCGTCGCATTGATTATTGGTATGTGGATTGGTTATTTCAACCGTTTACCAATTTTAAAAACAAAACTAGCTGATCATATGGAACACATCCACACCGATGAAAAAGAAAGAACTTTTAGTAGAAAACTTTGGTCCGTTTTAGTTCATGGAATTGATGAGTTTTTCGATACCGGTCGTTATTTAGTCATTGGTGCTTTGATCGCTAGCGGAATGCAAGTTTTTCTTCCTACTCAATTCATGCTGCAACTTACTTCAACGAAGATTATCGGTATTTTAGTGATGTTGATCCTAGCTTTCACGATGTCTCTTTGTTCAGAAGCAGACGCGTTTGTAGGATCATCTTTATTAAGTCTGTTTGGTCCCAATGCGATTGTAGCTTTTTTAGTTTTTGGGCCAATGGTAGATATCAAAAATTTAATGATGATGAAGCGGAGTTTCCACGGAAAGTTCATTGTTCAATTGATCGCTTTAATCAGTTTGATCGTAACGATTTATGCATTAGTGATATAGGAGGGCTTCATGATACGTTTTCTAATTTTATCAGGTTATTTTGAATTAATGATGTACTTGCAAGTTTCGGGTAGGCTCGATCAATACATCAATGTCCATTATCGCTATTTGATCTTTCTGACGATGTTTCTATCGTTAATTCTTGCGCTAGTTCAGTTAAAAATTTGGACAGAAGGAGAGAAGCATGGGGAAAAGATGCATGCTGGACACGATCATGGAATGACAAGACCCTATCAACGAGGGATTGCCTATTTATTACTCATTCTGCCGATCATCATTGGTACCTTGTTCCCAAAGATTAGCTTGGATACGACGATCGTTGAAGCAAAGGGCTTTAGTTTTCCGGTGAGTAAAGAATCAGTCGGGGATCCGGAAATGAATACACAATATTTAAAACCGGATACGAGTATTTATTATAATAAAAGTGATTATAATGATCAGATGACTAAATTAATGAAAAAATATGAAACTGATCAGAAATTAGAAGTGACAGATGAAAATTATCTGGAAATGATGGAATTGATTTATAATTACCCCAATACTTTTGTTGGGAAAAAGATTTCTTTTAATGGCTTTGTTTATGAAACAAATGCGCATAATCAAAAGTATGATTTCCTCTTTCGTTTTGGGATCATTCACTGTGTCGCTGATTCAGGGGTCTTTGGCTTGATGACCAATTTACCTGCGGATATATCAGTAAAAAACAATCAATGGTTACACATTGAAGGAACAATCACGCTAGATTACTTCGAACCTTTCCGTCGACAAATCCCATCTGTTGCAGTAGATCATGTACAGACAATAAACTCACCAAACAATCAATACGTCTATCGAGCGTTTTAATAAGAAATAAAAAAGAGCAGATCAGATAATCCTGATTTGCTATTTTTTGTGAGATTTTTTTATAACAAATAGGTCCGATCGAAAGTAATCATCAGCTTTGCTGGAGCATTTTGAGCGATAAAGCATGCACTGATTTGGTCTTGTAACTGAGTATTTGTATGTTTTTTTAATTCTTCAGGAACGACCAGATCGAAATAGATGGTCTCCGGAGTCGTTCCTTTGTCAACACGTAAATCGTGAAAACGCAGTTGTGGGTGAATTTCTTTTAAGATCTTCTTTAATTCTGGAGCGATTCGTTTGAAATCTGGATCATCTAAAGGATAGGGATCTAAATGACAAACCAAGTCGACTCCTAGATTTTCTTTGACCTCATACTCGATTGCATCGATGACTTCATGAGCATGAGACAGGCTCCAATCTTGATCAACTTCGATATGAACTGAAGCAAAGATACTGTTTGGTCCATAGCTATGAATCAATAGATCGTGGTAGCCGATAATATCTGGATAATTCTCTAAATGGTTTCGAATCGCGAGAACTTCTGTTTCTGGCGGACGCCCGCCCATCAAATCACTGATAAAACTCATAATCATTTTAATTCCTGAATAGATGATATAAAGAGCAATGAAAAAACCGATGTAGCCATCGATTCGCCAACCGCTGATCCATTCGATTATTGCTGAAATCAAAACGGCAATAGTTGTATAAACATCATTGATGCTGTCTTGTGCAGTAGCTTTTAAAGTATCTGAATCAATCTCACGGCTTAATTTGCGATACATATGTGATTGCCAAAATTTCATTAAAATAGATAAAATCAGTACAATATAAACAATTGGTGAAAGTAAGACGCTACTAGGATGAAGAATTTTGATAAAAGAACTGTCTAAAAAACGTACACCCACGTAAGTGACTAAAATCGAAATGACAAAACCACTGATATATTCAAATCGTTCATGTCCATAGGGATGTCCTTCATCTGCCGGTTTACCAGCAATTTTAAATCCTGCCAACGTAATAAAGGAAGAGGCAGTGTCTGACAAATTATTCATTGCATCCGCCATAATCGAAACACTGCCTGAAAGTGAACTAATAAAAAATTTAGCCAAAAATAAGATCAGATTCGAAACAAGTCCTAAAATTCCTCCTAAGATACCGACACTGGTTCGCTTATTTCCTTTCCAACGTTTAGTAATTTTATTTATTAAAAAAGTTAACATAAAAATCATCCTTATCAATCAATTAGTCCTAGTATAACTGAAACAGCAAACAATAAGAAGTTAAATCTATCAGTATAAACAAAAAAGTAAACCTTTATTATTTGAAGTTTACTTTTTTACTGGTAATCGCGTTTTGAAGTTTTTTAATAAAAAATTTGTGATTATCTCAGCCATTTAAAATGTACATACTTTATAATCAATTGTGTAAGGGGATTCATAAAGGGGAGGTAGGATGATGGAAAATCAAGTAGATATAACGTTATGGAAAATTCAAACAAATAACGTAGTTACAGCCTTAGAAGATTTTATTGAAGATTGGAAAATTTCACGAAATAGCGACCTTGATGAATATCTGCGCAGCTATCCAGGCTATTTCAAAAGTGATGAACCAACTCGTGAAGCGATTCGACTCGTGTTAGGTTATGCCAAAGAACTAATGGATGGACAGAGAGACACTGTCGGATTTTATGAAAATAAAATTTGGCGAACAGAAGAAGGTGCGAGCGTGAGGATGACTCATTTTCACGAACGATCAATTTCGAAATTAATGCAAAAAATTCTTAAAAATAGGGAATAAATGAATGCCAGTTTAATATGGGCTGCTCCTGTACTTACGATTCTTGTAAAAAAGCACACAGCATAAAAATTCTTACGTAAGAGATCTACGCGTATCAAGAAAAGATACACGTAGATTTTTTACGTATATTTATAATAGAAAGAATTTGTTCAAATCTGTGATTCTGGCTCTTAAAATCTATTAAAGTGCCCCTCGATAGCAGTCAATGAGAACTATTTTTAATAGCTGATAAAAAATAGACAAGTTCTAATTATGATTTTTCTCTAATATGGTAATAAAATTGAATTATTTTGAGTTCCAGTTTTTTTTACACAGACGGTTAAAACAATGATAAAATAGTAAGTAATTAAGGAAAAACATTATATATGCAAATATATTTAATTTTAGAAATGAGGTGCAGATGTGAAATACAATAAAATTATTAGTTTATTAGCAGTTGGCACGCTTTTTGGACCGACTTTATTAACCTCTCAACAAGTCTTGGCGGAAGAAATTAGTACTGTCACTAGCGAGTCAGCTACAAATGTCCCCGAGACACAACCTTCAGAAGAACCTAGTGCAGAGATTCCTGAGACGCAACCAACTGAACCGGTGCAACCGGAACAGCCTGTTCAAGCGACCTACCAATTACAATCAGCTGGACAGCCATTGGCAAATAATACATTGATCGATGCAAATGGGAATCAAATTGTCTTTCAATATGATTCAACTGAAGGATTAGTTGAAGGGACAACCGTTCATTATACTGTAACATTAGCAACGGGATTTGAGCTAAAAGAAGTTAAAATCAGTAATCAAACTGGACCTATTTTTACGAGCGGAGAGATCAATGGAGCCTTTTCAATGCCCAGCTCAGATGTTTCCATTGAACTTGAAACAACTCCTGTAAAAATAGAAGAAACTCCTGCTCCAACACCAAAACCTGAAGAAAAACCTGATAGCAATCAAAATAACAGTAATTCTAATAATCAAAACAATCACAATAAAGAGACACCTTCTGGCAACACAACTAAGCCAGCAACTCAAAAACCTGAAAAAACGCAGCCAACAGCCAATCAAAATCAAGGAACGGCTCATCAGCCTGCATCAGTTACAGCAAATGATACACGAGTTCCTTCCAATCAAAAGGCTCCAACTTTTAGCAATGAAGTACAGACAGCAATCGTACAAGAGGCGTATCGTCAGCTTGGTAAACCGTATGTTTGGGGAGCGAAAGGTCCAAATGCCTTTGACTGTTCAGGATTAGCTTACTTAGTATATGCGAATGCAACAGGTCATTATATCGGTGGTTGGACAGGCGATCAACAATATGCTGGCACACAAATTCCTGTTAGTGAAGCACAACCGGGGGATTTATTATTTTGGGGTGCACCAACAAGTGTCACGACTCATGTAGCGATTTATATTGGCAATGGGCAGTACATTCACGCGCCACAACCGGGAGATGTTGTCAAAATTGGGAATATCAGTAGTTTTACCCCAACATTTGCTGTTCGGGTAAATATCGCTGGATTACCAAAAGCAACGAGCTCGTTGGCGAATGCTTTCGGAACTTACAGTCCGGATCAACCCTTTATAGTGAATAAAAACCAAACGACTGATCAATTCATCAAAAAAATTGGTGAAATATCTCGTGAGATTGGCCAAAAAAATGGAATTTATTCTTCCGTGATGATTGCACAAGCGATATTGGAAAGTGGCTCAGGGAATAGTTCATTAGCTAGTGAACCAAATTATAATTTGTTTGGTATTAAAGGGAAATATAAGGGACAAGGAATAACTTTCCAAACTTTAGAACAAGACGATGAGGGAGCTTCTTTCCAAATTACTTCTGAATTTAGAAAATATCCTTCTTACAAAGAATCATTAGAAGACTATGCTACATTAATCAAAGAAGGCATTTCTGGAAATCCAGAATTTTATAAAGCGGCTTGGAAAGATCAAACAAAATCTTATGAAGAAGCGACGAAGTATTTACAAGGACGTTATGCGACCGATAAACAATATGCTGAGAAATTAAATGCAATCATTAAAGCATATGACTTAACAGAGTATGATCAAGCCAAGCAAGCAAAGAAATCTGTTGGCCCAGAAATCAAGGCGACAAAATCGTCTTCAAATCTAAATGATTATATTTTATCAAAATTATTAGCGAGCATCATCAATAATCCGCGTATCCCGCAGGCTATGTCAACAAAGTATTTTGTTAATCTTTTCCGTGGTGAAAGTTTGATTGCTCTAGCAGCGACGGCGTTGTCAGCGAAAAAAGAAGTTACAAAACCGTTACCTACGACAGCTTCGATTTATGTTAGATTGAGTAACGGCTTACTAGCGGTTATTCCACCAATAAAATAAATAAAAAAGTAAAAACTGCCAGGAAAAATTTGGCGGTTTTTACTTTTTTATTATTCATTGATAAAAATAGCCGTTCGTTAAAAGAGAGCTCTTTTAACGGATAATTAGGGATTGATATGAAGTTCCATTTCTGGTGAGTTGACGATAGTATCCTTGACTGGACAAGTTTTTTCAATAAAAGTAACAAATGATTGGATCTCTTCTGGACTATTCTCGGCTTCAATATAATAATTTGTGATGATCTTTGAAAAACCGACCTTAACATTTGGTTTGCCTTTTAGTCGATCGGAATCAATCTCGCCTAAAACTTCTACACGCATCTTCTTTAGATCGATGTGTTTGCTTTGATAGAAAAACCGAGCGACCATCATTTTACAAGCCCCTAATGAACAGAGCAACGCTTCTAAAGGGTTCATTGCTTCATTTGTACCACCAGAACTTATTGGTTCGTCAATCATAAATTCAAAGCCGCGTGCAGAACATTTTAGCTGCAGACCACCTAAAGATTCTACCTCTGCTTTTAATAATTGTTTTACCATAAAAAATCCCTTCCTCTCTTAATCAATCATACGATGTTTCTTCAAAAAGTTAAATAACTTGTGCAATTTTTCTCAATAATTTATTTTTTTACTGTATTTTCATTGATAAACCTAGAAGAATTCGATATGATACCTGTACATCATGACTTTGTCAAGAAGGAAGGAAAAATATGAAAACGGATTTATTTATGAAAATAGAAGAGACCCCTGCAACTGAAAGCGAAGGTCATGTGAAAAATCAATCAGCCTTAATGTCTCAGCTAGAATATTCAATCAGTAAAAAAATTGATTTACTTAGTTCTAGTTTGCCTCGTTATGCAGTACGTTCGATGTTAGCTGGTTTATTTTTAGCTTTAGGAACAGCGATTGGTTTTTATATTGCTATTCGGATGCATGGCGCACTTCCCGGATTAGAAAAAGCGACTTATGCATTCATGTTTAGCTGGGGACTAGTGATGATCATCTTTTTGAATGCGGAACTAGGGACTTCTAATATGTTGTACACTACGATTGGTGTATATAAGAAAAAGATGTCGTTTGCTTTTGCTTTAAAGCTATTACTTATTTGTATCTTTTTTAATTTAATTGGTGGAGTACTTTCCGGATATTTGCTATCATTGACTACACCATTTAGTCATTTAGAACCAGATAATTTTATGTTCACAGGCGTCGCTGCTAAATTGACAAAATCAACCAGTCAAATCTTAGTCGAAGGAATGTTTGCTAATATTTTGGTGAATATCGCAGTTTTGGCTAGTCTACGAATCAAAGACGATACGGCAAAAGTATTGGTGATCGTTTTTGTTATTTTCATTTTTTCCTTTTTAGGCTATGAACACGTCATCGCTAATTTTCCTGCCTTTTCATTAACTTATTTCTCAGCTCACGGAACACTTGCTGAGATGACAGCAGGGAATGTTCTTCATAATCTATTCTTCACGTTGATTGGGAACTTTATTGGTGGCGGATTAGTTATGGGGCTAGGTTACGCATGGTTGAATAATACCGAATCAAAATACGTTGATTAAAAAGTCACGAATCCCAAAAACGCTACTTGTTGAAATCAACAAGTAGCGTTTTTTAATAACAAGCTGTGATTGGTCATTCCAATAGTTGTAATAGGTCTAGTTGCAAGACGTCATTTATGACGAAGGATGTCTTTTTTCGATAAGCGGAAGCTCCACTTTCAAAAAGAGCAAAAAGATATTCGCCGTCTACATAAATTTGTTCTAAATAAGGTGGCGTTGTGATTATTTTTTGTGCCTGGGTGAGATCAGAAAAATCAGTTGTTCGATGAATATCGAAGACAAAAATCTTACCAGATTGTCTACCCCAAGATTGAGAAAGGAGTAGGAAATTTTTATAAAAAGTTGCGCCTTGGATTTTTTTAGGAATTGCTAATGTCCCGAAAGGAGAGCTAAGGATCGTACTTTTTGAAGTATTTAAGTGATTCTCCTCATTTATTAGCTTTTCCGTATGATCGATAGGATAGCAGACGATTTTCCCAAATTCTTTCAAGGAAAAGAGCGCTGCAACAAGATACTTCCGATTATAGGTTAGAGCTGAAGTGTGCGGTAATTCTTTTAATGCAATTTTTTGTTGGTAAAAAATGGGAGCAGACCCTTCAATATATTCATCAATCTGTTTTAAATGAATCGCAGCAACTGCGGCGAAAGATCCGACAGTGTTACTCAGCCAAATAGTTTGTTGCAGCGGATCATAAGCCAGTCCGCCGACATGGGACAGATCAGGTAAGATGACTGTTTTGATTTTATTGCCAGAGTTTCGATCTAATACATAAATAACAGAATGATGCTGATGATCATAACAATAGGCTGAGATGAGCAAGTAATGTTCTGTCAAGGTCATTCCCTGTGGTGTCATGGTCAAGCAGGCTTCAGCTTTGTTTTTTGTTAATGAAGACGTCTTATTTAAGTTCGGGATGGGATATGCTCGTTCTACAGCGGTAAAAAACTTAGGATACATTTGTTTCATTTTTCTTCGATTATAAAAAGAAGCAATAACAAAATGGCGCAACCAATTACTTAATTTAAAAAAACAAATATTCATTGATTTCGCCTCCTATATGTTCATTTTAACAATTTATCGGTTTTGCGAACAGTTAAAGGATTTTAAAGAAGTATTTATCTGTGAAAAATACTAAGCAACCAATAGAATTTCTCAATAAGATTTCATTTGTTATCTAATTTTTTTAGCGTTATACTTGAGGTACCATGAAAAGGGAGAGTGTTTCAAGTATGACAAAAAGAGTAAAAGGTTCATGTACCACTGTACTAGTCGGAAAGAAAGCATCAATTGATGGCTCAACTATTATTTCAAGGAACGACGATGGACACGAAGCCTTGGATCCACAACGCTTTGTGGTAGTTCAACCAGAAGATCAACCCAAACAGTATCAAGCGGTGATTAGCGGTATGAAGATTGAATTACCTGACAATCCATTGTGTTATACATCAACTCCAAATGCTATTTTGACAAATGGAATCTGGCCAGCAGCAGGGATTAACAGTGAGAATGTTGCCATGTCAGCCACGGAGACGATTACAACGAATCCACGGATTCAAGGACTCGATCCTTATGTAGAAGGCGGAATTGGGGAAGAAGATATTGTCACTTTGGTATTGCCTTACATTCATAGTGCCAGAGAAGGCGTAGAACGTCTTGGCGCATTACTAAAAGAATATGGAACTTATGAACCAAACGGGATTGCCTTTTCCGATCAAGACGAAGTTTGGTGGTTAGAAACGATTGGCGGTCATCATTGGGCGGCTGTCCGTATTCCGGATGATGCTTATGTAGTTGCACCAAATCGGATGAATATCGATGAATTTGATTTTGATTCTGCAGATACGCTTTGCTCAGATGATTTACAAACATTAATCGAAGACAATCATTTGAATCCAGATTTCAATGGTTATAACTTACGCCATATTTTTGGAAGTTCTTCCGTTAAAGATACCGTCTATAACAATCCACGAGCTTGGTATGGTCAAAAATACTTTACTCCAGAAGTAGAACAAGATCCAATGGATCAAGATTTACCATTTATTTGTCATGCCAACCGTAAGATATCTATTGAAGATGTCAAATTTGTTTTAAGTTCTCACTTTGAAAATACTAAGTATGATCCTTATGGTGATGGCACAGAAGCAGAAAAAACGTTGATTCGTCCAATTGGGATTAATCGTAATCATAATGTTCACATTTTACAAATCCGTAACCATGTACCTGCTGAAATCGCTGGGGTTCATTGGTTAGCTTACGGAGCAAATACGTTTAATACAGTGGTACCATTCTATTCAAATGTCAATGACACACCTAACTGCTATAAAAATGCTACAGGGACTTTTGACTTGAATAATATGTACTGGTTAAGCTGTGCAACTGCCTTGCTGGGTGATACAGATTACAATTTCTATGTAGATTTCCGCAATACCTTTGAATTACAAGCAATGTCGGTATACCATGAGATTCAAAATGAAACGGATAAAGCAATCAGTGAACAAGCCGATGTGCAAAAATTCCTAGAAGCTGCAAATGAAAAACTAGCGGATGAATCGCTCAAACGTCAAACCAAGTTATTTGGTGACATGGTCATCTCTGGATCAGAGCATATGAAATTACGCTACAATTTAAATGACTAATTAAAAAAAGGACTTTCGTTATAACGTAAGTAGTTCAGTTTTGGAGTACAAAATGACAAAATGTACTTCAAAATGGACTACTTTTTTCATTTTAACTTACATACCAAATTACATACAAAATGATTTATAAAATGCAATTGAAAATGATAATTGAATGAAAATTTGTGATTTTGTGGTATTATGATAATATAACTTATAGAAAAAATTGCTTATTCAACTAACGGGCAGGATAATGAGAAAAGGTTTTTTGATAGAAATAAGAAATTAGATGGTAAATTAGTTAAAAAGGCTGTGTTATAAATGAAAGTTTCTTTGATTGCTGCGATGGATAAGAATAGAGTGATTGGCAAAGAGAATGACATTCCTTGGAGGATTCCCAAGGACTGGGAATATGTTAAAAATACTACAAAGGGACATCCGATAATATTAGGTAGGAAGAACCTTGAATCAATCGGAAGAGCCTTACCTGACAGAAGAAATATTATTCTGACGAGAGATAAGGGGTTTACCTTTAATGGTTGTGAAATTGTTCATTCAATAGAAGATGTTTTTGAGTTATGTAAAAACGAAGAAGAAATTTTTATTTTCGGAGGAGAACAGATTTATAATTTGTTTTTCCCTTATGTTGAGAAAATGTACATCACAAAAATACATCATGAATTCGAAGGAGATACTTTTTTTCCAGAAGTGAATTATGAGGAATGGAATGAGGTATTTGCCCAAAAAGGGATAAAGAATGATAAAAATCCGTATAACTACTATTTTCATGTATATGAAAGAAAAAACTTATTGAGTTAACGGGTGCGTTAATTGAAGAAGAACAGTAAAGATAAAGCACAAGAGCTTGGGATTACTCCAAGCTCTTTTTGTCATTTGAAATAAATTATATCTTTCCAATCAAATTGTTTATCTGTAATCCCTAATCTTTGAGCAGGTGTCAAAACCTTTTTATCCGCTGATTTAAAAGGGCGACAAAAGTTGTAGTAAGTTCTTAGAATTGTAATCGCAAATTGAGCATACTTCGGATTGAAGTTAGCGTAAATATAGCTCTTCTTATCACCACGAGCTGTTGTTAATGGTCTTTCAAGAGATGATATATAACGTCTTATCTGTTGAATAAAGCTATTGGTCGAATGGTCATTAACATTTAATAGCATCTTTGCGATTTCGTTTGGTTCCAGAGCAGATAAATCCGTTCTACAATCAACTGAATAAAATCCTTTATCCTTAGTGGCTAATGGATGTTTGATAGGGTTATCGGCATATTTGCGATATCTTTCTCCATCTTTACTAATAGCCTCTTCGTGGAATTGATGACTTGTTAGTAATTCAGTTAGATAATGAGATGCCAAAGTCCGTAGAAACTTTGTTTTGAATCCTCTGATATCTCCCCAATCGAGCAGTTCTGCTTTTGCTTGTCCGAATTCTTTTAAGCATTGTTTTCTGCTTTTCGTCTTGTTAACTTGGCAAATAAAATGATGTGCATCGCTCAACCTTAATTCTTTCGTGAATACTCTATAAAAGGCGTTTCTAATAGAGAAGTCATCATCACTAATCATTCGCCATTCGTCGGCATTAACCATTTGTTTAATTAACCAATAGTGAGCAGTTGTAGTATAAGGAGCATCAACATTTAAACCATCGACAAATCTACTCCTATTAGTAATTTTCCCTAATTCGTGAAGATAAGCATTCCTATTTTCGCTATCGTTAGCGGATGGTTCTTGTGGATAATAAGACCAATCTAACCTATCATTTTTACGACTAAAAGTATTGAGATGGTCTTCTTTGAATTTTCTTGTATCTTCATTTAATTCATCCATTGAAATATTCCAATCATAGGCAACATCAGAACGGAACACATATCTTGATAAGACCTCAGCAGATACAACTATATACGTTTGCATATTAAGGTCTTCAAACCCCGTATATTTCTTTGAACCTTGTCCTTTCTTACGGACGTTATTTAGGTAGTAGTGCATCTTGTCCGTATTAAGCCACATCTCGTTAAATTTCTTTGTTTGAAGGGGTTGTGTCTCATATCGTTCTAAAAACTCCAAACAACGCCTATACAGCCACTCCAGCTTATGATAGTAGGTTCCAACTCCAATTTCTAAAATATCACAAGTACGACTGACTGAAACCCTTCCAACAACCATCTTAGCGAACATTGGAAGAATGGTGTTCTTTTGTTGGTGATAAGTAGTGGTTTCTTCTCTTTTTGGTAGAACATTAGTGAACTTCTTACACGCCTTACATTGATAGCGTTGAGATTTGCCCCTACTTTTCCCCCTTTTGTAAAATTGCTTCGGCTCATTGAATGGGGTTGATTCTTCTTCCGAGCAGCCTTCTTTATGAAATTGATAATCTGGCTCAACATCTTGGATGCTATTGATTTCTATAAGGCGTTTAATTTCTTCAACAACAGACCAATTAGATAAAGGGGTTACTGTACAGTTTTGCGATACACCTCTGCCAATAGGATTGTCATTGCAGTACATACCTTTATGACCTTTATCTTTGGAACTACCAGTCATTTTATATCGACTTGGTTTCCCTTTTACATCTTTGAATTTGTGCTGTTCTTTCCCAAAATTACAACAAAACGGATTGATGCAGTAATTATATTGAATGGGATATTCAGAACCGTTCCATTTAAAAGACGTTGGCAAGAACAACATTTTGTTATACCTTGTTGCAAATCGTTTTGGAGTTAATAAATCATATTGTTTAGCCCTATCTTTTAATTCTTCGTTTGAAATCGGAATTTTAACATCTACAATTTCATCTTCCTTCGTGGCTAATCTTTTAAGCTTGGTCATTGTCTATCAACCCACTCTATCTTTGATACCCATTTTTTCAACAATCCGCTTATTACTTCGCTTGTTGGCAATCCATTCAATAAACTTCTTATCGTCTAAAATGTTCAATAAGAATTCATCCACTGCTTCGCTTTCAGTACGCTCTGCATATTCAGCGTATTGCTTAACTATCACCCTTACTTGCTCTGATATTTCCCAATCCACAGACTTAGCGTTCTTATTTTTTGGCTCAAGAAATTGCATAGGAAAATGCACCCCTTTTTGCTTAGTAAATTGTAACCATTTTAACACACCAATTTGCATTCCTACAATAATTATTTCACGTTCGCATTTTTATATACATTTTAACTTACATTTTGTGGTGTAAATTAACAACAAACGTTGATTTAACAATAAAAAACGAGTATCAAATTCAGTTGCAATTTGATACTCATTTAGGTTTACATTTTCACTTTTTGTACTCCAAAACTGAACTACTTAGTTATAACGGAGGTCCTTTTTTTTAAAGTTGTTGGTGATAAAATATATCGCTATAAATATCGCAAATAAGATTTTTTATTCCAATTTTTTCTAACTAATCTGACAAAGTACTATGGACAATTTATTTCTTGTTCTTAGTGGCTTCCTTGATTGTTCCAATCTGATAACCTTCATGATGTTTTAAAAAGATACTTTTTGCGTGAATAATCGTTTGAGAAGTATAAATTCCTTGATGTCCGGATACAAAATAACTAACAAAAGAAGTAATAATAAAGTAAGGTAAAGCTTTTACATCAAAAAGATCAATCCCTAGCATAATAGTAGTTAACGGTGCATTTGCAGCACAACCAAAAACCGCAATCAACCCTAAAGCAGCTAAAAAAGTAGGGGAGACTCCGAATAAATTTCCCACACTGCTGCCCAAGGAAGAACCTATCGCAAACAATGGGGTAACTTCTCCACCTTGCAAACCAGCAGCTAAACTCAAAGCTGTAGTCGCTAATTTTACAATAGGATCAAGAAATGTCGTCTTTCCAACAAAGGCATCATCAATCAAAGGAAGGCTTAAACCCATGAATCGTTGTCCCTTAGTAAACCAAAGGACGATAACAACAATCACCGAAGTAATAAAAGCTCGCAATAAATAATTTTTAAAGGTACTAGTATAAATTCGTTTTAATGAATGCGTTAAAAGGGCAAAAAAATGACCAAACATACCAAATAGAATAGCAGCCAATATAACGAGTAAGACTAATTTTATACTAAATACAGGAAGACTGCCCATATCATGAATGTCATGAGTTGTTCCTAGAAGTTTAGAAACATAGTTCGATAAATAAGCGGAGAGAAAACAAGGGATCATTGCGGCACGTTCTAAGTTACCAACGAAAGCCATTTCCATTCCAAAAAAACTACCAGCTAAAGGGGTCCCAAAAATAGAAGAGAAGCCTGCGCTGATTCCAGCATGAATCAACCATTTTCGATTATTTTTTTCTAAATGAAAAAAATCAGCCATTTTATTGGCAAAGACGCCACCGATTTGGACAGCGCTCCCTTCACGGCCAACTGAAGCACCAAACAGATGAGAAAGGATCGTAAAGATAAAAGTGAAGACAGCCATTCGCCCAGGTACGATTGCTTCATTTTCAAGACTTTCAATAATTAAATTATTGCCTTTTTGAGCACCTCTCCCAAATTTTTGATAAACGAAAGCTGATGCCATTCCTATAAGAGGAAGATAAAATAATAAATAATAATGACGCTGCCGATAAGCTGTCACAAAATGTAATGCTGCCAGCAGATAATGGGAAATAACCCCCGTCAGTACGCTGACAAGTAGGATCAAAAAATAAAGTAAGATGAGATCCTTCCACGCCTTTCTTGAATTTTGATAGGACAGTTGATACTTTTCTTTCATTCCAAGACCTCCTAATTTATCAAATAAATCATTCTACGGGGAATGTTAAAATAGAATAAACATAAAAAAAGCCAATGATCCCTACAAAATAAATTGTAGAAGTCATCAGCTTGATTCGCGGTTTAAGAAAATTCTTAGGGAGACACTCATTCCCGTATTTTATTATGATTTAGTTTTACAGTAAAAGTAACTGATTGTCAATAAAAAATATTAGGATGTCTTTAAAATTTTGGATAGCATCAAGAAACCACTAATTCAAGAATAGTAAGCATCCAGAGAACCATTATTAGAAAACTTTTATAAATCTTTTAAAGGTTTCCGGATGGTTTTCACGCTAAATCCAAAGGTTTTTTACCTCATAAAAAGAACGTTAAAAAGATTTTTAATATTTTTTTTGCTATTCTTGCAATGTTTGTTGAGAGAAATAGATTTCTTTAGCTGTTTTCATTTTAATATTACCCAGTTTTTTTAAATGATTGCAGGCAGCTTCTTTTTGGATTGCCACAATAAGATTCAATAGATTTTCTCGATCGGAAGAGGAGAAAAAATTATTTATGATTAGAATATTTTTGTACTTATAATCTTTGATTGGATTATTGCTCAATACAATGTCATAATTAGTAAACTTTTCAAACTCAGTTGGGCTAGTTAAAATAATCGGTTCGTTGAATGTATCTACAGCAATTCGTTTGTTGTAATTAGCAAGTAAAAAGTCTCGCAACATTTCAGCGTGTTTTTGGCCAAGGTCACTGACTATGAGGATCGATACTCTTTTACGCAAATTTTCTAAGTGAATGGGAAGGTGAGACCATTCTTTCATTAATAAGAAAAAAACATTGTTCAAGCGAATATCAGTCCATAATTTGGGAGATTTTTTCTCGATATCTTTCAAATAAATCTCTACAATCGTAGAAAAAATTGGATAGACGAGCTGTACCTCGCGAGCAAATTTCTGATGTTTATCAAATAATAACATCCGACGATAAGGATAAAAATTATACTCTACAAACCAAGACAACATTTTCTGCATAATTTTTTGCTTATCGGCTTTGTTTAATGGGTATTCAATGGCCTGCGAGACACTTGTCAAGAATGTTTCGATTTTCTGCTCCATTTGGCTATTTTGTTCGGGATTAGCCCAATTATAAAACTCATGAAAGACGGTCCGACTGATTTCTTTGTACCATTTTAAGGGCAAAGTAAAATTAGTTTTCATCAATAGCTGCTCTACAGACAGACGGCTAAGATTTAAAACCTTATCAATCGTATCATCTTTTTCACGATAAATACTTTTAGATAAATAAAATCCCTGGTGCATTCGGTTCAATGTCACAATGAATAGGTAGGCAGCTTCTTGAATTTCTCGGTCGTCTAGTACGACATCAAAATCGGTCGAAGTTCGCATAATAAAGCAAGTGGTTGCTTCCTGATCTAATGCAAACGGCCATTGAGTGACTCCATAAGCTTCAGTGAAATATTGTTGATAAAAAAAGCGTACCCAGCGTTCATCTGGACCTGTAATTCGAAAAGGTGCACGTTCAAGTACGAGACCACGCCGATTTAGAAATTCTTCTAATCCATTCACCATTCGATAAAATGAGGCCTCACTCATAAATAATTCGTTAATCCAATAGTCTGCATCTTGATTCGATTCATACAGCATTTTCTCAATAAATTGAAACTCCAATGACTCATGATAGATTTGGTAATATACATTTCCTAATTTATTTGATGTAAGATTGTTTAAACGTACTCCTTGAAATTTTGAGTATTCAATATAGATATACTCACCCCAAAATTCATTAATAAACTCAATATCAGCTAATAATGTCTTAGCGGAACAATCAATGGTTTGTGTTGCTTCCTTGATAACACACCAAGAAGGGAGTTGATCTAAAAATTCTACGAACTGAATCCGACGATAAGTAGAGGAATTGAGTAAATGTTTCATAATGACCCCTTTCATATAAAACAATTCAATTATAAGTATAATTCTACCGATTTTATTAGAAAAAGGCGAGCTATTCTGGCAAGTCTCTCTTGAATTATAGGATTTCTCATCAATAAATCATTTTATTTTGGAATGATTTAAATGGGGGAGGATTCACCAAAAAGAAATCAGTGTCATATCTTCTTTATCCTCAAAAACATAGGCAAAACTACCAACTGAGTACAATTATCAGTTAAGTATCTTTGATATTCTTTTAAAACTTCTCCTGTTATAATCCGTATGAAGTGAAAAGCAAGCGTTTTCTCTTCTAAAAAGAAAAGGAGGTTACATTATGAAATTAGATTATTCTGATCGTGGAAAACAACCTGTTGTAGAGAACATTGAAGCATTAACGGTAGAAAACGAAAATTATCGGACGACCATTTGGACAGGCGAAAAATTACAAGTCACAGTTATGTCGATTCAACCTGGTGATGACATCGGTTTAGAAATCCATCATGGAATTGATCAATTTTTGCGAGTGGAATCAGGAACAGGTATTTGCAAAATGGGGTCATCAAAAGACGATCTTTCATTTGAACAGGCAGTAAAAGATGACGATGCGATTTTTGTTCCAGCCAGTACTTGGCACAATGTTGAGAATACGGGAAATGTGCCTCTGAAATTGTACACCATTTATGCTGGCCCAGATCACGTAAAAGGAACAATTCATCCTACTCATGAAGATGCGCGAAATGACCCTAACGAACAAGAATAAAACAAACAGTTAATCCTTATCATCAAAAACCAAAACTTGTCACGAGATCGCTGACAGTTTTGGTTTTTTTGTCTAGATAATAGTTATTAGTTAGAAAGGTTTTAACATTAAATAAGCGAGTCATTTAACACTACAAGTTATATAGATAGGATTAATCAGACTATTGAATATAATAATCCCAGTATCAATCTGAAATGAATAAAGCTAAGGTTATTAATTGAAAATTGAGAAAAAGAGTTTATTGAGAAAGGTAGTATTCAATGAACGATTGATAGGTGTTGAGCCATTTACTTATTGATCGTTTGATTGAAAGTGTAGGTAGGGAGCTCCTACTTCTTTCAGGTATTATTGGACAATCTTTCATTTGAATTCAAAGCTATGTTTAGTTATAAAAATACCGAGTCCAAAAAATCTAACTTTTGGGACTCGGCTCAACATGGGTAGTAATCTTTTAAACTAACTATTCATGATTACTTCTTACTATCAAAATAAAGACATATTAATTTTTCAAATCTTCAGGAAGCTGTGATTCAACCAGCACCCAATGATCATCAAGGGGACTAACATGTTCGCCAGCAAAATGAGCGCTTTCTTCTAGTTCATTATTTGAATTTATTCTATAAAAATCTACTGTATCAGACTGAACTAGAGCAATACTAGCAGTAGCGTAACCTTCACTATCCGTTGATAGTGTAAGAGTTAGTTTAGGATTATTAAGTAATCCAGTTTCCTCACTTGTTGGATGCTTGCGATCCCAGACTTGTGCGACCCAGCGTCTAAACTGATCTTTCGTTATTCCTTTTTCTTCGATTTTTAAATTAGGATATTTTGCTAATAAGTTATCAGCAGTTTGAGCTAACTGGCTGTTAGTCACATAACCAGCAGTTAATGCGACTATTTCATCATCAGATATAGAATTGAGGACCTGTCTATCAAAGCCCTGATTATTTTCTAATACTGTCCTTGTTTGTTCTGCTAATGTATGTTGGGATGGTGTAGCATTTTGCAAACCATTTTCTACTTCTTGTGATTGGTCATAATTACTCTGATATGTTTCGCTAACACTCACTTGGGTATCCGACTCACTAGATTGTGATGTGCTGACAATTGGAGTAGCGTTTTGATTATATGGTGCAGAAGTATCCTTGTTTGGGAAATAAAATAAGAAAAGCCATACAGAGAAGCCACCAATTAACACGAAAAAAATAATAAAACCAATCAGATAAACTTTATTTTTTTTATCATGTTCTGCGATTGTTTCATTAAGTAAAACTTCCAATCTTCTTCTTGTTTCATGATCGTTCGTCTTTGCTATTTCCAATTTTAACATAGCAATCTTTTGATCATAGCTATACTCACTCAGAGCATAATTAAGATTATCATTATTATTCTGGAAATTGTCGTTGTCGTTACCATAATAAGCCATTTATAAACATCCTCTCATCCTTTAACCCTTTACAAAGATTATAATACTAAAGAAAAACAAGAACAAACGCTATTTTTATAAATGGGTAAGAGAAGAGTTGGTAAATTTGACTCAATAAAATAATCGGTTTTTTAAATTTTCTTAGTGGTGGTTTATAGAATCTTATTATACAAATCTTTTAACATCATATACAGTATACAAAAGCACTACCTTAATCAATATTAAGGTAGTACTTAATTTGTTTGTTATCAATCATCTAATATAGTGATGGAATAATGGACGATAAAACTAGTTAGATTTAGAAATTTTAGAGCTCATCATTAAAGTGAATTCAAAGCATCGGTTGTCTCATCATTTTCTATATGTGTGTACAGTGTTGTCGTTGTTGTTGAACTGTGGCCAAGTTGTTGCGCAGTTAAAACTAGATTATTGGTTTGTCGATACAAACGTGTGGCTAGTGTATGTCTCAGTTTATGGGGTGTTACGCGAACTCTAAAATGTTTTGAATATTTTTCGACCATTTTTTCGATGGCAGATCCCGTGATCCGTTTAGAAGATCCTTTGCTAATTGATAAGAAGAAAGCTGCTTCATACTTATCGGGTTGATAACGAGCTTGCCGAATATTTGCGTATGTTGCTAAATAGTCCATAGTAAAGGGTTCCAAAACTTGAAGGATGGACAGGCGTTTTATTCCACTTACAAAGAAGCAGAAACCCGACAAATCGCTGATTGGCTGGTAGGAATTAATCTCACCCGTCTGTACACGCTTTACATGCAGAAAAATGGTATGATAGGCGTGTTTAGCGTTGGGCGCGTCCAAACCCCGACTTTGTTCTTGATTTACCAACGCAACGAAGAGATCAAACGTTTCGTCAGCAAGCCATTTTATGAGTTGTATGCCACTTTCACACACTCGAATGGTAAGTACAAAGGGAAATACAAAGAGCGATTTGATACACTCGAAAACCTTGACGGGTTCAAAGAAACCAATCAGCTAGAGCAAGCGGAGAATGCCGAAGTAACAAATGTCAAAGTGGAAGAAAAACGGCAGTATGCGCCGAAACTCTTTAGCTTGTCTGATTTACAATCTTTCGCGAACAAACGCTTTAAGTACAGTGCCGACAAAACGCTTTCAATCGCTCAAAAACTCTATGAAAAAAAGTGCTTTCTTATCCAAGAAGCGATACCAATTATATTGGTAGCCCCGAATTTGACTACCTGAAAAGCAACCTCAGTCGGTATCTCGAACTAGCAGGAGTGGGCATTTCCGAACCGCAGCTAAACGAAAATAAACGGTATGTAGATGGAAGCAAAGTACAAGAACACTATGCGATTATTCCAACGAAGACATTGCCGAAGCTCAGTGATCTAACGAAAGACGAAAAAAACATTTATCTTCTGGTTTTGTATCGTACCCTCGCAATTTTTGAAAAGCCGTATATCTATGACGAAACCACCATTGATACAGCGATCAATCAGGTTCTGTTCCAATCAAAAGGGAAGACAGAAAAAGAGCGTGGATGGAAACGACTATATAAACAGGAAGAAAAAGACAAGGACGACCCACTTTTACCAGAAGTAATCGTCAATGATTCAGTGGCTTTCGTCCTTGAAACAAAGGAAGGGAAAACCCAACCACCCAATTACTATACAGAGGGCACACTGCTAACCGCCATGAAACATGTCGGACGGGCAATGGACGATAAAGACAGCAAAGACATTCTTAAAGAAACCGAAGGGATTGGAACCGAGGCCACTAGAGCCAGTATCATTGAAACCTTGAAGAAACAGGACTACATCACGATCAGTAAGAGTAAAATCTATGTGACAGAAAAAGGCGAATTGTTGTGCCGCATAATTGCAGAGGACGAAATCGCCAATGCCGGCATGACTGCCCCCAATGGGAACGCTATTTGAAAAAGATCCGAAGCCAACAAGGCACACAAGAAGCTTTTTTAAGCAGTATCGAGCGGTTTGTGCAGCACCTCATTGAAAAAGTGCCACAAAACTTCCAAGACAAAAAAGAAAACATTGCAGATGTAGCCGGTCATATGGAACAAGAAAATGTGATGGGTACGTGTCCGAAATGTCAAAACAGCGTAGTAGACAAAGGAAAATTTTATGGCTGTTCGGGCTACAAAGACGGTTGCAAATTTACGCTTCCTAAAAGATGGAGCCAAAAAGCACTCACAAAGAAAAATGTCCAAGATTTATTAAGCAAAAGAGAAACGAGTTTAATCAAAGGGTTCAAAAGTAAAAAAGGAAGCAATTTCTCGGCAAAGTTAACACTGAATGACGAAATGAAATTAGCTTTTGAATTTCCAAAAAAATAAAAACACAAGATCTAGACCTTGCCCCTTTTGGAAAAAAGGGGCAAGCCCCCAAAATCGCCTCAGTCACCCAGTTGTAATAGCCTAAAACTGAATAACACTTAAATAAGTCAAGGAACGGGTAAGTATTTTTTGGCAGACCACCAAAAAATCTCCACCCTCACAGTCCTTGACTTCTTTATTTTTGGCTGTGGGCTGTCGTCGCCGACAGTCAAACCAGTTGTAAAAAATATTTACTATCTTGCCTGTCGCTAAAATAGTGTACCGCCAAAAAACGCTTGAAAGGAATTTTTCTTTTGCTCGCTTGTTGCTTTGTAAGAATAAGTAGCTATTCTGCAAATAACCCTAATATTTCGTATTTCTCTAAAAAACCAGTGTTTGAGAAGGAAGTTCTACGCTCATTTCAGATTGATCTATGGGTAACTATCCATGAAAATGCCTGTAAACCGCTCTTTTTTCAGTTTTTTTAAAGAGAGAGAAAATAAAAATAAAATACCAACTTTTTACGTATATTAATAACGAAGGACTTAAATATAGGATGATCAAAGGAGGTGTTCTTATGTATGAAGACGAATGGAGAGAATACTATGCAACCAAAAATGAGAGCATACATATTACGAGAAACGAACTCATTTTCCAATGCAATGAAGGAATCGCTCTGTCTACTCATAAAACGGAAATTGAAAGAATCATGCATTGGCACTTAAACTCTTATTACTGGAGTTAAATTCATATGATTTTTAATCTGCAAAAAAGTTTATAGCACCGTCGTTTATACCAGAAAATATAACAAACGCCGCATTGTTTTTTTGTGCACTTTAATAATCTATTCAACTAAGGAATTAAGCTGGCTGTCAAGAGAGTAATATCGTATTGAATCTCAGGTGGAAATTTTCTGCGGTATCTTTTTTGACTGAAATGACATTAGTGTCTTTTGGGGATTGTGTATGTAAGTATTTTTTAAAATCATTTTAACAAGTTTTGGACAAAAATTCTCATGAAAAAGCAGAATTTAAATAGCATGATAAATTAGAGAAGATAGTTTAATGTGCTTATAGGAACACCCCACTTTTACAGTCACAATCAATAACCTTGCTACTTTCTTTCGAAATTGATAAGAGTCTAAAGGATTGACAACGCTTGATAGTGAGCATAAACTTAATGTACGCTAGTTAGTTTACAAGTGCAAACTAAAAAAGTATGATGTGTCGTCTCTGAAATTCTCCCTGATTCAAGTCATAACCAGAGTACATATCGGTTATTTTTTGATTCCATATTTTTTCCTTTATGTGCTGAGGATTAAGGGGTACCAATTGTAATTGCGCGTTATATGGTCTTTGTTTAGAATCGCTCTCCAAAAAGCTAATTTTTTTGCATAGAATTTTAGATGTGGTACCATTAATTAGAATTATTATAAATAAGAAGTAGGTATCATTGTTTCATTACAAAGACTAGGAGGAATGGAAGATGGAAATAGACTACAAGGATCATGGGAAGAAGCCGTATATCATTAATATTGAAGACGCCACCACAGGAAATGATAATTACCGGACGACCATTTGGACAGGCAGTAAACTGCAAGTCACCGTAATGTCCATTCAACCGGGCGATGACATCGGTTTGGAAGTGCACGAAGGCATTGACCAATTTATCCGTATTGAAGAAGGAGAAGGCGTGTGTAAAATGGGGCCTTCTAAAGATAACTTACATGTTCAACAAAAAGTGATGGATGATGACGCCGTATTTGTTCCGGCGGACATGTGGCACAACATCGAAAACACCGGTGATAAGCCGCTCAGACTGTATACCATTTATGCTGGTCCAGATCACCTTGAAGGAACGGTTCACCCTACTCATGAAGACGCCAAAAACGATCCAAACGAACACTGAGGTACACTAGGATGAAACAAAAGCCCTGCACCCGTATGGATGGTCCACTGGTGCAGGGCTTTTTTATAAAGGAGAGAAGTGGTATGAGTGATTCATTGTTTCAATTAGAGAAGGTTGGTTTTCAGGCAAACGGAAACCAAATCCTTCAAGATATCTCTTTTACAGTAAACAAAGGGGAAGTGATTGTTTTTTCTGGTCCTTCTGGAAGTGGAAAAAGTACCCTTTTGAAATTAATTGGTACGCTGCTTTCCCCAACTTCCGGAAAAATTTATTATCGAGGTACGGATCTGCAAAAAATCGATCCTGTGGAGTATAGAAAAGAAGTCTCTTATTTCTTTCAAAACGCTTCTCTATTCGATGAGACAGTTCAAGAGAACTTGTCTTTTCCTGCCCGCATAAGAGAAGAAGGATTTGATCGGGAACGTGCAAAAAAATTGTTAGAACGAGTTCAAATACCTGAAACTTACTTATCGAAAGAGGTCAAGGAACTATCAGGAGGGGAAAAACAACGGGTTGCATTGGTCCGAAATTTGATGTATCAACCGAAAGTGTTGCTCCTGGATGAAGTTACCAGTTCATTGGACCAAGAAAACAGAGCGATTGTCCTTGATTTAGTCCGAGACATGATGAAAGACCAACAAACTACGGTGTTGGCCGTCACTCACAACCAGGAAGAAATCGACCAAGCTTCTCGTCTGATTACTATCAAAGGTGGAAAAATGGAGGAATCGAAATGACAAACAATTTGGAAATCAGTAATCTTTCTTTGCTTTTATCCTCTGTCCTCTTGATAGTTGCCTTGTTGATTGATTACAAAGAGAAATTGGGATTAGGAAACGACATTTTTATTGCGGGAATTCGCGCTGTCGTTCAATTATTCCTTATTGGATATGTATTGAGCTACGTATTACGAGTGGATAACAACTTTCTCACTTTAGCGATGGTTTTGTTCATTGTGTTCAACGCTTCTTATAACGCCCATACACGCAGTGAGGGGATCAACCGCTCTTTTAAAATTTCAACGACGGCTATTGGAGTAGGAACAGCCTTGTCCTTACTCATTCTTGTTTTTTCAGGAGTCATTGACTGGACCCCTTCCCAAATCGTTCCAATTACAGGCATGATTGCCAGCAACGCCATGACTGCGATTGGAGTGACCTATCGGTCTTTGAATTCAAAATTTACGGACCAACGCCAACAGGTATTGGAAAAATTGGCATTGGGAGCCAATAAAAAACAAGCGTCCATGAGTATTGTAAGAGAAAGCGTCAAAACGGGCATGGCTCCTTCTATTGACCGAACAAAAACGGTTGGACTTGTCAGCCTACCAGGTATGATGTCAGGGTTGATTTTTGCGGGAATTGATCCTGTTCAAGCGATTCGTTACCAAATTGTTGTGATGTTTATGTTGATTTCAGTTACTGCGATTTCTTCATTTATTGCTAGTTATATGGCTTACCGTGAGTTTTATAACAATCGCAGTCAATTAATTATATGATTTGGGATGATACACTACTCTTAAAACCAGTGGTTACAATTTTATGTAGTTAAAAGAAGACCTCACGAGAATAATTGCAAAAAGAACTTCATTTTTTAAGGAAGAAGGATATTTTTGTCATCGAATCTTTGGAACGACTAGGGCGAAACTATGATGAAATTTTTTATATAGTGCAGCAACTGGATTAAAAGGATATCGGACTGATTGTTTTGAACATGCCTATCCTCAACCAATGAGAACTTTCGACGAAATCATGTTCTAGAAAGAAATTTCTATCCAATAAGAATTCCAAATCATGGACACTATTATCAAAGATGATAATTTGACAATGATTGCTAGAGAAGTTGAATCAACATTAAAAGAAGTAGTGGACGCTGCTAAATAAATATAAAAAAGACTTTCTCGTGAACTAAAATGGACCCCTATAGAGGACACTAAAAAAAGTGTCCTCTATAGTTTTTTTTGCCCATAGGGAGGAAGGTCATGTAACTTTATCCACTAGCTCTTAATACAAGATTCGGAAATACCGACATATTATGGTCGTTTTTATTCTTTTTGAAAAATGCTTTACAAAAAATATGCATGGGGGTATATAAATGAAAAATATCATTTTATTAAGTATAAAAGGTTATCAAAAAGGAATTTCGCCGTTGTTTCCACCGAGTTGCCGTTATTATCCCACCTGCTCGCACTATGCTGTTGATGCGATTGAAAAACACGGAGCAGCAAAAGGGTCTCTAATGGGAGCAGCACGTATTATGCGGTGTCATCCATTTGTTAAAGGCGGATATGATCCAGTGCCAAGTACATTTTCATTGAAAAGAAATAACAGACATAAGATAAAAGGAGAGGAACAATCAAATGACAGTAAAAGTAACTGATATAACATTAGCATCAGAAGTAAAAGAGGGTATTACATTAGTCGATTTTTGGGCTCCTTGGTGCGGGCCATGTAAGATGTTAGGACCAGTATTAGAAGAATTAGAAGCAGAATTTGCACCTGAAATTAAAATTGCAAAGTTGAACATTGACGAAAACAATGTAATAGCTAGTCAACTGGGCATTATGAGCATTCCTACCATGGTTTTATATAAAGATGGTCAGCCTATTGAAAAAATAGTTGGCTACCAACCAAAAGAAGTACTAAAAGAGTATTTAATGGAAAAAGTAACAGCAGAATAATTACTATTATGAGGAGTAAAAATATGTTTTTCAAAAAAACACCTACGATTTCGACTACTGAACTGGAGAATAAATTATCCGAAAAGCCGCAAATTATTGATGTGAGAGAACCGCATGAATTCAAAATTGGTCATATTCCAGGTGCAAAAAATATTCCATTGGCTAAAGTTTCTACCTATACCCCGAAGGGTCAAGTCTACGTAGTGTGACAATCTGGGATGCGCAGTAAACGAGCGACGAAAATATTGCTGAAACAAGGACATGATGTTATCAACGTCCGTGGCGGCATGATGGCATGGGCAGGAGCAAAAAAAGGAGGCAAGAATTAATGAGAATTGTCATTATTGGTGGTGTAGCAGGTGGTATGTCTGCTGCTACACGGTTAAGACGTTTGGATGAAAGAGCAGAAGTTATCGTGTTAGAAAAAGGGCCATATGTGTCATTTGCTAATTGTGGTTTGCCTTATTATGTCGCTGGAGAAATTGATGAACGGACGGATTTGTTAGTTCAAACTCCAGAATCTTTGCGAGCAAGGTTCAATTTAGACGTACGACCAAATAGTGAAGCTATTTCCATCGACTCCAACAACAAAGAAGTGGTCGTGCAAACCGATCAAGAAACATACACGTTGGGGTATGACAAATTAATCTTGTCTCCAGGAGCAAAGCCATGCCATTACATTTATATCTCTGATACGTATTTACATTTATATTAATAAGCAACTATCTTTAGTTGTTTTTTAGAAACTAGTTGTATTTCTTTTTTTATATCTTAATTTGACAATTAAGATTATTTTAGTTTTAACTACACCCGTTCATGGATATGCTATTATTCAAGAAATTGATAAGTTAAGTGATGGATCAGTTAAGGTAGCAGCAGGAACTATGTATGGAGCGATTGAAAATTTACTTAAGCTTAATTTGATAGAAGAAATTCCAAGTAGACCTCAACGTCGCAAAGAGGGCAAAAATCCCTTTAAGAGATTTTTACCCTCTTTGCGACGTTGAGGCCTTTGTTTTTCGTTCTCGTTTTTTGTTTGATTAACTAGAAGGGATTAAAAGACTGCATTTTGATTTATTTTTTTAGGGTAAAGGAGAGAGTAGCCCGAAAATTTTTAGTTGGCTTGGACTGAACGAAGTGAGGGAAAGGCTACTAAAACGTCGAGGGGCAGTGAGAGCGTAGCGAACACTTGTTTTTTTGAATTTCTATCTTTGTTAGGTCAATAGAGTATACTTATTTGTCCTAATATGGTTTTAGCAGTATAATTGACTTGGTGAATAGGTCATTTAAGTTGGGCATAATAGGAGGAGTAAAATGAAAAAATTTATTTATCGAGTTTTAGAAAATGACGAAGTGGTGGCTATTTTTAATGAGCAACAATATGCGCAAGATTTTATCGCTTACGAAAAGACAATTTCTGATAAGCAATTTGAAATTGAAAAAGTAGATATAGCTGATTGGTTATTGCAACCGAGAGAATTTTAGAGGTTGGTTGAAAATGGCTAAAATTGGTTATGCACGTGTCAGTAGCAAAGAACAGAACTTAGATCGGCAATTACAAGCGTTACAGGGCGTTTCTAAGGTCTTTTCAGACAAATTAAGCGGTCAATCGGTCGAACGCCCACAATTACAAGCTATGCTTAACTATATTCGTGAAGGGGATATTGTTATTGTTACTGAATTAGATCGATTAGGACGAAATAATAAAGAATTAACAGAATTGATGAATCAAATTCAAATTAAGGGGGCAACCCTGGAAGTCTTAAATTTACCCTCAATGAATGGTATTGAAGATGAAAATTTAAGGCGTTTGATTAATAGCCTTGTCATTGAATTGTACAAGTATCAAGCAGAATCAGAACGAAAAAAAATTAAGGAACGTCAGGCACAAGGAATCGAAATTGCTAAGAAAAAAGGCAAATTCAAAGGTCGTCAGCATAAATTTAAAGAAAATGATCCACGTTTAAAGCATGCTTTCGATTTGTTTTTGAATGGTTTATCCGATAAAGAAGTTGAAGAACAAACTGGAATCAATCGCCGAACGTTTAGAAGGTATCGAGCAAGATATAACGTGACAGTCGATCAAAGAAAAAACAATGAAAAGAGGGATAGTTAATGAGTACGGTTATTTTAGCTGAAAAACCAAGCCAGGCATTAGCCTACGCAAGTGCTTTAAAACAAAGCACCAAAAAAGACGGTTATTTTGAGATCAAAGACCCACTATTTACAGATGAAACGTTTATCACCTTTGGTTTTGGGCATTTAGTGGAATTAGCAGAACCAGGTCATTATGACGAAAAGTGGCAAAATTGGAAACTTGAATCTTTGCCGATTTTTCCTGATCGATACGATTTTGAAGTTGCAAAAGATAAGGGAAAGCAGTTTAAAATTGTTGCAGAACTTCTCAAAAAGGCAAATACAATTATTGTTGCAACAGATAGCGACAGAGAAGGTGAAAATATCGCCTGGTCGATTATCCATAAAGCAAATGCCTTTTCAAAAGATAAAACATTTAAAAGACTATGGATCAATAGCTTAGAAAAAGATGTAATCCGAAGCGGTTTTCAAAATTTGCAACCTGGAATGAATTACTATCCCTTTTATCAAGAAGCGCAAACACGCCAAATTGCCGATTGGTTGATCGGCATGAACGCAAGCCCTTTGTATACGTTAAATTTACAACAGAAGGGCGTACAAGGTACATTTTCACTAGGACGTGTTCAAACGCCCACCTTATACCTTATTTTTCAGCGCCAGGAAGCCATAGAGAATTTTAAAAAAGAACCTTTTTTCGAGGTGGAAGCTAGTATAAAAGTAAACCAAGGGTCGTTTAAGGGCGTTCTAAGCCCCACACAGCGTTTTAAAACCCAAGAGGAGCTTTTAGCTTTTGTTTCTTCTAAACAAGCTAAAATAGGCAATCAAGAGGGGATAATTGCTGATGTTCAAACCAAAGAGAAGAAAACGAATAGTCCGAGTTTGTTTTCTTTAAGTAGTTTGCAATCAAAAGTCAATCAGCTTTATAAAGCGACAGCGAGCCAAACTTTAAAAGCTATGCAAGGACTGTATGAAGCAAAATTATTGAGTTATCCAAGAACAGATACACCATTTATTACAGAGAACGAATTTGCTTATTTAAAAGCGAATTTTGGCAAATATAGCGGTTTTTTAGGACTTGATCTTGAAATGGTTCAAACAGAGCCTAGAAAGCGTTATGTGGACGGTAGTAAGGTACAGGAACACCACGCCATTATCCCAACAAAACAAGTACCTACCGAATCTGCATTAGCGAAAATGGACGATTTACAACGAAAAATTTATGCTTTAGTCGTTAAAACGACCGTTGCCATGTTTTTACCTGATTACTTGTATGAAGAAACCAAGATACAAACGAAAGTAGCTGATTTGCTGTTTCAATCGATCGGAAAGACACCAAAGCAAGAAGGGTGGAAAATTCTTTTCAAACAACAAACCAAAGAAGAAAAAGAGGACGTTCAAACGTTACCACTCGTTATCATTGGCGAACGTGCCGAAGTTGGTGTTAAGAGTGTTGAAAAAGAA